>JAPLUI010000012.1 GCA_026397725.1 Verrucomicrobiota bacterium | reverse complement strand
GGCCGCACTGGGGCATCGGCGGTCATAGACCGCCGCTACAAGTCCGCGCATGGGAGCATTGTAGCGGCGCTCTATGAGCGTCGCTGGCAAATGAGGAGTCCCACCGGATGGTGAAGAATCGTCATCGGCCGCACTTGGGCATCGGCGGTCATAGACCGCCGCTACAGGACCGCGCATGGGAGCATTGTAGCGGCGCTCTATGAGCGTCGCTGGCAAATGAGGAGTCCCACCGGATGGTGAAAAATCGTCATCGGCCGCACTTTGGCATCGGCGGTCATAGACCGCCGCTACAGGGCCGCGCATGAGTGTGCTCATCTTGGTTTCAAGGGTTCTGCGATGGCAAAGTCACGCGGAAGTCGGCCGGCTTGGTGCTGCTCTTGACGATGACGATGTTTTCGCCCGGCTTGGTGGCGAAGGTCAGCAGCTCGTTTGCTAGGGTTTCGCTCTTCTTGTTATTCCGATAGAGATCAACGCCTTGTTTGCCGCAATAATTGCGAATCGTGCACGGCCCGCCGCGTTGTGAGGTCACTTCGATGAAATCCACCTTGCCGGCTTTCATCATGGAGGTAACCAGAAAATCACCCTTGGCGCGCAGGGTGAAGCTGGCGTCCATGTCCTTGGGCCAGGCGGGAAAGACGCGAATGATCGGCGTGCCGCCAGGAGCCGCCGCGCCGGATTGGAGCAAGGCTTGGCCCATCCCCTCGCTGAACGTGGCCTCCTGTTGCCAGTCGAGGGCGAAGCCGCCTTCCGGGTTGTATTCGCGGATGCGGTTGATCCAGCGGGTGGGGGCATCCCTACACGTCTTCCAATAGGATTGCTGGTAACTAAAACATTTCTTCACCCACTCGGTGCTGCCGAGCCTCGCCGCTTCGCCACAGAACCTCGCCAGCGGCGACGCTCCGCCGCCGTTCGCGCCTTCGTTCTTGTTCAGCGCAATCCATTTGGCCTGCCTCAGACCGGCCAGCGTGTTCATCGCCATCTGCCATTCGTCGGGCTTGGTTAGTTTGGATTCGGTATTCACCAGGTCGAAGACGTTGACCAGCATCAGGCGCGGGTCGTGGTCCGAGCCCACGGAATTGCCACCGCCGACCCCGATCGCGAACACCGGTTCGCCGGCCTGTTGCAGCACGCCCATGGCCTGCGGGGTCGCGTTCGTCGGATAGGGTGCCAACTTGTCGAGCATCTCCTGCCACTGCTTCGCCAACTCGGCATCGACCTTGAGCAATCCCGCGGCTTGAATCGCGACTGAGAAGATCGCGCGAATGGAGGCCAGGTCATTGATGCCGTCGCGGACGTTGTCCCGGTAGGTTTCCGCCCAAGAGGTGTTGTTGACATGGTATTTGCCGTCGGCTTCCAACTTCGTTCCAGGGTACGTGCGGTACAATTCGGCGGCACCTTTGAGCATCGGATAGGCCCGGGCTTTCAACCACGCCATATCTCCGGTATACTCATAGCGCTCCCAATACCACTGCGCCGCCTCGGCCGTGTTATAGAGAAGACTGGGGCCGGCGCCACCCCAGCGCGATTCCCAATCGCTGCGCGTCTTGGCATTCGGCCGGTCTTTTTCCGGCAAAACCTCCGGTCCATCGAACGCAAAGGTCTCCTGGATCCAGATGGCATCCTTGCCGCAACCGAACTGCTGGATGGCACCCTGATTGATCCGCGGGAATTGCCGGCTGAGCATGCTGAAATAGGGATCGGCCAGCTCCGGGTGGTTCGCCTGCTCAAAGACCGGGGTCAGCGTCTGGCGGGAACTGTTAAACCACCAGTACTGCGAACCCCAATACTGCCAGCCATCCTGCACATTGAAAATGCCGCCGTTGGCATGGATCGGATACTTGCCCCGGTTGCAGGTGTTCATGCCGTAAAGATAATAGAGCCAGTGCTGGTCGTAGCTTTCGTCGAATGGCCGCTCGTGCGTGGCTGGCAGATAGATAAATGATTTCCGCCAGAAGTCATGCCATTGGGCCGTGGTGGAATCAAAGATCGCATTGAAGGTGGTGGCCATGGCTGCTTTCACCTCCGCGTTTGCCAGCGCCACCACATCGTCCTTGGGCGTCATCGATGCCGCGCTGCCCACATAGATGGTGAACGTCCCCTTGCCGGCAGCGATGGTCAATTGTTTGTCCGTTGCGGTTGCGGTGCGTCCTTTCACGGCAACGACACACGCCGACGAGCAATAGACATCGTTGACCGCCATCCCGGTATCGCACTTGGAGCTGAAGACCTGCTTGAGCACGAGCATGTTATCCTGCTGTGCTTGCACCGCCGCATTGCTATACCGGTCGTTCACAATCGTCGCCAGCAGCCTGGAAAGGTCCACGGTGATGGCGGAGGGCGCGGTTCGGTTGTCGGTGATTTCGATGGCAAACACGTCGTGGTCCCGCCACGGGACGATGCGCACGCTGACGTCAGCGCCCTGGATACTCTCGTAACCGTCATAGGCATACAGGTCCTGATTGCAGGTGCTGGCAAAGGGGCTGCCTTGAAAACCGATATCGACATTGCCGATCTTGGAGTTGCCGTCGGTATGGCTCTTGTTGCCCCAATCGGAGGTGGCACTGCCCCGATAGAAAACATCCGGCCGACCGAAATTAAACTGCAACTTGGAACCCGAGCCGTCGATCCAGACCAGTGATCCCATCTTGCCGTTGCCCAACGGAATGCCCTCGATCGGCTGGGTCGGCTTGGTGAAGTGCAGGTCAATCGGCGCCAGATACTTGGCGCAGTCCATGGTGATCATGGACGAGCCCGCTGGAGATCCGGCGGCAGTTGCCGCATTGGCGTTACATCCTGTCAGCAGGGCGACGGCCGCGAAGGATCTGATGGTCGTGTGTTTCATGTTTGCTGTGAGAGTATGGATAAGGCCATGTGGTCCAGATGTTTTTGTGGGTGAGGGCGACCGGGTCGCCGGTCAATGATTGAACCATACGGGTTGGCGGGCGTTCATTCTTGCAGGTGACGATGGAAAATCGCGAGCGAGTGACGGAATTTAGCGAGATGATATCGATAGGCAAAGTCGCAGGGCCGCCGTTACGCACCGGCGGCCCCGCGGAATTCCGGAGGAAAACCAAAAACTCCGGAAAGGGGTTGCGTGGATTGTGGATGGTGGATGGTGGATAGTGGATAGTGGATAGTGGATTGCGGATTGCGGATCGCAAATGATGCTTTTCCATCTTCGATCTACTATCTACTATCCTCGATCTTCTATACTCGATCAGCGGCGGTCGCAGACCGCCGCTACAGGGCTTTGACCCTCACGAAAAGTTTGCCGTCGAGCGCTGCGTTGCTCACCTTGACGGTGACGGTTTCGACGCCGTTGCTGTCAGGCGGGCCGACGGACTCGGGTTCGGACAGGGTGGCCGGATGCCATGCTGATAGATCCGTGCTATACTCGACCGTGTAGGTGAGATGGGTCAGGGACGGATCACGCCGGGTATAGCTGAACTGGCCATTGCCGTTCATCAAATAGAACGTGGTGCATGAAAGAGTGACGCCGTCCTCAATGTTGAGCGTGCTTGCTCCGTTGTTTCCAAGCCACACCGTGCCGTAGGTATAGTTGTCGGCGGCCAAGGTCATGGGGCTGTTGCTCGGCACGTTGAGATCAGTCGCCCGGGCGGCAGGCGTGGCGCACAGCGCGGCAATAGCGGCAGCGAGAAAGGAAGAGACGTTCGGACTAGTAACAAGCGGTGTTTTCATAGGGATTCCGAGTGGATAGATATGGTTGATTCACGGGGTGATCGGGTGGGAGAACGCGGATAGGCACTTTGGACTGCGGTGAAGCAAGCTTCACCGCTGTGGGGAGGGACGGTGGCTTGCGGATCTAAGCGCGCCACCACCATCGAGGTGCATGGCTGCCGGTTTGTTGGGATGACTGGCGTGGCTGCGTGAAGTCACCCCGCCCCTCAAAGCGGCGGTTCCCGCCGCAGTCCAAAGCCACCGTAGCGGGGCCGCCGGCCTCCAATCGGCGACCCCGCCATTCCGTAGGGAATCCATCAACTCCGGAAAGTGGTTGCGTGGATAGTGGATCGTGGATGACTCGTCTCTTCTTCTATCGTCTATCGTCTATCTTCTATCTTCTATCCACGATCTTCGATCAGCGACTCTTCCCGCAGGGGAAAAGTAGTCGCAGACCGCCGCTACCATTCCTCACTGCGCCTGCACCCGCACGAAGAGCTTGCCGCCGGACTGGGGCGCATAGCCGGTGAGCGTCACGTCCACGGTCTCGACGCCGTCCACTGCCGGAACCTGCGGCACCTGGGTCGCTGCGGCGGGCGCGACTCCCCAATCCGCCAGGTCGGTGGAGGTCCACACCGTGTAGGTCAGGCCGGTGCCGACGGTCCGGGTATAGCTGAACTGGCCCGCGCTGTGCAACGCGCTGGTATCGGTGACCGGATTGACCGAGGTGCCGCTGGTGGGATTGAGGCCGAAGGCGTATTCCTGGAAGTTGCTCAGGCCGTCGCCATCCAGATCG
>JAPLUI010000023.1 GCA_026397725.1 Verrucomicrobiota bacterium | reverse complement strand
GTTCTGGCATCCCGGCCGCCAGACCAAATCGTCCTCCCAGCTCGTCGAGCGTTACTTCACGTCCGTCGGCCGCAACAGTGCCATGGACATCGGGATCGCCCCCGACCGGCGCGGACTGATCGATGATCCTGACAGCGCCGCGCTCAAGGGCTTTGGTGACCGGATCCATGCCATCTTCAAGACCAACCTGACGCAGGGCGCCAAGGCCACCGCCTCCAATGTCCGCGGCAATGCCAATGCCTATGCCGCCGCCCATGCCCTCAATGACAAAGCCAAGTTCCAAACCTACTGGGCGACGGACGACGGGATCAAGGATGCCGAGCTCGTCCTCGATTTCGGCAAGCCCACCGAGTTCAGCGTCGTCAGCCTGCGTGAACCGATCCAACTCGGCCATCGCATCGACCACTGGGCGCTCGACGCCTGGAAGTATGGCCAGTGGCGGGAATTCGCCGCCGGCACGGGCATCGGCGCGCGGCGGCTATGGCGCGGCCGACCGGTCACCAGCGAAAAGCTCCGGCTCCGTCTGGTCAACGCCTCCGCCTCTCCCGCCCTCTCCGGGTTCGCCGTCTATCTCGAACCCGAATCCAGCTTCCAGGAATCGGAAATGCGACCCATCGAAACCGGCCTCCCCAAGCATGACTGGAAACTAACCGACACTAGCAATGAGGGTGAAGGCAGCGGCCTGGCCGGCTTCGCCATCGATGGCAATGCCGGCACCTTCTGGCATACCCACACCGCGGCCGGCCGCCAAAACGGTTCGGATAGCCATGCTCGCACTCTACCAACTTTTCCATGAAAACCAAACCCACGCCCCTTGACTCACACCCCGACGCCTCGCGCCGGCCATGCATCACCCGCCCTGTTCCCGCCCTCCGGTCCGGCCACCGGCTCATGCAACGCCAGTCGCCGGGAAAGCAGATTCCTGGCAACAAGTGGCTCATGCTGGCGTTGTTGCTCAATGTGCAGACGCCCATGGCCGTTTGCGCGGCACCGGTGACCCCGAATTTCATTCCTTCCGTCAAATCATTGACCCTGGGTGCGGGAGACACGGCCCTGACCAAGAACAGCAAAATTTACTATGCGCATCCAACCCTCAAGAACGTTGCGGGAACCCTGAAGGCTGATCTCAATATCACGCAAGGACTTGATCTGGCCGTGGTGCCAGGCGGCGCGGCCGGCAAGGGGGACATTCTCTTGAAGATGGATCCCAACATTGCCGGACCGGAAGGTTACCAAATGACCGTCGATGGCAAAGTAACCATTGAAGCGCAGGACAAGAAAGGCGCGTGGCCGGGCACCGCCACCTTGCTCCAGGCGATCAGGCGCGATGGCGCCAAGGTGGCCAACATGACCGTCATCGACAAAGCGGACAAGCCGATCAGAGGCTACCAAATCGAGGTCAAGCAGGGCTGGAGCATGCAGGACCTCAAGGACTCAATCCGCCTGATGCACCTGCTGAAGCTCAACACCCTGATGCTGCACATGTCAGGAGTGCAAGCGGTTGCCATGTGCATGGACGCACCGCTTGGTGCCCGGCAATTTCAGGTGTTCGCCAAAGCTGACATGACCGAGCTCGTCGTCTATGCCAAGGACCATGGCGTCGACATGATTCCGCACAGTGAAATCCAGTCACGGTGCCAAATGACTTTACCCTGGATTTGGATATGAAGCAGATGTCAGCGGCGAATCCAAGCAGTCCGCCGGTTTATGGGATCAATGCCGGAGGCTATGGGCTGGCTGTGTGTGGCGGTCGGTTGTCCTTTCATGGGCAGGATTCTTCCGCGCCCAGTGCGGGGAAATACCATCTGAATTCAGCGTGATCAGCCTGCGTGAACCGGCCCTGCTTGGCCAGCGCATCGACTCCTGGGCGCTCGACTCCTGGCAGCATGACCAGTGGCAGGAATTCGCGGTGAGCACCGGTATTGGCGCCCGCCGGCTCTGGCGCGGCCAGCCGCTCACCAGTGACAAGGTCCGTCTCCGCTTGACCCATGCCTCGGCGTCTCCAGCCCTCTCCGGGTTCGGCATCTATCTCGAACCCCCGCTCGGGGCGGCCGCCCATCCGCCGGCCACCACGCTTTTGTTCATCGGCAACGAAGCGGCGGAAATTTTGTCCTGTTTATAGACAATCCCGAAGCCCAATTTGGTGCTTTCCGTTCAGAAATGGGTTTGGCATTAACCAAGCACGACATTCCCGCTGTCGGGTCATCCGTACCAAGCCGGTCGGATTGCCAAGCGGCGAATGAATGTCAACAATCGAAAGAAAACAACCATGAATAAAGCGACTACCTCAGCCCAGACCCTGAAAAGAGAATTCCGAGCAGTGAAGTTTCCAAGGAATTGGATTTCCTGGCTGGCATCGGTGCTGGTGATTTCGCTGACGACTCTGTCCGGCGTCAGCAGCGCTGGTAGCATGGACGTCAGCAATCCCTTGAACTTGCTTCAGGGGAAGCCAATTGCCTCTAACTGCGGCTTTCAAGATGGCGGCATCTGGAAAGTCGTCAACGGCTATGGGGACTACTCGCATCTCGGGAGCGGCAACACGGCTTGGAAATCCGATAACGCCCAAGCCATCACCGGCTTATCTGGTAGTGCCATCGTCACGATCCGGGTTTGGTCCGACCCCTTCACACCGGGAGCACCACGGGTGGCGGGTGCAGAGTGGTGGCGCCACATACGCGGTATGTCCGGATACTCCTTCAAGTCCTCCACGACCGATTTGACAGCCGGGGGCCAACTTGACCCCGCCAACTATGAAACGGACCTGGGCGATCACGCGCTGCCTCTGGCTGTCACCACCGGGGTGTTGCCGACTGGCTGGACGAGCGTCGGCGCGAACGATGATCCTTTGTGGCTGTTTTACTATGACATAACCGTCAATGCCCCCGTCGGCACCAAGAGCCTCTGGTTCCACATGGACGCCCCGTCCACTACTGGGGTTCAGGGTGCTCAAGACCTGAATGAAATCCAGGCCTTTGCCCCTGCCATCATGGCCGGCTACGATGCATGGGCCGGCCCTGACGGGTACAACCTCAGCGGTGCGGCCGCCGACCGGAATGCCGACCCGGATGGCGATGGCTTCACCAACCTCCAGGAGTTCCTCTTCGGCACCTCGCCGATCGCCGGCAATGGCACGTTGGTGACGAGCGAAACGGCCGGCGGGAATCTCGTCCTGCATTGGCTGCAACGTGAGGCCGGCGCCGCCTATCTGCTTAAGGAAAGCACCACCATGGCCGCAGGCGAGTGGAGCACCAGCACCATCGTGCCGGAACTCGACGATCAAACCGGCGCACCCACGGATTATGATCGCTACAAGGCGACCATCCCCATCGACGCGGCGCGGAAGTTCTTCCGGGTGGAAGGCACGGAAAACTGATCGCCCAAACAACCGCACAAGCAATCACATTGGCGCGGGTTGGTGTTTTTTTGTTTATTTCACCCTGCCTGGTGGCAGGGATTCCAATCCAACACCAGCCCGTTTTCTCTCACCAAGTTAGGCCATCCTGTGGGATGCCTGTGAAACTTTCCCGTGAAAACCAATCCCACTCCCCTTGACTCACACTCCGACGCCTCGCGCCGGCCATTCATCACCCGCCTGGTTCCCGCCAAACAGGGGCTCATGCTGGCCTTGTTGCTCAATGTGCAGGCGCCACTGGCCGTTTGCGCGGCGCCCGTGACCCCGGATTTCATCCCTTCGGTCAAATCATTGACCATGGGCGCGGGAGACACGACCCTAACCGGCGGCAGCAAAATCCACTATGCGCATCCGACCCTCAGGAACGTTGCGGAAACCCTCAAGGCTGATATCAATATCATCCAAGGACTTGATCTGGCCGTGGTGCCGGGCGGCGCGGCCGGCAAGGGCGACATCCTCTTGAAGATTGATTCCCCCATGGCCGGCTCGGAAGGTTACAAAATGACCGTCGATGGCAAAGTGACCATTGCAGTGCAGGACAAGAAAGGTGCGTGGCCGGGCACCGCCACCTTGCTCCAGGCGATCAGCCGCGCTGGCGCCAAGGTGGCCAACATGACCGTCATCGACAAGCCTGACAAACCGATCAGAGGTTATCAAATCGAGGTCAAACAGGGGTGGAGCATGCAGGACATCAAGGACGAAATCCGGCTGATGCGCCTGCTCAAACTCAACACCCTGACGCTGCACATGTCGGGAGTGCAATCCGCGGCCATGTGTCTGGACTCAATACCCACGGGTGATCCGGGATTTCAGGTGTTTACCAAAAGCGACATGACCGAGATCGTCGTCTATGCCAAGGACCATGGCGTCGACATGATCCCGAATTGCGGGCTCCAGTGGCAATATCCTGATACTCAATCCGCTGTAAACCAGTATATAAACCAGATAGACGGACTTGGCGCGTTCCCGGCGTATGATGAGAAAAGGTTCCATAACTTCGTGAAGGAAATCATCAAACGCGAAATCGATCTATATAAGCAGGGGTATGATGATGGCAAGGTCAAGGGCATCCATCTGGGACCGGTCAACGGTGAGGGCGGAATGAGTGCGGCGGAGGCGCTCCTGCAGGTCGGATATGTCAAAAGCGCCTGCCCCGCGACCAAATCCTGGTTCTTTGGGGGCATGAACCCGGGTGACACCACCTTGAACCAATGCAAGGGTGACGTGGTTCAGGTTCCATACTCCAATAAATACGATCCCGGCATGAGGCCATACGTGGATAACGGGTGGAATTGCGTGAATATCACCTGGAGGCCGCTGTATATGTTGAGCGGCACGGTCAGTTATTCGCCGCAAGCGGTCTTTGAGACTTTCAACCACCACTATTTTTCAGGCGAGGTTGGCACCCCGGACTATATTGACACGCCTGCCGCCGGGAAGCATGTTCAGGGCAGCATGTTGAGTTCCTGGGATTGGCCCACCGCGTATTATATGGATCCGTTCCTGACCGTGGGACCGGCCTTTGCCGAGCACGCGTGGAATCTGATAGCATTTCCGTATGCGGCCGCGGATTGGAAGGCTTTCAAGGCCAGGTATGACGCTGGTTATGATAGATTCTCCACCATGCTGCGATTTTCCAAAGGGCCGCCGCCACCGCCATTGCCGCCACCAGGCGGATCCACGCTGATTAGTGAAAGCTTCTCCAATACGGACCTTCAAGGCTGGACTGCCGCGAATACCGCGCACTCATCATGGACCAATGGGGGAGGGTATTGCAAGGCGGCCATCGGCAATAACAATCAGAATGAAGTGACGGGATTGACCAGGGACAATGTGACGGTGCCCAATGACTTCACCTTGGAATTGGACATGAAGCAGGTGTCGGCGGGAAATCCGAGTGCACCACCGTATTATGGGGTAAATATCGGAGGCTATGAGCTGAATGTGTGCGGCGGCCCATTGTATTTTTGCGGGAAACCGTGTGTGGGGGTTGGTGCAGGCAAATATCATCATTATAGAGTTGAGGCATCAGGCCCAAACCTCAAATTATACGTCGACTGCGCGACAACACCTGCCTTGGAACTCCCCCGTGGCACGATGCCATCCGGCGGGTTGAAATTGTGGATCCTAAGCTATGAAGGGAGTGCGGCGTTCGACAGTATTGTGCTGGTCGCCACCGGCGCAACAACAACACGATGATGTTTGAGGCCTATGACCCATATGACGCCGCCGACCGGCGCGGTCCGCAGGTTTACGTGGGCGAATTCGCCTGCAATGCCGGCGTGGGCGAAGGCACCTTGCTGGCCGCGCTGGCGGAAGCCGCCTATCGTCTCGGGCTCGAACGCAACAGCGATGTGGTTGGAATGTCTTCCTTCGCGCCGCTCTTCTTCCATGCGAACGACATCCAGTGGCCGGTGAACATGATCGGCTTTGACAGCACGCACGCGGCTCCCCGCACTTCCTACTATGTGCAGAAGATGCTCGCCTGGAACCGGCCCGACGAGATCCTGCAAACGCGCATCGATCCGCCCGCGCCACCGCAAGACGCCGGCTTGTTCGCGCTGGCTGGTCTTGAGCGCAAGACCGGCGACTTGCTGGTGCGTGTCGTCAACCGCACCGCCACGCCGCGCACGGCGACCCTCCGCTGCCAAGGCCTGCCCACCATCGGCCGTCACGCCAAAATCACGACCTTGAGCCACGACGATCCGACGACGGAAAACACGCTGGATTTTCCGGATGCGGTGCTACCGTTGGAATTTGCTTGCGACGGTGCCGCTGCTGAGTTCTCCTATGGCTTCAAGCCAAACTCCTTCACCCTGCTGCGCCTGACCCCTGAAGAACCCCATTGATGGCTAAGCGTCACAGCTCATTGAACCACCAGATCCCAGACTGAGTCAACAAACTCCTAACGACACAACACCATGAAAAAGTCACAGCTCATTGAACCACAAGAACCCAGACTGATGCTCCCCAACCCGAAAAACAATTTCCTGGCAAGCGTCCTCCTCGCAGGAACGCTTGGCCTGTTAGGTGCGGCTATGGCCGGACCACGCGTGCCCGTGGCGGAGACCGTGCGGGCCGCGTTC
Source organism: Verrucomicrobiota bacterium (assembly GCA_026397725.1). Classification (GTDB taxonomy): domain Bacteria; phylum Verrucomicrobiota; class Verrucomicrobiia; order Verrucomicrobiales; family Akkermansiaceae; genus Luteolibacter. Next base: position 3,271 of record JAPLUI010000023.1, on the reverse strand, counting down.
GCCGCCCCTGATCTGGCGAGGCAGGCAATCATCCAGGTTCCAGAGCAGGAAGCGCGCTTTGTGCGGCTCGTCATCCGCAGCGCCGACGGGGCCGTCGGGCTCGACGAGTTGGAAGTCTTCGGTCCCGCGGGCGATGAAAACCTCGCCTTGGCCACCCGCGGTGCGATTGCCCACGCGTCTTCCGTGATCGCCGGGCATCCGATTCATGCGATCGCGCACTTGAACGACGGCCTGTATGGCAACGACCATAGCTGGATTGCGGCCACCCCCGGCGAGGAATGGGCGGAGATCGAACTGCCGAAAGCCACGCGGGTCGCACGGGTCGGGTTTACCCGCGACCGCACCGGCGCCTTCACCGACCGCCAAGCGCGCGATGTCGAAGTCCGCCTCTCGCTCGACGGTACCACCTGGCAGACGGCGGCGCGGCAGCCCCAAGCGGCGCGGCTAGCGGCGCGGCCGGCGGAGCGTCTCACGTTGCCCGCATCCGCCCTGCCCGAGCCGACCTGGCAGGGCGTCGTCAACTATGCCTTCTTCCGCGAACGCGATACTTGGAGCCGGCTCGATGCCCAGGATTACCTCTCGCCGCTGCTTCGCGACCGCCCGACCGAGCCCGGCGGAGCCCCCTATTGGGGCCGCCTCGCCCGGCTCACTCCGCTCGAACGGGTGCTCGTTCAGTTAGATGAAATGGCGGTCCGCCTCGGCGCCCAAGGCCTCGACACCACGGCGGAGCGCGCCGAATGCGCCGCGTTGCGCAGTCGCGCTGCCACGGTTGCCGGGCCGGCGGACACGGACGCGCTCTATCTCGCCGCGCGGCAGGCCAAGCGGCGCTTGTTTTTCCGTGATCCGCGGCTGGCGCCGGTGGCACAGGTGTTGTTTGCCAAACGCCACCCGTTCGAACCGTCGCACAATTACAGCGAACACATGGATGGGATCTTCGCGCCCGGCGGTGGCGTGTGTGTGCTGCATGTCCCGCGCGATGCCGATGGCCGCCTGGATCCGGCACGCGCCGAGGTGGAAACGCTCTTTGACGGTAGCGCCGGCATCGTGCGCGACCCGGTCGCCACCGCCGACGCACGCACTCTCTATTTCGCCTATCGCCCGAACCAACCGGAAATTGCCGGCTGGCAATCGTATTGGCATCTCATGGCGATGGATGTGGACGGCGGCAACCCGCGGCAACTCACGACCGGACCGTTCCATGATTTCGACCCGGTCCCGCTACCCGACGGTGGCCTGGGCTTCATGTCCACGCGCTGCAAATCGCGCTTTGTCTGCTGGGAACCGCAGGCGTATGTGCTCTATCGGATGCAACCCGACGGCTCCAACCTGCGCCGCCTGTCCTTCGCCAACGTGAGCGAGTGGAACCCCAACATGATGCGCGACGGCCGCATCTTATGGACCCGGTCGGAATATCAGGACAAGGGTGCCGACTTCGGCCACACGCTGTGGTCGATCCGCCCCGATGGCACGCATCCCGAACTGGTTTTCGGCAACGACACCCCCTACGGCTACGGTCATGGCCGCGAAGTGCCGGACAGCAACGAGCTCGTTTGCACCCTCATGTCGCACGGCGACCACCAAGGGCCGATCGCGCTGATAGACCGCTCGCGCAGTCCGTATGACACCGAGGCGATCACCAACATCACGCCGGACACCTGCCCGCAATACCAGATGGGACGCTTGCACCAAGAGACTTTCCGCGATCCCGAACCGATCTCGCGCGATCACTTCCTGGTCAGCCACAGCCCCGGCCCGCGCTCGCACTGGGGGATCTATATCATCGACCGTTTCGGCAACCGCGAGTTGCTCTATCTGGACCCGGCGATCAGCAGCAAGCGCCCGTCGCTGCTGCGCCAGCGCCCATGTCCGCCGGTGCTGCCGGAAACGTCCGACCCGGATCTCGCGCGGCAGGGACTCGGCCAGTTCACCGTCCAGGATGTCTATCAAGGATTGGGCCCCGGCATCGCCCGCGGCCAGGTGAAATACCTGCAAGTCTCCAAGGAAGTGGCTCCGCTGCTCGAGCAGTTGACCTGCGGCGAGTTCCGCAGCACGCACCCGTCGTTCCAGGATTTCTATGCGACGCCCGTCCACCAGGTGGCCGGCCCGCCGCACAGTTACGCCACCCGCACTGCCAATGCCCTGCAGCCGCATTCGTTCCGGGCCGGCACCGCCGCTCCGGGAAACGACGGCATCCTGACCATCACCGAACAAGCCGGTTGGCCGAGCTATGCCGCCAAGGCCGTGCTCGGCACCGTTCCCATCGCCGCCGACGGCGCGGCGAATTTCACCGCTCCGGCTGGCGCGGTGTTATATTTTCATCTGCTAGATAAAGACTTCAACGAATTGCAGCGGATGCGCAGCGTGGTCCAGCTCCAGCCCGGCGAACGCCGCGGCTGCATCGGCTGTCACGACGACCGGCGCCAGGCGCCGCTGCCTGCTTTGTCGCTGGCAGCGCCGCCCGTGGTGCCGCTCGAGCCACCGCCGTGGGGCGCGGTCCCCTTTGATTACCAGCGCGTCGTGCAACCGGTGCTCGATGCCAAATGCGTGAGCTGCCACGACGGCACCCTGGCCGGCCGCACCGACCTGCGCGGCCAGCTCGACGCCCAGCGCGTGCCCGCCTCCTACCGGGCGCTGATCGCCGGCGGCTGGGTCCACTACTTCGATTGGACGTACGGGTCGCGGCATTTCAAGGCCGAGCCGCTCAGCTTCGGCACCCTGCAAAGCCGCATGTTCGAAGTGCTCGCGCGCAAGTCGCACCAAGAAGTCACCCTCGAGCCCAATGAACAACGCGCACTTAAGGCCTGGATCGACCTCAATTGCCCGCTCTGGCCCGATTACCGCTTCCGCCCGGATCGCCCGGCCACGATCGCCGGTCCCTGACCCACTTCTTGCCCGCCCGGCGAGTCCAGCTTTCGTCTCTGATGCGTGCCACCTGCCGCGCAGGATCCAGCTCTCCGTAGCCGGGCCGCCGACGGTCTCGCCGTCCACGAATTCGGGCATGACGATGACCGGCAGACGCAAGTTCCAGAGCCCGGGGTGATAATCATATTCCAGGCTCAGGCCGGCGCGGTCCAGCGCTTCGCTGAGCGTCTGGAAAATGATCTGGGTATGCCCGGCGACGATGAACCGCGGACTTCCTGACCTCAGCTTTGAATTGACGCGGAATTGACCGACAATGCCGGAAAATGACATGGCACTCTTCCTTCCGACAAGCGTTGGGGTATGACGGCCCAAAACCACCACGGATTACGGGATTACGCAGATTACACGG
>JAPLUI010000102.1 GCA_026397725.1 Verrucomicrobiota bacterium | reverse complement strand
TCTTCCCTGTGGTTTTCCCGGTGACGGTGAATACCCCGGATGCATCGTCAAACACGACCGAGAGCACCTTGTTTTCGATGGTTTGCGTGGCGGCATGCAATGAACCGGCGCATCCGATGAGCAAACAATGGGCGCTAACGACCCTCATCACGTGTTTCTTGGAATGTTTCATGGTGTATAATTCATTTCAAGCCTGCCGGTCCTTTTGCGAGCCAGCCGCACTTGTCGTACAGTTGTAATTGGGACTCCGTCCAGCGCACCGACCATTCGGGCGCCATCAGATTCATCACCTGGTTCATGTTCCAAAACGTTGTCCACAGCGCATCGCAACCCAGCATCACCGCGTCGGTATCGGTCAGTTGCTGCACGCGGCCAAATGGGTCTGTCCATTTGCCGCTGACGTCACTCCACGTGCTGCGTCCCGATAACGCGCGGTACATGTTGCTGTAAAAGCGCGTCCTTTCGCGGGCGTCGGCGGTCTGGATTTCCACGCGATCAAAGATGTCATTCCACACGCGCCGCTGGTTTTGCACCACGGCGTCGAAATCCCATCCGATCGGTTTGGCCAGTTCCTGCTCCACATTCAGCCGCGCGTCATCGACGCTGACCAGTGAGATACCAGTGCGGACTTCCACGATTTCGCCCGCAGTAGTCTTGAACGTCACAAACGCGCCGCAGTCGCCGGGAAACTTCAAGTCAGGCACGTCGGTCAAGACCCTGCTGCCGTGCCAGTCCTTCTGCAATTCCGCGGCAGGACGATATGCGCCTGGTTGCATCATGACATCGGCACCTGCCAGGTTCTCCCATCCGCCCAATATCAGCTTGTCGATATCCATATTTTCGCGATCCGCGTCCCGGCTTGGATTTTCATGGTCGAATTGTTATCGAATTCTACGATGGATTAGTGGGGTTTCGTATCCGCCCCGGTCTTGCCCGGCTGATTCATCAATTCCACCATGGCATCGGCGAAGGCCTTGCCAATCTGCGCCATGATCTTGGAGGAACCCAGGTAGTGGTAGGCCTGGTTGGATTTGCCCTTCTCGAGAATCTCCCGCTTATTGGGCGTGAATAGATCCGCGCTGAATTTATCAACCGCCGCGGTTTGTGCTTCGGCGCTGAGTTTGCCCTCTTTCGCCAACTTCTTGGACAGGCTCTTCACTTGTTCCGATCTGGCAGCCAATTCGCCGAGTTGGGCATCCCAGTATTTCTCAGTCAGCACGGCCGCGACATTGCCCTTGAATTCGGGCATTGAGGCGGGAGCGGCCATCGCTTTGCGGAAGTTCGGCAGGATGCCCCGGGTGCGCTCCGGCTTCTTGGCTTCGGATTCCTCGGTGACGGGGCCGTCGATTCCCAACACGCCAATGACAAACGGCAGTTTCGGTGCGTTGAGATCCTTGCGTACGTCACGGATGAAGTGACACAGGAGCTTACTGTATAGGTCGTAGCCGCCGGGTTTGTTCCGGTTAGGATAAACCTCGCTGGCAACGTAGTCATTGAACCCCTGGAACCAGACGAAGCCGGCCAGTTCGCATCCCTCGTTGTTGTCATACGCGGGACTCACCTTGGCAGGGTCTTCCAGCACCTTTTTGACATCCTCAATCATCTCCCGGTAGAACCGGCCGGTTGCGGCCTTCTTCTTCTCCTTGGCTTCCGCACTGACCTTGTCAGCCGTCTGCTCATTCCACTGGAAGGGGCCGGCACTCGGCGACCTGAAATCAGTGTTCAGACTCTTGCCACCCCAGGCGGTCTTGATCAGCAGGACCGGCTCGTTGAGCTGCTTTTCAATGTAGATGCCGAAGGTGAATTCGGGGCCGATTTGCGGGGCGCGCCCCTGAGCGCCGAAGTCTGTCGTTAGCTTGCCCTGTTTGACGACCGGAGTCGGAGTGTTGCCCGAGCCGCCCTTGGATGTGAAAAAAGCGATATCGACCTCGGGGCAGACGCGTGGTGTGCCGTCGGCATTGCGCAGGTCCTTGAGCAGGGGTGCGGTCTTGGGGTCCATGCCGATATGGTCAAAGGTGCTGACCGCAGCATGTCCCTCCATGTTGGATTGACCGGCCAGGATGAAGACTTTGAGCGGCTTGGCCGCCGCCTGGCTGCCGCTCCCGGCCAGCAGGCCGAGAACGCCTGCGATCTTTAACAACTTCAGACTGTGTTTTCTGTTTGTCATGGTGTTCCTTTTTTCGGGTGGTTCGAGGCATCCGTGGACGCGGAGGCTTTTGCGATGAAGTCCTTCAGACTTATCAGCTTCGGCGTATCCGTTTCAGCTTCGATGTCGGTGATGTACTTGTCAAATTTCACCGCCCCCTCCGGCCATTTATCCGGGCGTTTTGCCCGCAACTTTGGCAGGACAATCTTCGCGTGGGAACCGTAGCGCATGAGATATTCCATCCGCTTTTCCCACTGAAGTCCCCATCGCCACTCGAGGGTCGACACACACAGATCCATGCCCTCACGGATGTGCCGGCTCGAGAGCAGATCCAGGCCGGCTATGCGAATGTCGTCGCCCCACATCTCGTCGCTGGGCGACATGATTTCAACCGCCTTGACAACGGCAGGTAACATGACCGCGAGATCCCGGTCGGTCAATTTCGACAGATAGGGCCCCAATGCCCCGCGTGGGACACTGTCGTCGTTCTGCAAAAGGGAACACATGGCGGGGTAAAGCAATCGCCGGTCAACCCCATCAAGCGAATTGTTCAGGACCGTCGGCGTGCGGGTGCCGGGGAACGGCTCGAACAGCGCGTTGGCGACGGCGCGGTGTGCCATCTTACGGGGATCGGCCGGATTCTTGCGCGCCGCCAGCATCAGCAAATCGGTCTCGCTGGCTTTGCGCGCATCGGGACCGAGATGCGCAATGGCATTGCACGCCAGGCTTTCCACCCACGGGTCGGGATCCTTCAGCAGGGCTCGCAACTGTGGCGCGACCGCGTCGGCACGCGCTCCCAGGCAGCCCAGCGCTTCACACGCGCCGTAGCGGCCGTAACAGTCGGAACCGGCCAGCATCTTCTGTAGCGTCGGCAGAAAATCCCCCTCGCGCTTGCCCAAAGCTTCGGCCGAGCGTTTCCGCATCGCTGGCGACCAGCTTGACAGGCCGGCCAGCAGCTCGTCGGTCGTGCGCTTATAGTAGCCGTTGTTGTCCCCCACGGGATAGCAGTCACGCCCGGCAGCGATGACCTCACTGACCTCATCGGCTTTCAGCGATGGCGCAACGGACGGCTTCTTCCCCATCACATACAGGCTCTTGAGCGGCAGCCCATAGGACAGGAGGTAGGCCCCGGTCAGGTCCCAATCCGTATAGTTATTGTTCTCGTCACCTTTTTCTATCGGCTGATAGACGAGGCCGCCTTTCCAGTTTCTGGCCAGTTCATAATACCAGCTTTGTTCCTTCAGATAGGCGCCGGTGGCCAAGGGACCACTGCGGGATGCGCCGGGCAGCGCCCACAGCATGTTCCAGAGATTGCCGCAATGCCCATGTTCACGCTCGTCATAAGCCGCCACGGCCATCCAGGAGAAGAATGCCGCCGCCTCGCGATCTCCTAACAGGTCGAACAACACCGCCGCACTGGAACATTTCCCGTTGTCCTCATGGGAAGGCCATGGCGCGTGATCACCATAGGGAATGGCGCCCTTGTTGACAAACCAGCGCAGCAAGCGGATCGATTTGTCGATGGCCTTACCCACCGCGGGATCGGTCACGCCTGCCTTCCGCGCCAGCACCAGCGAGATGGTCATTGGCAGCCCGACCTGGTTCATACCGCCATAACCTTCCGAATGGCCGTCAGGCAGCGGAGGATTATGCCCCCACATCCCGTTCATGCACTGGGCATTCACCGCTTCCATGGTGGTGCGTTTGAGTTCCGACAGCATCGGCTTGTCGGCAGTGGCCAGGACATACTCGGCCAAAAACAGGTTCCCATACGCTTGGTCCCAGCACCCCATGCCCTGGCGCATTGATGCCGCGACTTTCTTGGCATAGTCGGCCAGCATGGGAAGATATTCCTTATTGCCGCTGGCCAGCAATGCCAGCGCGTTGAAATCCATCGAGATGGCGACGTTTTTCAGTCCCTGCTTCGCAATGAACCGGCAGCCTTGCTCGAAGATCGCCTTGGACTTCGGGCAGCCATAGGGCGCGGTGTCGCTGTAGGCGCCCAGCACTGCTAACTTCAGGTCCACGTTGGCGGTCTTCCCCTCGCGCCAGCAGGTCAACCGCAGCATGCCGGTCTTTTCCTCGGCCACCGTGATGGCCCGGGCAAGACTCTTGCGGGCATCGTCCGCGAACGGTTGGCCGGCTACGCCCAGAATCACATCGTTGACACGCAAAACGCCATCCGCCGGCGAGCCCGTCTCGACCGCAGTAATCAAGATCTGCCGTGATGTGGCGGTCTGATCCTCATGCCGGAAAAACATCCAGCCACGCGCCCCGGTGGGACCTAACAACCAATCGTGGCTGTCGTCCTTCTTGCCACCCTGGGTGAAATCCGGCGGCACAGGTGCCGGATCCGCCGCGGAGAGTGTGCCGGCAAATCCGCTGAGCAAACAAAGGATAATAAAGCACCTAACAACACATGTCTTGGAATGTTTCATGGATATTTCCGTTCGGTTTTCTGGAGTTTCACCATCGCCTCGGAGAAAGCCTTGCCGATCGGTGCTATGATCTTCGCGGCACCGAGATAATGATAGCCTCCGTTGGAGGCACCGGCCTGCAGGCGTTTCCATTCGTCCGGCGCGAAGTGCTCAGCCTGGGCCTTCAGTTTGAACGCCTCGAATTCCTCCCCGGTCATTTTCGGATTCTTCTTGACCTCCTCGGCGGCCATCGCGTCCACCTTCGGCCAGAGTGCCTCCAACCGCGTTCGCAGGGTTTCCAAATCATCGTCCCAATAGGGCGCGGTTTGCACCGCCACCACATTGCCCTTGAACTCGGGAAGCGCCGCTGGCGCGGCCATGGCCATGCGGAGATGCCGCATGGTGCCAGGTTTCGCGTCTTCCTTCACCCCGCCAATGCCCATGACTCCAATCACAAATGGCATCTTCGGCACGCTCAGATCCTTGCGCACATCGCGGATGAAGTGACACAGAAGTTCGCTGTAAAGGTCATAACCGCCAGGCTGGTTGCCCTTGTCATACGTCCAGTCGGAAACCAGATCGTTGAACCCCTGGAACCAGACGAAGCCTGCCAGCTCGTAGCCTTGCTTCGGGTCGTACTCAGGCACCACCCGCTTGAGGTCAGCCAATACCTTCCGCACATGGTCAAGCATCAGACGGTAGTACACTCCCGTGGCTTTGATCTTGTCGGCCCTTTCCTTTGCCATGTCATCACCACGTTCTTTGCGACGAGCCAACTCGAAATCGCTCCACACATACGGTCCGGCACCGGGGGAACGAAACGCCGTGTGCAGATCCTTGCCGCCCCAGGAGGTCTTGATGAGCAGGATGGGCTCGTTCAGCGCCTTCTCCATGAAGATGCCGAACGTGAATTCCGGGCCAATCTCCGCAGGCGAGGCACCGCAGCCAGTTGTCACTTTGCCTTTCTGTTCGGTCGTATCGTCACCGGCGCAGCCGATCGATGAAATCCAGACCTGTTGGCACACGCGCGGTTTGCCATCGGCACCGCGCATTTCCTTGAGGATGGGCGCCGTCTTGGGGTCACCAGCCATGGAATCGAAGGTCGAGACGTTCACATGCCCCTGCATGTTCGATTGCCCGGCCAGGATATAGACTTCAAGCGGCTTGGCGGCCGCCTGGCTGGCGATCCCCGGCATCAGGCCGAGAACTCCCGCGATCATGATCCACTTCACACTCTGTCCTATGTTATTCATGGTTTGTTTCATTTCTGTTAGGTAGGTTGAATCCTAAAAGAGATCGGGATAATGCTTCCTGATCAACGCCTGCTCCTCGTCGGTGAGCGTGCTGAGCGCCACCGGGGCATCTTCCGGGCGACGGTGCTTCTGGTTGATCCGGTTGATCAGGCTCCAGTTCCGGGTCGGATTTCCGGCCGTGGGGTCAGCCGGTTCGCGGGCAGGCAAATCATATCGCGTGAAGTCGATGACCTTGTCGGGTTCATCCTTCTGCCAATCGCGCAGGATCGCCAGCCGGAAATCGGTGTTCATGAACCAGCGGATCTCCAGATTGTCTTCCTCTTCGGTGAGGTAGCGCCCTCCCTTCACGTGCAGAAGCCCCGCGGCGGGTGGTTCCGGTTCAGCCAGGGCGGCTCCTGCAAACACAATCAGCACCAAGCCTACAATTCTCGTTGTCATATTATAAAAGAACTGGACACTCCCGGTTCTCCGGGGGCGGGCACGGAGAAAGTGCGGGGCCGCCGATGCGCACCGGCAACCCCGCCAGACCGGAGAAAAACCAATAACTCCGGAAAAGATATGTGTGAGAAGCGATTGTGGATCGTGGATGCGCCGGCGCTTCTTCCATCTTCCATCTACGATCCGCTATCCTTTATCTTCCATCTACGATCTCTTCGCCGGCACGCCTCACGGCGTCGGCGTCACGAGCAGACGGACGAACAGCTTGCCCATGTCGGGTGGCAGGGTGTAGGAAACCGAGGTGGTGTCGTCAGTGCCAGCCACGTCCGTCCAAGTGCCGAGGTCGGGCGAGGTTTGGACCTGCCAAGTGCCGTTGTAGGCCGGATCCTTCGTCCAGGTGATGGTGTTGGTCCCGTCCAGACCGGGCATGGCCGTGAACGACGAACCAGTCTGGCCCATGAAGTATTCGATGCCATTTTGCACGCCGTCATTGTCGTAGTCCTGACCCGGGGTTTGGCCGGGCGCGTTGGCGTCGGCCCAGCCGGCGTAACCGGAAGGACCACCCAACCTCACCGTGCCGCTGCCGACAAAGTAGGTGTCGCTTTGGAAGGTGGCACCGGAGGCGACGGAGCCGTAGGTGCCGGGGGCTGTCTGCGCCACCCCACCGAGGGTCAACGAGGCGATGTCACGGGTGGCGGTGTAGTTCAGATTCATCTTGGCTCCACCGGTGTTGATGCTCAAGTCGCCGCTGCCCAGGGCGTCTTTGTTGTCACATCTCAATGTGCCGGCTGCGACGGTGGTTGGACCGGTGTAGGTGTTGATGCCGGCAAGGATCAATGGGCCGATTCCGGTCCCGATTTTCGTCAGGCCCCCAATGCCGCTCACGTTGCCGCCGATGCTCATGTTTCCGGTAGTTCCCAGATCAAAGACCGTGGTGGCCGCCAAGGTGACGGGGCCATTCAGATTGGCCGAGAAACTATTGCCATTGCCCACCGTCGCGCCGTTGAACGTGAACTCGTTCGTTAGATTGCCGTTGCCATTCAAGTAGAGTGCGGCTGGCGAGTTTATGACCACTGGACCCGTCCCAAGCAGATCGCTCGCAGATTTGCCCAAAGAGAGCGAGCCGGCATTGATGGTGGTGCCGCCGCTGTAGGTGTTGAAATCCCCAGCGAGCGTCAGCGCTCCCGAGCTGTTCTTGGTGAGCATGCCGGTACCCGTGAGCGAGCCGGAGAGATTCACCTGCCCATTGCCTGAACCACCGAATGTCGCGTTGGATCCAAGGGCCACGTCGTTGGAGATGGTCACTGTGGATCCGCTGTTCTGGGAGATCGTTGGCAACGTCGGACCGTTCGCAACGAAGGCCAGTCCGTTGCCGGCAAGGGTCACCGTGGAGCGGAAATTGAGCTGGTTGAGTTCAAAGCCGGCGTTCATGTTGTTGGTGGCCGTATAGGTGCCGGCCGTGTCGAAATTGAGCGTGTAGCTCGCTCTGCCTCCGGCGAGCGGCGCGGAGCCGGTGGCCAGATCATTGGTCCATTTCGAGCTGTCGCTCCAGTTGCCGGACGCGGGATTGGCCCAGGTGAAGACATCGGCCAGAACGGCCTCGGTGACCGTCACGAAGTAAGTCTTGGCGGTGATGCCATCCTCGGCGGTGACCGTGTAACTCTGCGTGCTGGTGAAGTTGTGGGAGGTGTCCGAAAGCGGCGAGCCGGTGGCGCCGGGGGAAACCGTGTAAGTGGGTGCCAGATTCGTCCGGTCCGTACCGTACGGCACCTCCATGGTGATCGTGGTGTCGCCGATCGTGGCGGCCCCCAGCGCGCCGAAACTGAAGGTGAGCATGTTACAGAACGAACTCGCCGGAACCCTCACCTTGCCGGTGCCGGCAAAGTAGGTGTTATCTTGGTGCTCAGCACCCGAGGCGGTGGAGCCGTAGGTGCCACTGGCCTGCGGCATCCCGCCGAGGGTCAACGCGGCGACGTTGTGTTCGCCGGTGTAGTTCAGATTCACCTTGGAGCCGATGGTGCTGCTGATGTTCAACGCGCCGCTGCCCAGGGCGTCAATGTTGTTACATTGCAGGGTGCAGGCCGTGACGCTGGTCGGCCCCGTGTAGCTGTTAGCGGCCTGGAGCGCTACCGTACCCGCGTCTCCGTCGTTCAAGGTGATGCCGCCGACTCCGCTGATGCTGCCGCTGACGGTGAAGCTGTCATAACCCGGGACCTCGATGTTTAGGTCGGCATTCAGGGTGACGGGGCCGACCCAAGTGCAGCCCCATCCGCCATCGGTGTGAATCCTGCCGCCGTTGACGGTCAAGGCATTCGCGGCGTTGATGCGTGCCAGAAAGAGCAGGCCGCCATTGAGGGTGACGGGGCCGGTGCCCAGCGCACCGTGCTTCTGGTCACCCATCGTCAGCACGCCGGCGTCGATGATGGTGCCGCCGCTGTAGGAGTTGTTCGCGATGTCGATCGCCAGGTTGCCGTTACCGGACTTGGTGAGCGAACCCGTGCCGGCAAGCGGTCCGCCGCTGAAGGTATAGGTGCCGGATGTGGCGCTGACGGTGGTGGTGAGCGGCTCCATGCCGGACGCGATGGTGATCGTGCCGCCGGCAGTCTTGCCGAAAATCGTATTGACGCCATTGAAGAAAGGCATGAGCACGCCGGACGCCTGCCCTTTCCAGTTGAAAGTGGCTGAATCCCAGTCTCCGCTGCCGACGTCCCAAAGCAGGGTCGTCTCAATCGGCGCAACCGTGACGGTCAAGATATAGGGGTTCACCGTGATGGGATCGGCGGAGGTGTCGGTGACGGTGTAGGTTGCCTGGTTGGACCCGTCCAATACCGGCGATTCGCCACTGGCCGGAACACAGACCCCGGAGCTCAGCGTGATGGTCGGCGTGAGGGTTGTAAGGGGAGTTCCATACGGCACCGTCCATGCGATGGTTTTCAAATCCTGGTTAATGACGGCGCCGGGACCGAAGGCCACGATGAGTGCAGGGGGGAGGGCCTGCTGCGAGAACTTGATATTCCCAATACCAGCGTTGTCGGTCTCATCAGTCGCGAATACTATCGTCAGTTGGGTATCCGTCAGGTTGGGCCAACTGAAGCTACTCATCAAAGCCCAATTGGGCACGCCTTGGGCGATGGTGGCCATGACATTGCCGTTATGGTCGAGTACCGTATAGCCTGGGCGGGGGTTGCCACCATAGATGAGGTTCTGGAAGTCCATCAGCGTCACCGTGTAGCCCGGATCGGCTGTGAGCGTGAACGTGGTGTTACTGCCGAAATACATGCCGATCCACCAAGGGTCAAGGAATCCGCTCCAACTTCCGCTGACATTGGGGGTGTACCCTTCAGCTCCCGCAGTGTACTGAGCGTTGCCCGGGCTGGTATAATAGCCACTTACGCCAGCCACGCCACCATTTCCAATGTTATTAAGGAGGGTTGCGTGCGCCGTGCCGGACGATGCGATGAGCGCGGCAACGGGGATGGCAAGGAGGCTGGATAGGAATCCGAATTCTTTTGATCTTCTACTCATATGGTGCTGCTTTCTTGGTTGTTCTGTCGTTTGTTTTGTTGTTTGTTTTTTCGGAGAGTGCATTGGGCGGGCGGTTCATTTCGTCGCCTGGACGCGTACGAACAGTTTGCCGTTGACCGGTGCGGCGCTAAGAATGACGGCCACGGTTTCAAAGTCAATGGCATTCGGAGTGCCGGGCACCTGGCTTGCGCTGGCGGCGGGATCCTCGATCCACGACCCCGACTCCAAGGTCGTCGAAGTCCTGATGGTGTATTTCAGACCGCTGAGTAGCGGATTGTGCCGGGTAGTGCTGAAGGTTCCGGCGGCCTGGCCGTTGCGGGTGCCGACAGGCTGGGCGAACGGTTCGTCAATCACCGGGTCGGCGTGGAGTGCTCCGGCGACGAACATTGCGGCGACGGCGACGGGCCATCTGAGTTTGGCTTGGTTGTTGGTATTCATGGTTCGGTTTTGGGGGCGGGTTGTTTGGTTCGTGAGGTTTCCCGTCGCGAAATGATGCGGATTCGTCTTCAGTTGTGTTAGATCGGCGTTGGCTTGCTGCGAACTCCCCGCAGCACACCCCGGGGCCGGAGAGCAGGGCGGAAGGGCGGCCTTGTCTCAATATCGGGCCAGCCATGGCCCCGCCCCCCCGGGTTTGCAAGCATGTTCCTTCTTTACAACTGTTACCCTTGGGATGCCAAACGTGAATTCCGGGCCAAACTGCTCTTTCGAGGGACCAAAGCCTACCGTCACTTTGCCCGTCTGCTCGGTCGTATCGTCGCCGGCGCAGCCGATGGATGAGATCCAGACCTTCTGGCATACGCGCGGTTTGCCGTCGGCGCCGCGCATGTCCTTGAGGATGGGTGCCGTCCTGGGATCACCGGCCATCGAATCGAACGTCGATAGGTTCACGTTCCCCTGCATGTTCGACTGCCCGGCCAGGATATAGACTTTAAGGCGGTGTAAATAAATAACCTTGACAAAGTGATTAAGAACTCTTAAGTGTTTTCCCGTGAAAGAAAACGATGCCCTTATGCAAAAGTTTCAAGCGATTTGGCCGCATTTAGACGAGCGTGCCAGACGGATCAC
>JAPLUI010000433.1 GCA_026397725.1 Verrucomicrobiota bacterium | reverse complement strand
GTGAAGTTCTTGAAGCAGACGACCCCTAACACCATGCCCTTTTCAAACCGCCCGTTTCATACGCTTTTTCAAATCGCCGTCCTCACCTCACCCCGCCCGCCCTACGAAATGAAAAATCCCCCTATGTCAAGAGATCTGGACGCTGGTGTGATCGTCAAAGCGGATCTGATAGCCGACCTCCGCGCCAAGTTGGCCCCCGCGCTCCCAGGCGACCCGGCTGGCCACGCTGCGGGCGGCGACACGCCGGGGTTGCAACACCACGATCATCTTTTCGCCCGCAATCCCCGCATCCAGCAGCATCTGCGGCACCTGCGTGGTCTTGCCCGAGCCGGTGGGCGCGACGAGCACCAGGCGCTTGCTGGCGTGCAGCGTGCGCAGGATGTCGGCGTGGATTTTCCAGATGGGCAGCGCGGTGGCAGCAGGCATGAAGTGGGGCACGCACGCTAGGGCAGAGCGTGCGTAATGCCAACACGAAGCTCGGCAGTCTATTGGCGCGGGTGTTCGGCGAGCCAGTGGGCAGCGGGAGCGTCCAGGAATTCACTGATCGGGATGCCCTGGCCACCAACCAGAAGTTTGGCGGTGGGTTTGAACGCTTTGTCGAATGCGGCGATACCGGGCAGGGTGTCCTTGCGGCCGCCACTCTTGACCTCAATGGCCACCAAGGCGTCGCCGCGTTGCAGGACGAAATCCACCTCGAGATTGCGCTCGCGCCAGTAGGTCACTTGGATGCCGCTTCCCATGGCGGTGTTGACGAGGTGAGCGCCTACGGCCGACTCTACCAAGCGGCCCCAAGCGTCGCGATCAATGAGCCATTCGGCCGGATGGCGGCCGGATTGGGCGGTCATCAGCGCGGTGTTGAGCACCTGCAGCTTTGGGCTGGAGGCGCGTTGGCGGATTTGACCACTGGAAAATTTCGACAAGCCTGCGACCATGCCAGCGCCTTCGAGAAGATGCAGGTAATGGGCTAGCGTGACGGTGTTGCCGGCGTCCACCAGTTGGCCGAGCATTTTCTGGTAGGCAAGGATGTGACCGGAATAGGCGCAGGCAAGCTGGATCAATCGCCGCAGCAGTGCCGGTTTGTCCACGCGGTTGAGCAACAGAATGTCGCGGGATAGGGTGATCTCAATGAGCGAGTCGTTGAGGTACTGACGCCAGCGCTCCGGATCGTCTGCCAGCGGAGCCGCACCCGGATAGCCACCGAAACAAATGAACCTTTCCAAATCCCAACCAAACGCTTCCTTCATCTCGCCGAACGACCAATGGGCGACGGGGATGGTTTCAAAACGCCCCGCCAAGCTCTCGGTGAGCCCGGACTGGAGCAACAGCGGAGAGGAACCCAGCAAGACCACCTTGAGTGGCGTTGTGGTATGGGTGTCGGCATCCCACATCAGCTTGACAATGTCCGGCCAGCGGGCCGCCTTTTGCACCTCGTCGATCACCAGCAGGGCTCCGGCAGGAGCACTTCTGGCCTTGATCCGGGCCAGATCCCATTGTTGTTCGAGCCATGCCTGATCCCGCAGGCTGGGCTCGTCGGCCGAGGCGTAATGCGCCGGGAGGCCGCAATCTTGCATGACCTGGCGGACCAGCGTGGTTTTCCCCACTTGCCGGGGACCTGCCAAAACCTGGATGAAACGACGGGGTTCGTGCAGCCTGGAAAGCAATTGGGAGTAGAGATTGGTTCGTTTCATTGGATTTACTCAGGACAATGAGTAAAACGTAAACGTCCACTGAGCAAGGCCAAATTCCAAAAAAACAAGGCTTCCGACATCCGGTGGCCACGATGCGTTTCACGTATCAATCCGTGCGGCTACCCCCCTGCCTCCTTCACCAATCTGGCCAAGGGGGGAGCGCCCCACGGGCGGGATGGATCGAAAGAGCCATCAAAATGAAAGTTGTAGAGAATGATGCCAATCCGCCGCCCGGGAAGTACGTGACTGCGGCGGTTATTGCCGAATATTTCCATCTTAGCGTGTCGATCATCTACAAATGGGCTCAAGGCGGCAAGATCCCGTCTATCCGGTTTGAGGACACGGTCAGATTCTAACAAAGGTGAGGGAAAGGTGAGTGCCAATTTTAGATGTTAGAACAAATTCTTCATAACCCATTGATTATGAATGGTCGGGGCGGCCAGATTCGAACTGACGACTTCCTGCTCCCAAAGCAGGCGCTCTACCAGGCTGAGCTACGCCCCGTGTGCGAACCGCCAAGAGAGGGGATGCAAGCCGGAAGTCCGGGCTCCAAACTGCTCCTTGCAGGCGTGCGCTGGCCGAGCGTGGCAGGGGCTTCGCCGCGAAGCAAGAAAATCCGCGCCGATATTTGAGAAAACCGGGAATGTTTCCGGAGCGGTGGGCGATTTTCAAGCAACGGAAGTGCCTGGCACCCGCTGCGGGTGGGTTTCGCCCCTGGCAAGCGACGGCGTTGCCTGGCCCAAACCCAACCCCCGACTGGCGCGTGGGACACCGCTGCGGAAACCGGGAACAATGTTAAGTGTGGGTAAATCCTGTGGACGAATCCGCCCCGGCATGATATGGCTGTCTCACCGATGGAACTGCAGGGCAATCGCCGCCTTCTCGTTGTCGATGATGACCGCAAACTCGCGGGCCTCATCCGCGACTATCTCAGCCCGCTCGGCTATGAGGTTGAGCTGCGCCATACCGGCCCGGATGGCCTGGCAGAGGCGCTCGCCAGCCCATACGAGGCGGTGATTCTGGATGTCATGATGCCGGGCATGGATGGCTTTGCCGTGCTGCGCGAACTCCGCAAAACCTCCGATGTCCCCGTGCTCATGCTCACCGCGCTCGGCGATGAGGCGGATCGCATCGTCGGTCTGGAAATCGGGGCCGATGATTACCTGCCTAAGACCTTCTCCTCGCGCGAGCTTCTCGCACGCCTCCGCGCCGTTACCCGGCGGACCCGCCCGGCAGCCGCCGCCGCCGCGCCGCCGCGCGAACTCACTGCCGGGGAATTGCGCGTTTGCGAGGAAACCCATAGTGCCATCATGGGGGATGTCCCGCTCGATCTGACCACCCTGGAATTCGCCATTCTAACAGCCCTGCTGAAGTCTAAGGGTCGCGTCAAGACCCGCGAACGGCTCATCGAGGAAGTCTCCGAGCGCCGCTTCGAGGTGTTTGATCGTTCCATCGACGTTCATGTTTCATCATTGCGGAAAAAACTCGGGGACGAGGCGAAAACCCCGCGCTTCATCCACACCATCCGCGGCATCGGCTACTCGCTGCATGAACCCGCCCCCCCCGCTCCTCGCCAGCCATGAAATCACGCTTTCACGCGTCCCTGCTGGTCAAGGTGTTAGGCTGGTTGTTGCTGCACCTGCTGGTGCTGCTTGGCGCGTTTGCCGGCTTTGTCGCCTGGCAGCTCGGGCTTGGACTGGATTCGCTGCTCAGCGGTGCCGCCGGAGAACGGCTGCGTGCCTTTGGTGAAAGCGTGCAGGAAGCGATGATCGACCAAGCCCCCGACGATTGGAACCAGGCCATGGTGCCCCTTGCCACCGCGAAGCAAGTCGCCGCCGCAATCTATGATCCTGAGTTTCCGGAGCGCTTTCCTCTAACGATTCCGGCGAATGTGATCCGCCGCGCCAACAGCACGCTGCCGCCCGGCCCTGACCAAGGCCAGCAAGGTCCCCGCAGGCCGCCCTTGGGTCGGTTCGAGGGGCCGCCGGAGGGACGCAGGCCGCCGGAGGGACGCGGGCCGCCGGATGCCCGTGGCCCGATGCCGTTGGAGAAACCGCCCGGAAAGGTTCTGAACGCCAACGAATTGTCTGCTCGCATGCCGCTCCCGCGCCCCGTGTTTCTGCTGCGTGGTAACGGCGGCAATGGCTACTGGGCTGGCGTCCACCTCTCCATCCCCGGCCGGTATGGGCAACCCATGCCCCCCCGCCTGCTGCTCATCCGTGCCGCTCGCCTGGATGGTTCGGGCATGTTTTTCGATTTGAAACCCTGGCTCTGGGGCGGGCTCGGCGTGCTGGCCTTGAGTCTGGCCTTTTGGACTCCATTTATTCTCGGCATTACCCGCTATCTCCACCGCCTGACGCTGGCCACCGACGGCATTGCGGCCGGTCATTTCGAGGTGTCGCTGCCCCCCCGCAGCAACGATGAACTCGGTGGCCTCGGGCAGGCCATTCAGGCCATGGCGGCCCGCCTCGACCACCTCATCTCCGGCCAAAAACGCTTTCTCGGAGATGCCGCGCACGAACTCTGTGCGCCGCTTGCCAGACTCCGCACCGGCCTCGGAATTCTCGAAATGAAACTCGGCGAAAACGACCAGGTCCACCTCGCTGCCATCGAAGCCGAAGCCGCCGAACTCGCCACCCTCATCAACGAAATCCTGGCCTTCTCCCGCGCCAAGAACCGCCCGGCCCAAGCGCAGACGTTTCTGTTAGATCAACTCGTGCGCGAAGTCGCCGCCCGCGAAGGTGCCAAGCTCAAGCTCACCGTTGAGATCCCGCCACAACTGCAGGTGACTGCGGATCCGACATTGCTCGCCCGCGCCATTGCCAATATCCTGCGCAACTCCGCCACTCATGCCGGTCCTGTCGCCAACGTCGCCATCACCGCCACCGCGAGTCCCAGTGCTGTCACTATCACCATTGCCGATGACGGCCCCGGCGTTGCCCCCGAGGAACTTCCGCGCCTGTTTGAGCCGTTTTACCGGCCTGATCGCTCGCGCAGCCGCGATACGGGTGGCAGTGGTCTGGGTCTTGCCATCGTTCGCAGCGCCATCGAGGTCTGTGGTGGCACCACCAGCGCGTTGCTCCCTGCTGGCGGCGGCTTTGCCGTTGCCATCACCCTGCCGGTTGGCACCCAATCCGCTGCGGTTGCCGCGCCCTGACTTGTTGGACGCTTCGCCCGGCGCGGCAGCGCTTGCGAACTGCCGCCAAAGCATGGAGTGCGGCGGGGACGGGCGCAGCCCGCCACGCCGCTTTGGCCAGACCGGGTGAGTCGCGGGGTTCACCAGGTGGCACGGTTCGTCTCGCCGCCCGCTCAGGCCTTTTGACCGCTCCACTCGCGGGCCGGATTGCGGTGGCGGACCGGACCATGGTCCGGCTGCGGCGGCCGCCGGGATTTTGCCAAAGCGGTGTGGCGCGGCGCTGCCAACCGCATGCCATGTATTTGCAACTCAACGAGTTGCGTGAGTCCGAAAAATAAGTGAAAAAAAATGGCGAAAATTGTTGACCTGCGGGGCGGGGCTGAACTAGCTTTGCGGGCCGCCACGACGAATCGGGCGGTCGAGAGACCGGATGTCGATCGAGGAAAACCATCCCCGATCGGCTTTTTAGTCCCCTTGATGCAGGCTCTTTGACAGTGTGACTCAGCGGTCGGCCGC
>JAPLUI010000531.1 GCA_026397725.1 Verrucomicrobiota bacterium | reverse complement strand
CACTCGCTGGCAGGTGGCGACCAGGAGACCGCCGCCCTTGAAAAGGCGCTGGCCAGATATTGTTGCTACGACAAACGGAAAAAGCGCCGGAATTTCACGGAAACATGGGAGAATCTGGCTTAACTTGACGCGCATGCCCGCAGGGCGTCGCCGGAACTCTTTTCGAGTGACACGTAGGCGTTTGAAATGGTGGTGGTGCCGGTGTAGGTGTTGCCGGTGCTGCCCGAGACGTGCATCGGATTGGTGGCGCCATATTGGAAGATCAGCGTTCCGTTGCCGGAGATCGGGCCGCTGACATTCATGCCGTTACCGTTGCCGCTATCGATAATGAGCGTGTTGCCATTGAGGATCAGGGGAACTGAGAAGCCGCCGCTACCCCAATAGGTCTGGGTGGATCCCACCAGCAAGCCGGTATTGCCCGCGCCAACCGCGGTGTCGATGACGATCCCTTGCGAGGTTCCTTGAGGACCAGGGGTGAGGATGGTACTGATGGGAACCGGCACCGGGCCGACAATGACGGTGATCGTATAAACCTTGGGGGTGCCATCCTCGGCGTAAACCGTATAGGCGACCGGACTGGTGAAGTCCTGGGCCGTAGTTGGGGTGATCGTGGCCGAGGGCGAGAGGGTGAAAGTGGGGGTGAGCGCGGTCACATCCGTGCCGGTGGTCGCGTAAAGTGTCACGCTGGTACCGGAAATCCAGGCGGGTCCGAGCGCGTCGAACGTGCAGGTGAGCATGTCATTTTCCGGACTGAGGAAACCGGTGGCATCCATCACTTGAATGCCGTTGAGGGTCAGTCCGGAGTTGCTACTGCTGCCTGCCAGGCCTTGGCCCCACACGAGGATATTGCCGCCGGCGTCAGGCGCGATTTTGTAGAATGCCACATAATCGTCGCCGGCCACCCAGGTTTGGGCGGTGCGGGTGGCCACCGTGTTGTTGATGAAGTAGTCGGTTCCGCCCGCACCGATCCGCCACGCGCATTTCACCGGGGTGTTGTGGGCGCTGGCCAGATAGATGTTGTAGGTCTTGGACTCATCCAGCCCGGTTACGGTGAGCCGGTGGTTGACAGTGTTGCCGCTGCCGGAATTATAAACCCGGTTCACATAGCCTTTCAGCAGTTTCACGTCAGCCCCGCCGAGCGAGGTGGCGGGACCTTGCATGTTGTTCCCGATGGTGGTGTCGGAAACGGTGGTGATGCCGACCGCGGTGACATTGCCGTCGCTATCGAGCAAGCCGGACGCCACGGTGACCGGCGAGGCCGCGAAGTCGTTCCAGGTGGTTCCGGTGTAGGCGGCCGGCGCTTGGGCGAACCCGCCGGCCATATAGGCGGTTCCGTTCAAGGCATTGCTCGCGTTGCCGAGGTTGATGTTGACGATCGGTACGGCCTGGGTGTTAGTCAGGCCCAGCCCCACCGCCACCGCCACCGCAAGGGCGGAGTGATTGAAGGTATTTCTTATAGGATTAATCATATTCAGTGTTTTCATGGTAATGCGACTTTCATTTTTTGACGCGGGTGCGTTATTTTTGCTAGGGAATTGCTTTTCGGGGTTGGTGTGCATGAGGGGCTAAAGAGAGGATCGGAGAGCGGGAGCAAAGGGGTTGCGGGGAAAGGAGGGGGCGGGGAGGGGCATTCCGCCGCCCTGGCGAGGTGAGCGGAGCGGTTGTTCCGGCCAAACGGTGGTGTGGGTCATGGGATGATCTTTCCAGCGCCGAAATTGCGGTTTTCCCTCCCCTTGTCGAGGAAAATCGGCGCGGGAGCGAAAATTTCCCCGGAGCGGGCGCGCCGGGTGTCAGTCGAAGCAGGGCACCAGAGTGCGACCGTCGCCCAGATCAAGCTCCCTGAGTTTGGGATCGGGCTGCGGGGATTGGTTCCAGTCGTGGAGGGAACCGGCGGATTGGTCCCGGAGGTCCGGTGGTTCGTCCTCGGGCACCCATTCCTTGATCGCGCGTTCCGGCGGGATGATCGGCTCGAAGGTGTCGATGTCGAACGGCGGCTTTGGAGGCGGCGGGAGGTCGATGTTGCCCTCCCAAAGACCCCAGAGGCGCAGGAAGAATTCGACCTGACGATCACCGCCCCGCGCGACTGAGCACTCCCTCGCCAGCAGACTGGCGCGGGTACCGTGGACTGCACACTTCCCGGGCTGGACCTTGAATTGACAAGGAATTGGCAATGAATTAATGATCAAGTAAGAGCAAGACATGACCCCGCAGCGGCACTGCTGCCACCCGCAAACCCATGCGCGGATGATTCACGAATTCGTCTGAAACGCCAACAAGTGCCAACTCATTTTCCGCCTGGATCAGGACCTGTGAACATAAGGTCACCGATCCTCCGATCGGCGACCCCTGCATGCCGGGAGAAAACCCACTAACTCCGGAAATCCTGCCTGCCTGTTCGCAGGAGAAGCTATCTGTTTTCTGCTATCTGTTATCTGCTATCTGCTATCCGTTATCCGTTATCCGTTATCTGTTATCTGTTATCTGTTATCTGCTATCTGCTATCTGCTATCAGTGGCTGCCTCGGATGGTGGATTGCGGAGCGTGGAGGATCTTCATTCATCCTCCATCTGCGATCCGCAATCCGCTATCTCTTCAGTGGCTCACTGCGCTTGCACGCGCACGAAGAGCTTGCCGTCCACCGGAGGGGTGGCGACGTTCACCGTCACGGTCTGGATTTCGGCCGTGAGAGAATCGGGCGTCTGGCTGCCGGGGAGAGGGTCCGCCGCCCAGATCACCAGATCCGTCGAGGCTAACACCGTGTATATCAGATCGGTGAGCGCCGGATTGCGCCGGGTGTAGCTGAACCTGCCGGTGGTCTGGTCGAGCCGCACGGTGATCGGGTTGACCGAGGAACCGAGGGTGGGATTGAGGCCGAAGGCGTATTCCTGCTGGTTGGTCATCCCGTCACGGTCCGAATCGGCGGCCGGGTCGCTGAGGTCGGATCCGGCAAACCCACTGGCCCAGGTGTCGTAGTCGCTGCCGCCGGGGCCCAAGTTGAGGACCCGCACGACGCCGGCGGTGCCGACGAAGTGGGCGTCGTCGAGGTGGTCGGCACCCGAGCCGGGGGCACCCCAGGAACCCGCAGCTTTGGGGGTCGCGCTGAAGTACAGGGTGTTCACCGTTTCCGTGCCGGTGGCCTGCACCTTGCCGCCGTTGATGACCAATTTGCCGGAGTCATCGAGCGAGGTCCCGTTAACGGCCAGGATGCCGCCCCACACCGTCGTCGCTCCGGTGTAAGTGTTGGCACCGGTGAGCGTCAGCGTCCCGGTGCCCAGCTTGGACAGGCCGCCGGTGTAGGCGTTGGGGGCCATGGTGATGTCGGTGGCAGGCACGGTGAAGTTGGCGCCGCCATCGTACCACAACTGGACCGTAGGCTTCGACGTGTAACCCAAACCGGGATTGGTGACCGTAATGGCGGTGACTTGGCCGGCGTCATTGAGCACGGGGATGGCCGTCGCGCCACTTCCGCCGCCGCCGCTGATATAAACTTCCGGAGTCATGAAATAGCTCCCGAAGGGGGCCGCCACCGCGATCAAGGCCAGACCGTCCCCGGTGTTCGGGGTGAGGATCGGCTGATTAATGGTGACCGCCTGGCCGTTATCGTCAATCACGGTCGTTTCGTAGAGGTAGAGGTTGCCGTTCCCCGTGGTGCTGCCGGCCGACAGGTTGATGAAGTCGGTCTGGGCCACCGTGTTGTTGTAGGTTAACTTGCCCCCGTGGAGGTTGAAGGCGGCCGTGCCACGAATGGCTGCCGTGCCGTTGTTGATCTGGCGGACTTTCAACTCGCCGCCATTGAGGTTGTAGATGCCGTTCAACACGTCGGTGGCCTCCGGCTTCCGCAGGGCAATGCCGATGGTCCCGTTCACCGTGACAGTACTGGTGCCGGATTGAGTCACCTGGGCATAAGCATATTGGATGTTGGCATTGGCACTGTCCGGCATGGTGCCGACACTCATCGAGGATGCCGTCAGCTTGGCGCTGTCGGCAATTTGCAGAACGCTACCGCTGCCAAATCCGCCCTCGCCGTAATGGCTCGTGGGAAAGACATCGACAAAACCGAAAATGCCTTGGGCGTTATTGAAGAACCCAGCGAAGTTGTCGCGGATGTTGTCGCGGCCCAGTCGGAGCGTGCCGCCGCCGTTCACGACGGCTTGGTCCCTGGCGATCAGGCTGCCGTGACCCATGTTGCGGCCCGTGAGCCACTCGCCGTTGGAGGTGAGTGTGCCGGTGCCTTCGACGATGACCTTGCCCCATTGGCCGTCGTGCGCCTGGTCGGCACCACCGCTCGTGAAAGTACCCGAGGAGATGCGCAAGGTGGAACCTTCGACGAGGTCGATGGTCGAGGTGGAGGTCAGACTCGCGCCGGGGCTCACCTGCAGTTTGCCGCCGCCATAGAGTTGGACTTTGGTGACCGCGCTGCCCGCGCCACTGAGCACGAGCGTGCCGGTGCCCCGCTTGGTGAGGGTGCGGCCGCTGCCGCTGATGGCACCGCCCACCGTCAGGGTCTTGGCGGAGACGGTGATATCACAATTGGCACCCATGGTGACCGCCCCGCTGCCGAGGTTCAAATCCTGGGTGCCGGTGAAGGTGAAACTGCCATTCCAGAACTGGGGGTTGGCGCTGGCGATGACCAGGTCGGCCACGGCACTGTCCAAGGTCGTGCTGCCGGCGATGGTGAGCGGGCCGACCGACGTGCCGAGCGCGGTGGCGCTGCCGAGGATGAGCTTGCCCGCGCTGAGGGTGGTGCCGCCCTCGTGGATGTTAGGGCCGCTGAGGGTCAGGGTGTTGGTGCCGCTCTTGACCAGGGTGCCCGTGCCGGAGACTTCGCCACTGAGGGTGACCGCGCCGTTGGCCGTGTTGCAGGCGAGCGCGGAGTTGATTTCGATCGGCAGGCTGAGCGTCTGGAGGTTGGTCGAGTTGTTCACGATCACCGCGCCGCTGAGGTCGCCGGTTAGAATCACCTTGGTGCCGCTCAGAGTGAAAGCGCTCACGCCGCTCTCGAACTGGATGCTCGGGAACGCGGCCCCCGAGAGGTCATTGACGCTCGAGCCGCTGGTCCCGCCGGCGGCATAAACCAGCGTGTCGCTGGGGCCGGGGATCGCGCCGCTCCAGTTGGCCGGGTTGCTCCAGACCCCGCCGCCCGCACCGCTCCACAGCGGCCCTTGGATGAGTTCCAGGGTCACAAAGCCGCCGGCGGAGCCAAAGATATAACGCATGCCCGGAACCGGGTTGGCCACGGCGAGGGCCGAGACCCCCGTGCCGCCAATGAAGCCCGAGTAGCCGATGAGGTTATAGGTGCCGAGGCCGGTCGCCGGACCAGTGCCAGTGCCGTTGAGGAACGTGATGACCCCGCCCTCGATGCTCAGGCCGCCGACGCCGACGGCGATCTGATCGAGACTGGCGGGGTGGTCGGCATTGAGTGTTAGAAGGCTGCCGCTGTCGAGCGTCAGGCCGCTGGTGCTGATGGTGTCGATGGTGCTGTCCGTGCCGGGGCTGGTCTTGCCGCCGCTGGCCACGGCAACCGTGCCGACGACCGTGCCGTAGCCACTGAACAGCCCGCCGCTGCCGATGCTCAGGCCGTCGCTCTTGGTGAGCGTGCCGCCGGCCAGGGTGAGCTTGGGCGTGGTGAGCGTGGCGCCGGAGAGGTTCTTGTTGGCGTCCACGGTCAGCTCGCCGGTGACATTGAGCACGGTGCCGGGGGCCACGGCCAGACCCGCGAAGCTGGCCGAAGTGTTCGCTTTCGCAAGGTTGAGCGTCGAGGCACCGTCCAGCGAGAGGATGCCGCCGGTGGTGTTCAGGGCCTCGATGGCCGAATTCGCAACAGTCAGGCTTTGGCCGCTCGCCGCCACCGAGCCGCTGCTGCTCAGCGTCAGGCTGTTACAGTTAGCCGCCGCGGTGGCAATGGTGATAGCGTGGCCGTTGATTATCACCGGACTGGTCACCGTGGGGACGATGGCCGGACTCCAGGTGGCCTCGGTATGCCAGTCGCCGTTGCTCGCGCTGGTGTTGGAGGTCACTGTCGTCCCAGAGATGAGAATGCTGTCGATGCCTGTGGACTCGCCGCTGGGCACGGTATTGCTGTCGTTGAAAGTTTCCAGCCGCAGTCGCAACATGCCGTCAGGTGCGGTGGGAGTGGGGAGCGCGATGTTGGGAAACGTTTTGAAAGCCCCAGTCGCAGTCAACTGCCCGAGCACACTGTCGGTGTATGGTTGATTGTCAGCCCCAGGGGACGTGAAGTTGAAGATCACCGTTTCGTAGGTGCCATCACCGTCGTTGTCCGTCTTGGCCCGGACGAAGTTGACTGTCTCAGCGCCAGGCATGCCGGCCAACGCGATCGACAGTTTCAGGTTGACATAGGCGGACGCCGAAACGGTGAAGTCGATTTGCGCGGGGCTTGTCGTGGAGAACGGATTGGTGGCCAGTCCGTCGATATTCTGCACCGCCAGATAGGTCCCGTCGCTGCCGGTGATGTTGGGATTGAGGGTCAGACCGGCCAGGTTGCTGAGCGCCCAAAAGATGTTGGCACCGTTCTGCCGGAACGGGCTGCTGATTCCAGGCAGGGTGTAATTGACCGGATCGGTGCTGAAATTCTGCGAAAGGAACGTGACGTCGGCGGCCGTGGCAGGCATCGCCGCGAGGGTGAGAAGCGAGGGAATGAGCAGACTTGTTTTTTTCATAAGGTTACATTTTCTGAGGTTTGGATGGGCGGTGTTTTGGCTGTGGGGTGGCGGGTTCCCGGCTGGCGCTTGAGTGCAGTTGTCGGGAACCCGAAACTCGGGATGTGTTTGCCAGAAATTCCGAATCGTGGCAATGTCTGTTTCGCGAAATCAGTGTCTATTTTGCGAAAGACCCTGAGTGCGCGGCCTGCTGCCGCTGTGGCCTCCGCAGCCTGCTGCGGAGGGTCTTTTGGGGGCGGGATGGTGCGCGAAACGCAGTCCGCCCTTGCCAGCAGGCTGGCGAGCCCACAGCGGCAGCGGGCTGCCGCAGTCCCTGTCCACGGCCGCTGCGGCGTCTTTGTCTGGGGACGGGATGGTGAGCGAACGGCGGTCCCCGCCCCCGCCACCACACTTACAAAGAATAAGGGCCGCCGATCCTCCGACCGGCGACCCCTGCATTCCGGGAGAAAACCCATTAACTCCGGAAATCCTGCCTGCCTGCCTGTTCGCAGGAGAGGCTATCAGTTATCTGTTATCTGTTGTAGTTATCAGTGATCAGTGGCTGCCTTGGATGGTGGATTGCGGAGCGTGGAGGATCTTCATTCATCCTCCATCTGCGATCCGCAATCCGCGATCTCTTCAGTGCCTCACTGCGCCACCACGCGCACGAACAGGCTGGGATTGGCGAGCAGCAGGTCGCCGGGAACCTCGATCGTGATCACTGCCACCGGAGTTCCGCTGTCCGAGGACGT
>JAPLUI010000288.1 GCA_026397725.1 Verrucomicrobiota bacterium | reverse complement strand
GCTGCCGAGACGAATTCCAGTTGTGCCCCGTAAAGACCCAGCGTGGGATTCGGTGCCGTGAAGGTGCCGAGGATCGTGCCGCTGGCGTCGGTGATGACGCTGTCCCAGTTCCAGTCGCCCTCGCTGTCGCGGACGCCCGCCGCGCCGTTGGCCACGTTGGAGGCACCACTGGCGTTGCCCAGATCGCCGAAGAACACCAGCTTATAGATGCTGCTCGGGCTCAGGCCGGTGAAGGCCCAAGCATAATGGTCCCCGGTGATCACGCCGTTGTATAGATAGGCTTCTTCCGCCCGCAGTTGATCCACTCCCCCGGGTGCTCCCTCATTCGGATTGCAGCGCCCGCCGCCCGCCGCCGTGGCGTCCAGCCCGGTGGCCAGCCCCAGGGCCAGTTTGGCGCTCGTCGCGGTACCGCCGCCGTTGGTCAGGAATCCACTGGTGGCGCTGTTGTTATTATAGGTGCCGATGTTCAGGGGGTTCCAGTTGCCGACCTGGCCGGAAAACATATTGCCGCTGGCGTTCTTCATGGTGGTACCGGTCAGGGTGGTGTCGCCCGCGCAAGGGGTCCCGCTGCCCTGCTTAAAGTCCACGCTGACCAGATTCGGGTTCGGTACGGTGTAGGTGACGGTCACCGAGGATGTCGCGGGTGTTGAGCCGACCGAGTCGGTCACGGTCACGGTGTAGGTCGTGGTGACGGTCGGCGAGGCGATGGGATTGGCCGCGGTGGTGCTGCTCAGACTGCCATCGTCGGGAGTCCAAACGTAGGTATAGTCACCGTTGCCGCCGCTGGCGGTTGGGCTGCCGCCGAGGGTGGCCGGAAAGCCCGTGGCGACTGTCTTGGCTGCCCCGGCACGCGCCACCAAGGGTGGCCAGGTGAAGGTAACGCTGGCCGTTGCAGTCACCACCACGCTGTCAGTGGTATCGGTGGCGGTAAAGACCGGCACACCCGCCGTCGAGGATTTCACGGTGAAGGTCACCACTCCGGCAAGGGTGGAAGGCCCGGAGGCCGCCGCTATCGTGTCGGTCGCGCCGCGGTCGGAAGCCAGCGTCACGATCTTGCCCGAGACGGGATTGCTGCCGCTATCCAGCAGGGTCACGGTGATCGTGGCGGTGCTGGTCCCGTTAGCCACCTGCGTCGAGGGGGAGGCCGTCACTGTGGAAAGAGCGGTGTCGGCGGGAGGAATCACGGTGAAGGTCACGGAGACTGGTGCGGTCACCGTGACACTGTCCGTGCTATCGGTGGCGGTGAAGTTCGGCGTACCCGGTGTGGAGGATTTCACGGTAAAGGTCACCACCCCGGAAGCATCGGAGACACCCGAGGCCGCCGAAATCGTGTCGGTCGCACCCCGGTCGGAAGTCAGTGTCACGGACTTGCCCGCAACGGGATTGCTGTTCACATCCTTCAGGGTCACGGTGATGATGGAGGTGCTGCTGCCATTGGCCGGCACCGCGCTTGGGGCGGCCGCCACCGTCGAATTCCCGGCGTCCGGCGGGCCCGTGAAGATCACGGTGGCCGTGGCAGTCACGACGACATTCGGGATATCATCGGTATCGGTGGCCGTATAGGTTGACGAACCCGGCGTCGAGGATTTCACGGTAAAGGTCACCACTCCGGTCCCGCTGGAAGGCCCCGAGGCCGCCGAGACCGTGTCCAACGATGGACGGCTGGAAACCAGCGTCACGGTCTTGCCCGCGACGGGACTGCTGGTGGCATCCCGCAAGGTCACGGTGACCGTGGAGGTAGTCGCATCGTCGGCCGGCACCGTGGTGGGGGCCGCTGCCACCAGCGAGTTGGTGGCATCGGGGGGACTCGTCACCGCCGCCAGCGGCAACATGTCGGATGGTGCCCGTGCGATGTCGCTGATGCGCACTTCGTCGAGGTAACCGTCAATATAGCGTCCGGGCCACGATCTCGCGCCGGCACCGACGGAAAAGTAACTGGAACTCGACTGCGGAGCGTCCTGCAAGGTCTTCGTGGCGACCAGATTGGCGCCGGTGAGCGTCGGCGTCAGCTTGGTCCAATACATCTTGGCGACCTTGGTGGGTCCGTCGAAAGTCACGGCCAGATGGAACCACGCGCTTGCGGCCCAGGCATTTGCACCGGCGGTGGGGATGGTAAAGGTCACCTGATCGGCGGAGATGTCGGCGTTGGAGGCGAACATGATGGTGTTCCCGGCCGTCTGTTTGAGGTCCCAGTTGCGGTTGCCGTTTTGGCCGTCGTGGCCCAGGATCATGGCTTGACCATTGCCATTATACGGCAGCGACGAGATCTGATTCAGCCGAAGATACACTTCGTAGGTGAAGGAGCCATCCGCCCCTCGGAACTGCGTGTCGCCGTAATTGACGGGGGTCGTGCCGGTGCCGGGCCCCGCGCCAACCGCGCCCCCACCCTTGACGGCGAGCGCTTGCGCAACATTCAAGGAGGTTCCGAAGCCGGTGTCGTATGCGGCGGCTCCCAAACTCGGAATGTTATTCGGCCACAGGTTGATTTTCGTGCCGCCATAGCCATTGCCGTAATCGACAATGTTCGCCGACGTTTCGTCAAAGTGATAGAGATGCAGGGTATGCGAGTCTGCGGTATAAGGCACCACCTGCGCTTGCGCGGTGGTGGCCAAGCCGATGGCCAGCAAGGCCACGGCCGCGGGCGCCGCGAGTGCCGTGAGGAGGGAGGCTTTGCTCAAGTTTCCTGTTTTCAATTCTTGTATTGGTTAGAGATCATGGGTTGGAAAGAGTTAGGGGGTGACCACCAGCCGGCAGAATTGCCGTGTTGCGCCGCTGGGCAGGGTGTAGGTCACTTGGGTCGGGACGGTCTCGTTGATACTGGCGTGAGGCGGCACGAGGTCCGTCCAAGTGGAGAGGTTGTCGGAGACTTGGACGATGAAGGAGGCGAGTGCGGCAGGATCGCGCGGCCAGGTAACCTTGCCGGCCACGACGCCCGGATTGGCGGTGAAAGTGGTGCCGGTCGCACCCATGAAGTATTCGACGCCGTTGGGCATGCCGTCCTTGTCGTAGTCCAGGTTGGCGGCTTGGCCGCCAGCGTTGGTGGCCGCCCAGAGCGTGTAGCCGGTGAGCGTGGGGCCGGTGCTGAGGACATGGAGCGTACCGGCGCCGGTGAGCTGGGCGATCTCGGTGCCGGAGCCGGGGTTATCGACGCCTTCGTAATCACCTGCAGGCATGGGAGTGCCGCCGATGTAGAATTTGTCCACGGTCTCACTACCTGCGAAACTGAGGTCGAGCTGGGCCCCGCTGCTGGCAATGGTGACGGTGGAGCCATCGTTGTTGGCATTGGCGCTGGCGAGCGACAGCATGCCGGCGTTGACCGTGGTGTTGCCGCTATAGCTGTTCACGGCGGTGATGTCCTGCATCAAGGTGCCGCTGCCGTCCTTGACGAGGTTGAGATTGCCACTGAACGTGCCGCCAAAGGTGTTGGCCACGGTGTTGTGTACCGTGAAGGTGGCGGCGGTGAGTGAACTGTTAGTGACGATGTTGCTGGCCGCATTCAAGCTGTTGGCAGACTGGCCGATACCGGCGACGGTCTGGTTGAACCCGCTGAGGTCAAACGTGCCGTAGGTGGTGTTGTTGCTCAGGTTGACATACAGGGGGTTGGCCACGGGGGGAACCAAGCCCAGTTCGGGCCAGTCGGCCGCGTAGTAAAAGCCGCCGCCGAGCGCCAGCTTGGTGCCGGTGGGCAGGGCGTTGTTCACGCCGAGCTTGAGGGTGCCCTGCATGGCCATCGTGTCGCCGCCGTAGGTGTTGGCGCGGCCCAAAATCAGGGTGCCCGAGCCGAACTTCCGCAGCGTCATGTTGCCGGGGGTCGCGCCCATGTCCTGGCGAATGACCTGATCGATCTGAGCCGTATAATTGACGGCGACATTCATGCCCATGATCAGGGGGATGGTGGAGCCGTTGGTTCCAACAACGGGCGGAGTCACCGTTGGCGGCACATTCGTATAGATGTTCGGGCAGGGCTCGAGGGTCCAGGTGCTGGGGACGGTCAGTTCGGCGTCGGTCACGATCATGGTATTGGAGGGGCTGGTGCCGAGCTGGCTGCGGAACGCCATGCCATTGCGTTGGATAACCGAGTTATGGAGAGTGGTCGTAACCTGGCCATTGTCTCTCAGCGCGCCGGTACCGACCCACGTGCTGCTGGCCACGTTGATGGTCACCGTGCCGGTTCCCAGCGGGCCGTTCAGGATGGTCCCGCCGGAGAGGGTGTCGCTGCCACCCACCGTGATGCCATTGGTAATTCCGTAAACGCCACTGTAAGCCGTCCCCATACCTTCCGAAATGCCACCGGAGAAGGTGTTGGCTCCGGTAAAGATTTCGCTGGGGTTGATCAGGTCAATCTTGCCAGCTCCTGAGATGATACCGGTGTAGGTCACCCAGTTGCCGCCGTGATCCAGCCGCATGGTGCCGGAGTTGATCGTGAGGTTGCCGCTATAGATACCCGCGGTGCCGGTGTTGCCGGCGAATCTGATCATGCCAACGCCGGCGTTGAAAATGAAGTTCTCGGCAAGTGCGCCACCGAAGGGATTGTTGGAAAGGCCGAGGACACCCGTGCCGCTGTTAGTGACGGTGGTCGTACCCACGCTGCTACCGAAGGCATTGGCACCGCTGGCGGTGACCGGGGTCTGCACCGACATGCCGTCATCGCCCGCCGTATAGACTGGAGTGGCGGTGATCACGAGGTCGCCATCGTAGCTGGCACCCAGGCTGGTGAGGGTCTTGGTGCCATTGCCGACCAAGGCGATGGTGCCGGTGCCGGTGGCGTTGGTATTCAGAGTGACGGCCGTGTCAGCGCTACCGAGGGTCAGAGTACTGCCAGCCCCGGTGGTCAACGCGCTGCCGCCGCCGAGGGTGGCTGCGCCGACGGTGACGCTGGCTGCGGCATCCACCACGAGGGTGCTGGTCGCGGTATTGCTGGTGAGGGAGGCATCCGGGAGATGCTGCGTGCCCGCCAACTTCAGCGTGCCGTCGCTGACCGTGAGCGGGCCGGTGAAGGAGTTCGGGCCGGAGAGGGTCCAGGTGCCAGTGCCGCTCTTGATGATGCCCAGAGACGCGGCGGCCCCGTTGCCGATGGCGCCGCTGATGGCGTTGGCGTTGGTGTTGCTGCCGCGGAGGGCCAGGACGGTGGCCCCGGCCGCCTCGCCGCTGATGCCGCCACCGAAGTTCAAGGTGCCCGCGCCGAGGCCCGTGCCATTGGCGCTGTTGTTAGAAAACGTGTAGGTGCCCCCTGCGTCTTGGATGACGAGCGGGGCATTGATGGTTTCAAGCGCGTCGCTGGCGCTGAGGGTGTTAAGGATCTGAATGGTGCCGCCGCTGCTCAGCAGCAGAGGATTGCCGGTCGTGGACCCGATGAAATAATTGCCTGCGGCAGCATCGAAGTTGATCCCGCCGAGGTTTTGGGCGGTGAAGTCAATGACGATGGGTGAGTCCGGTTCACCCCAGGTGTTGACGATGGCGGCATCGAAGGTGGCGAGGTCGGGATTGGTGGTGCCGGCCGGGTCACCCGGCGCGGCGCTGTCGCCAACCCAGTTGGCGACCGTGGACCAATTGGCATAGGCCCCGCCGCCATCCCAGATCTCGCTGGCGGCAGGCGCGGAGTGGGTCACCATGGCACCGGCAAGGATGCCAACGGGGAATGGCAGGATACGGCGGATCGAGTTTCTCGGTTTCATGATTTTCGCTTGGTTATGGTTTGACGTTGTTGGAGCGGGAGTGAAGCGGATGGATGCAAGGTCTGAATGAGCCCTGGATTCTAACAAAAACCGGGGCTGGGGGGCGCGGCTGAACCGGCGCTGCGCGGCTGAATCGAAAGGTATGGGAAGAGCCGCCCGTGCTCCCCAACCACACCGGATCGCCGCCCACCGGTCGGCGACCCCGCGATGTCGGCAAAGCCCAGGCCCTCCGGAAATCCCTACGCGTTGCGCCGACGGCGCAACAGGGTGAGCAGACCGAGACCACCTAGCAACGCCACGCCCGGCTCCGGAATGACGGTGATGTTGACGAATTTGCCAGCCGCGTACTCGTTGGCATAGTTGGCACCTCCAGTGATCGCGTTGTAGTCGATTTGCCAGGTGTTGAGTCCGGCGGTGAACTGGCCTTCATCGGCCAGGGTGGCGGCGTTGTAGGTGAACACCCCGCTGTTCCACGCGCCGGTGTAGTTGATCAGCGAAAACGTGGTGCCGTTGGCAAACGCGGTCGGCAGGCCCGCCAGATCGGTCAAACTCAGGGTGACGATGCCGTTCAGCGCCAAGTCGCCAGTGACCTTCTGGAGGTCGGCCCCGGCAACCAGCGCCACGCTGGAATCCACTTCATATTGGAATGTCGAGCCGCCGTTCATGGTCAGCGTTCCGGAAGCCAGGGTCTCGACGGAGGCCCCCGGCGAGAGCACGCCTGAGACATTCACCGCGCCAGTGATCGCGCCAGTGCCGCCCAAAGTGGCGCCGCTGTCCACATTGACAGCGCCGCTGCCGGTGCCGCTGCCACTCGCATTGTTGACGAGCAACCTGCCGCCGGCGACGGTGGTGAGACCGCTGTAGGTGCTCGCGCCGGTGAGGGTCAAGGTGCCGCCAGCGCCCTTGATCAGATTGAGATTGCCGCTGATGGTGCCGCCGAAGCTGTTGGCCGCAGCGTTGTTGATCCTGAAGGTGGAGGTGGTGAGCGAGCTGTTGGTGATGATGTTGTTGCCCGGAACAACGCTGTCGAAAGATTGGCCGATGCCGGCAACGGTCTGGTTGAATCCGTTGAGGTCCAACGTGCCGTAGGTGGTGTTGTTGCTCAGGTTGACCCACAGGGGAGTGGCCGCGGGGGGAACCAAGCCCAGCTCAGGCCAGTCGGCCGCCTTGTAAATGCCGCCGCCGAGCGCCAGCTTGGTGCCGGTGGGCAGGGCGTCGTTCACGCCGAGCTTGAGGGTGCCCTGCATGGCCATCGTGTCGCCGCCGTAGGTGTTGGCGCGACCCAGAACCAGGGTGCCCAGACCGACCTTCCGCAGCGTCATGTTGCCGGGGGTCGCGCCCATGTCCTGGCGGATCACCTGGTCGATCTGGGCCGTGTAGTTGGTGGCGACATTCATGCCCATGATCAGGGGGATGGTGGAACCGTTGGTGCCAAGAACGGGCGGACTCGCCGTTGGCGGCACATTCGTATAGATGTTCGGACAGGGCTGGAGGGTCCAAGTGCTGGGGGTGGTCAGTCCGGCATCGGTGACGATCATGGTATTGGCGGCGGTGGTGCTTGTTTGGCTGCGGAACGCCATGCCATTGCGCTGGACCACGTTGTTGTGAAGAGTGGTCGTGGCCTGGCCATTGTCCCTTAAAGCGCCGGTGCCGACCCAGGTGCTGCTGGCCACGTTGAAGGTCAAGGTGCCGGTGCCCAGCGGGCCGTTCAGGATGGCACCGCCGGAGAGGGTGTCGCTGCCACCCACTGTGATGCCATTGGTAACACCGTACACGCCACTGTAGGCCGTCCCCATTCCTTCCGAAATGCCGCCGGTGAAGGTGTTGGCTCCAGTGAAGATTTCGCTGGGGTTGATCAGGTCAATCCCGCCGGCACCGGAGATGATACCGTTGTAGGTCACCCAGTTGCCGCCGTGATCCAGCCGCAGGGTGCCGGAGTTGATCGTGATGTTGCCGCTCACGGTGCTGGCGGAGGTACCCGTGAACCGAATGACCCCAGCGCCAGCATTGAAAATGAAGTTCTCGGCCAGCGGCGTGGCGCTGCTAGGAACCGCGTTAATGCCGAGCACACCCGTACCGCTATTGGTGACGGTGGTCGTACCCACGCTGCTACCGAAGGCATTGACACCACCCGCCGTGATCGCGACCTGCATTGACTGGCCGTCGGCGTTAGGCACGTAGGCCGGGCTGGCGGTAATCTGGATGTTGCCGTCGTAGGCCGCGCCCAAGCTGGTGAGGGTCTTGTTGGCATTGCCGACCAGGGCGATGGCACCGGTGCCAGTGGCGACGGTATTCAGGGTGACGGCCGTGTTGTTGCTGCCCATGGTCAGGATGCTGCCGGCCCCGGCGCTCAACGCGCTGCCGCCGCCGAGGGTGGCCGCGCCGACAGTGACGGTGGCCCCGGCATCCACCACCACGGCGCTGGTTGCGGTGTTGCTGGTGAGGGAGGCACTGGGGAGATTCTGCGTGCCCACCAACTTCAGGGTACCGTCGTTGACAGCGATCGGGCCGGTGAACGAATTGGCGCCGGAGAGGGTCCAGGTGCCAGTGCCGCTCTTGGTGATGCCCAACGACGTGGCGGCGCCATCGCTGATGGCCCCGCCGATGGCGTTGGCGTTGGTGTTGCTGCCATTGAGGGTGAGGACCGTGGCCCCGGCCGCCGCGCCGGTGATGCCGCCACCGATGATCAAGGTGCCGGCACCGGCTCCCGCACCGTTGGCGCTGTTGTTGGTAAAGGCGTAGGTGCCACCCGGGCCCTGAATGGCGAGCGGGGCATTGATGGTTTCAAGCGCGGCGGTGGCGGTGAGGGTGTTAAGGATTTGAATCGTGCCGCCGCTGCTCAGCAGCAGGGAATTGCCGACCGTGGAGCCGATGAAGTAGTTGTCCGCAGCCGTATCGAAGCTGATCCCGCCGAGGTTTTGGGTGGCGGAGTCGATGACGATGGGAGAGCCCGTGAAACCCCAGGTGTTGGCAATGGCGGCATTGAAAGTGGCAATGTCGGAATTGGTGGTGCTGGCGAGGTCACCCGGTGCGGCAAGGTCGTCATTCCAGTTGTTGACCGTGGACCAGTTGCCATTGGCGCCACCGCCATCCCAGTTCTGGTTGGCGGCATGCGCGGAGTGGGTCACGATGGCACCGGCGAGGATGCAGGCGGGAAATGGCAGGATACGGCGGATCGAATTTCTCGGTTTCATGATTGCGGTGCGGGTGGTTGTTTGACGTTGTCAGGCATGCCCGCGCGCTCATTCTCGAACGGGCACGCGTGAAAACTGTGGCTTGTAACACCGGGCGTAAAGAAAAAAATTCGCCTTTCTTGATGTACAGTGTTTGGACACCTCAGCGGTGCTGTGGACGGTGAACTGCGGATTGCGTGCGGTCTGCTGCCGCTGTCAGGCTCGCAGCCTCACCCTTCCTGGGCTGGACCTTGAATTGGCAAGGAATTGGCAATGCCTCCCGGAACATGGCTTGGCACCTTCCGGGGGGTGCCGGGACTTAGCCACAGCGGTGTGGCGCTGCGCTTCCCACCGCACTCCATACCTTCACCGCACCTGCGCGAGCCAAAGTCTGGAGTGCGGTGGGAAGGGCGCAGCCCGCCACACCGCTGTGGCTAAACCGGGAGAGCTGCGGAGTTCCCATGAGGCACGGTCCGTCTAGCGCGGCGGGTACGCCCCTCCCGAGTAACTTGGCTCCGAGGACGCCCGTTAGGGAGCGACGACATTCCTGTCGTCGAGCGGAAGGAACGTCCATGAACAGAGCCTTCGGCACGCACTCATGGGCCGCCCTTCCGCTACCACCACAAGAATGT
>JAPLUI010000471.1 GCA_026397725.1 Verrucomicrobiota bacterium | reverse complement strand
GCCCACCGGGTTCTGATGCTGAGAACGGGAACGCCGAATCCTGGTGACGACCCGGAAGATGTTTGGGCCGCAGCGAGCGCCGGGACTTAGCCACAGCGGTGTGGCGCGGCGCTTCCCACCGCACTCCATACCTGCACCGCGCAGGCGCAAGCGAAAGTATGGAGTGCGGTGGGAAGGGCGCAGCCCGCCACACCGCTTTGGCTAAACCGTTAGAGTTGCGGGGTTCCCATGAGGCCCGCCGAAGATTTCAACATTCATCATTCAACATTCAACTTCCAACATTCAATGATCAAGTAAGAGCAAGACCTGACCCCGCAGCGGCACGGCTGCCACCCGAAAACCCATGACCCCGCCAGATGTGGCTCCTGCTTGAAGATTTGGATCCTTTGAATGCGATAGGCATTAAGGGGCAATCCCACCCTTGTCACGGAACTCGAATTTTTTGCTGAATTTTTTTTGCTTGCGTTCGCTCCGAGGGGGTGGCTAGCCTCCAGCCAAGGTTGCATAAGTTGCCTGAATGAGCCATTCACAATCATGACCCGAACCTTCCATTCACGGGCATTTTCATCTGGCGGCATGGCCACGGCGGCGATGCTTGCCAGGCTGCCACTGGCCGCGCCATCGCGCCGCCCATGCGGGCGGAAAAGTGGGCGGTCCGAGGCCGAGCCGCCCTACCACCGCAACGGCAGGGCGTGGCGGCCTCGCCGCGCCCTGACTGGCCCTGCGGCTGCGATGGCCCATGAAAATGCCACAGCTCCGCGCTTTTCTGGCGCTTGCCTTATGTCGCCCCTGCACGCCGCCCATGCGGGCGGACCAGTGGGTGCCCGGGTTTGATCTTGCCACCGGGATCATGCTCGAATTCTAAAATCCAAGACCCACACTCATCATGAAACTCCGCCAAGTCGCCAGGATCCTGCTCGCCATCGCCGTTCTAACAGGGATCGTGATCCTGGGGGTGGTCATGCGTCGCAGTTCCAACACCAAACAGGCGGTCGCGCAGCAATGGCAGGACCAACTGAACCGGTTGGTCGAGGTCAAGCATGCGCCGGTTCCGAAATACGACGGCAAGCCGAACCGGCAGGCGCCCGCGCATGATCCGGTCGGCGACCTGCCGGAAATCCCGGAGAACCCGAGCGACCAGCAGGTCGGCGGGTCGCGGGTCTTCCCAACCTGCCTGTGGCCCATCGACGGCGCGGAAGCCTCGCCGCAGGGCAAGGACCGTGACAACGCCGAGGTCGGGCGCCTCCTGCGGCGTTTCCGCGAGGCCGATTCGCACACGGCGTTCGCCGAACTCAAGGAGTGGCTGGACCGCAATCCCGGCTCCCGCTGGTTTCCCGCGCTCAAGCACGAATACGCGAGCTACCGCTTCGGCCGGGGCTATTTCGTGGAGGCCCGGCAGCAGTGGGACGAACTGTGGGCGAGCCTGAAAGACACCAAGACCCTGCCCGCCCACTGGCTGGGCAACGAGGTGCTGGCCCGGATGCTCGATGCGAACATCGGGGCCGCCCGCCTCGACCGCCTGCGGGAATTGATTGCCGAAACCGAAGACCGCTCGGTGACCGGAGCCCTCGAAGGGAAGATCTTCCGCGCCAAGGAAGCGGTCTGGTTGTTAGAGCATACCGTCGCCCAGAACGTGATGTGCGGGCCGCTGGCGCTCAACGCGATCAAGGACCACCAGGGCGACCGCTCGTGGACCCGGCCCAAGCTGAGCGAGGTGTCCAAGGAGCACATGGCCACCGGCATCCCGCTCACCCAGGTGCTGCAATTCTCGAAGGAGAACTACGGGCTCGACATGCAAATGGCCCGGCGCACCGGCGGTACCGCCCCGATTCCCACCCCGGCGGTGATGCATGTTTCTAACGACCATTTCTGTTCATTGCTCGAAGAATCTCCGGACGGTGCCAGCTACTTCCTCGAAGACCGCACCCTCAACTTCGCCGGTTGGGTGGACGCCCAGGCGGTTGGCGACATGGCGTCTGGCTACTTCCTTGTGGCTTCTGCCTCGCTGCCGGACGGCTGGAAAGCGGTCGATGAGGCCGAGGGCAGAAACGTGTTCGGGAAAAACGACGCGCACGGCATCGTGCCGCCGGGGGAGACGGTTCCTCCCGAGTCGCCGACGACCGGCGGCCAATGTCCTACGGGCGGCATGCCAACCTACACCTTCCACCCGATGCCGGGTGCGCTGCGGATGCAGGATCGTCCGCTGGGCTACTCGCCCCCGGTCGGGCCGAGCGTCTTTTTCAAGCTCAACTACAACGACATGGACGACAGCGCGCCGACCTCGCCGCCGACGTTCGCCCATGTCGGGCTCACTTGGAGCACCGACTGGGTGGCGTGGATCGAGCATGTCTCCGGGACCTTGACCTCGTCATCGCAGGTCCGCGTGCATGTGCCCGGCGGGGGGCTCGAGACTGCGGTCTATGACACTGCGGCCGGGCGCTTCAAGCCGAACCACCTTAGCTTCGCCACGGTGACCCGTTCGGGAACGGCTACCTACACCCGCGACCTTCCCGACGGGTCGCGGCAGGTCTTCAATGCTCCGGACAATCCGACCACCCCGGTTCGGGTATTCATGACCCGGTGGTTCGATCCGCAGGGCAACTCCCTCACCTTCGCCTACGACTCGAACCTGAGGTTGGTGTCGGTGGCCGATGCACTCGGCCAGGTGACCACCCTGCAATACAACGATCCGGCCAACATCTACCGGATCACCTCGGTGACCGACCCCTTCAGCCGTGCGGCATCTCTCCAATACGACGCCGCAGGGCGCTTGCGCAGCATCACGGACGTCATCAACCTCACAACTGCGTTGACGTACGCCAGCGACGGGTTCATCAGCACGATGGTCACACCCTACGGCACCACCCGGTTCGCCAAGTTGCAGGACGTCGCCGGGTCCATCCGCGCCCTCGAGGTGACCGATCCCGGTGGCCACAAGGAGCGCGTTGAATTCAACGACGCCGGCGGCACCGTCCAACCCAACCTCCGCTCACTTCCACCGGTGGTGCTCGTGGGTGGCGAGCGCGTGGTCTTCTACTCCGAAGACGCCCGCCTCAGTTACCGGAACAGCTACTATTGGAGCAAGCACGCCATGCGGGAAAAGCCCGGCGATCCCTCCGTCGCCCGCAACTATCGCTGGTTCTCCGACCTCAACTGGCAGGTGATGCCGGTCATCGAAGCCATCAAGGAGCCGTTGGAGGATCGCGTGTGGTTCAACTACCCGGGCGGAGTCGCCAGCGCCAGCGGCTGGCCCGCGTATCCGGGACAGGGAGCGAAACCGGAGAAGTCGGTGCGGGTGCTTGCCAATGCCTCGGCTCAGGCGACGCAATCGTACTACAACGCTTTGGGCAATCCCATCAAACACGTCGATCCCCTGGGAAGAACCACTGAATACACATACGAGGCCAATGGCGTCGATCTGCGGGAAGTCCGTCAGACCACCGGCGGAATCAGCGAGCGCTTGGCCGCCACCACGTATAACGCCCAGCACCTTCCGCTTACCGCCACCGATGCGGCGGGACAAACCACCCAATACGCCTACAACGCAAGGGGGCAGGTGCGGACGGTCACGAATCAAAAAAACGAGGTGACGACGCTGAATTACGACGAAAATGGATATACCGGCTACCTGACTTCGGTGGATGGCCCGCTACCTGGCAATGCAGATACGACGCGCCTCACCTATGATGGGGTCGGGCGCATACGGACGGTCACTGAGTCGGACGGTTATGTTTTAACCTACGATTACGACGCCATGGACCGACGAACGGCAATTCGGCATCCAGACGGAACGGCGACGCTGTTCGCATACGACCGTTTGGATCTGGCGGTGGTCGCCGACCGTCTCGGCCGCATGACGCAACATGTATACAACGCGAACCGGCAACTGATCCGCGTCACCGACGCGCTGAATCGTGTCGTGCAATACGACTGGTGTTCCTGTGGGGCCTTGGAAAGCATCACCGATCCGATGGAGCGGGTCACGCGATGGCAATATGATGTGCAGGGGCGAGTCACTGCCAAACAGTACGCAGACAGGTCAAGAGTGTCGTATCTATACGACGAGACCACTAGCTTGCTCAGGCGCAAGATCGACGAGAAAGGGCAGTTTACAGACTACATGTATAACCTCGATGGCACGCTCAGACAGGTTAGCTATCCGAATGCGACCATTGCCACCCCATCGGTATCTTATACCTACGATCCGCTCTACCCACGTGTGAAAACTATGGTGGATGGGATCGGGACGATCACCTACGCCTACCATCCTGTAACGGCGACACCCACGCTCGGGGCTGGAAAGTTGGCATCGGTCGATGGCCCCTGGGCGAACGACACGATCACCTACAACTATGACTCTCTGGGGAGGGAGGAGACTATTGCCATCAACGGGGTGAACCAGACGGTGACCTTCGACGCGGCGGGACGCGCCACGACGCTGATCAGCGCATTGGGCAGTTTCGGCATCAACTACGTCGGCAGCACCGGGCGCATCGACTCGCTCTCCTACCCCAACAACCAGATGGTCCGTTACGACTACTTCCCGACCAGTGGTGACCGCCGCCTCCAGCGCATCCGCAACCTCAAGCCGGATGGGGCACCGCTTTCCGCATTCGAATACACCTACGATGCAAACGGGAGCATCCAGACATGGAGCCAGCAACAGGACTCCGACACGCCCCGCATTTGGACCATTGGCGCCGATGCAGCCGACCAGTTAACTTCAGTGACGGTTAAGCAGGGTGCCGCCACGGTGAAAAGTTACGGTTATTCGTACGACCACTCCGGCAACCGTTTGACCCAAAACATCGATGGGGTAACCACCAACTACGCCTATAACATCGTCAACCAACTTACCGACGCCAGTCCAGCCCTGCCGGCCAGCACCTATGAATGGGATGCCGAAAACCGCTTGGTTGCCATCAACAACGGCAGCCAACGATCCGAGTTCGGCTACGATGGGCGTGGCCGCCGGGTGAGAATCACGGAGAAGCAGAACGGTGCGACCACCAGCGACAAGCGCTTTCTCTGGAACGGATTGCAACTATGTGAGGAACGGGATGCCACGGGAGCAACAGTGGCGAAGCGGTTTCTGCCGCTGGGCGTCAATGTCACGATTGGGGCAACCGCGGGCAACTATTTTTATACCACAGACCATCTTGGTTCCGTTCGCGAACTTGCCGACGCCACAGGCGCTGTTCGTGCGAGGTATGGATATGACCCCTATGGGCAGCAAGGCAAACTAGGTGGTGATCTTGATGCTGATCTAGCTTATACCGGACACCTTCTTCATGCCGTCTCCGGTTTACATCTTGCGCCTTACCGCGCCTATGCGGCATCGTTCGGGAGATGGATGTCGCGCGATCCAATTGGTGAAGGTGCGGGCCTGAATCTGTACGCGTATGTACTGAATAGTTCGATATTGCGAACCGATCCACTTGGCTTGAAAGATGACCCGTCTAGCCCATGCTGGGAGAACAAGTGCGAGGAGGAATACCAAAGTTGCTTAAGTAGAGTTAGGCAACGTAGAGAGGGGTTATTGTGGGAAGTTCAACAGCGACATGATGCTGAAGTAGCGCTAATCGAGCAAATATATGCGTGGGCGAAATCAGCAACTTGTAGCAAGCTTCCTGAAGGCAGTCCGGGACGGGATACTTGTGAAGCTCTTGCTAAGGGTGGTAAAAAACTGTTAAAGGATAAGATACTTCACTTAGATTTGAAAGCAGATATGGCGAAAGCGCTTATATATGAGATGTGGGGATATTGGGTTTTTGATTGTTGGATCTTCAAAGATGATTGTGAGCGCAAAAGGTAACCGAGGAGAATCCAAAGATGAATACCCAAGAATCAAACAGGGTGAATGACTCTTCAATGAAGGTCAGCAAGGCGGACGGTCTGAGATTGGCTCACTTACTTTTGCTCTTGTCAGTTGCCGGCCCCCTGCCCACTTTCGCCACCGAACTCCGCTTCGACCCTCCGGGCAACCTCGTGGAGGTGCGGGCTGCGGTAACCGGTCTCCCGGTGATCACCGCGCAGCCGATGGACGTGCTGGCGCAGCCCGGAAGCACGGCGTCATTCTTCGTGGCGGTCGGGAACCGGGCGGGGGCTAGTTTCCAGTGGCGGAAGAACAGCACGAACATCGGCGGAGCGATCTCCGACGTGTTGACCATCGCCAGCGCGGGCACAGCCGACGAGGCGTCTTACGAGGTGGTGATTACCAACCCCAGCGGTTCGGTGACGAGTGCGGCGGCCCATTTGTGGCTGGATTCGGATGGCGACGGCATGGCGGATGCGAAGGAGTTGCAGTTTTTCGGATGGCTGGACCAAGAGGCGTCGGGAGATGCTGACGGCGACGGGATCACCAACGAGGCGGAACTGGCGGACGGGACGAACCCGGCCAATGCGAGCGAAGCGTTCGTTCAGCTTGCCGTCGTCGCATCCGGTGGCAGCGTGGTCGTTTTCCCTGCGAGTTCCACCGGGCGCTACGCGGTGGGGACTGCCATCACACTCACCGCCGTGCCGGAGCCGAAGTTCCGCTTTGTGGAGTGGCAGGGCAGTTTGAGCGGATCGGCAAGCCCGGCCCAGGTGGTGATGGACTCTGACAAGAGCGTGTTCGCGCTGTTCGGATCGCCCTTGGCCGAGGCCTTGGACCTGCCTGCGCTCGACTGGCAGACGGGCGGGACCGGGCCGTGGCTTGGCCAGCAGAGCGTCAGCCACGACGGCGTGGATGCGGCCCAGAGCGCGGCACTTTCCGCCGCGGGCACAAGTTGGGTCTCAACGTACGCCAACGGGCCGGCCACGGTGAAGTTCTGGTGGAAACTGTCCACGGGATCGGTCTCCTCCCTGAAGTTATTCGTGGACGACACGCAGAGCGCGGCGGCCACAGCGGGAGCGGACTGGACCGAAGTGACCGTGTCGCTCACCGGTGGCAGCCATTTGCTCCTGTGGAAACTGGAACGGACGGCGGGAACATCCGGAGCGGACCAGGCATGGCTCGACCAGGTCCGCATCAGCACCGTGGGCACCGTGCCGCTGGCCGAGGCGCTGGATGCCACGGATCTGCCGTGGAGCACGGACCCCGTTCATCCGTGGTTCGGAGCAACGGACACGACCCACGACGGCGTTGACGCCGCCCGCAGCGGGCCGGGCGGTTCGATGCAGGAGAGCTGGGTGGAGACGGTAGTAGCGGGATCCGCCACGCTCGGGTTCTGGTGGAAAGTTTCGGGTGCCTCGCTCGAATTGTGGATGGATGGCACGCGGCAGGACGTGATCTCCGGAGAGGTGGATTGGCAGGCGAAGCAGTACCTGATCGGTTCGGGATCCCACGTCATCCGGTGGCGCTATATCAAGGCGGAAAGTGCGTCGGGGGGCGATGCCGGATGGCTTGACCAGGTGGTGTCCAGCCATCCGGGGATTCATCCGGAGATTACTAGCACGGCGCCGGCCAGTGGCGCGGTTGGCTTGGCCTACAACCACACCTGCGCGGCGGTGGGCAGCCCGGCGCCGACGTTTTCGGCGACGGGACTGCCCAGCGGTTTAACAATCAGCAGTGGCGGGGTGATTTCCGGGACACCGAGTGCGACAGGCACCTTTAACGGCACCATCACGGCAGCCAACGGCACGCAGGCGAATGCCACGCAAGCCTTCTCGATCACGATTTTCCCGGGCGGTCTCACACACACGTTCGCTTCCGCCA
The DNA here is from genome assembly GCA_026397725.1 of Verrucomicrobiota bacterium. Classification (GTDB taxonomy): domain Bacteria; phylum Verrucomicrobiota; class Verrucomicrobiia; order Verrucomicrobiales; family Akkermansiaceae; genus Luteolibacter. The sequence continues at coordinate 829 of JAPLUI010000471.1, read as the reverse complement.
CGGAGGTCGCGCTAACCGCTGCCCACTATACCGCCAGCGGCGTTCTAAATCTGACGCTCGGGTTCGCGCCCCCAACTGGCACCAACCTCACCGTGGTGAACAGCACCGGACTGGCGTTCATCAACGGCACCTTCGACAACCTCGCGCAGGGGCAGGCGGTGTCGTTGACCTTCGGTGGGATCACCTACGATTTCGTGGCCAACTACTACGGCGGCAGCGGCAATGATCTGGTGCTCGTCTGGGCTAATAACCGCGCCTTCGCCTGGGGATCCAACTACTCCGGCCAGCTCGGCGACAACAGCACGTTAAGTCGTGCAACGGCCACATCCGTGACTGCCTCGGGCGTGCTGGCGGGAAAGATGGTGGTGGCTGTATCGGCTGGCTACCGTCACAGTTTGGCGCTGTGCTCGGATGGCACCGTGGCCGCTTGGGGCTTTAACGGCTCCGGCCAACTCGGCGACAACGCCACGACCTCGCGCACCGTGCCTGTGGCGGTCAACACGGCTTCCGGCGTTTCCGCGCTTTTTGGCAAGACGGTGGTGGCCGTCTCGGCGGGCGGCGACCACTCAATGGCGCTGTGCTCGGATGGCACCGTGGCCGCTTGGGGCTCCAACGCCTTTGGCAAGCTCGGTGACAACACCACGACCTCGCGCACCGTGCCTGTGGCGGTCAACACGGCTTCCGGTGTTTCCGCGCTTTTTGGCAGGACGGTGGTGGCCGTCTCGGCGGGCGGCGACCACTCAATGGCGCTGTGCTCAGACGGCACCGTGGCCACCTGGGGCTGTAACGGCTACGGCGCGCTTGGCGACAATACGGTGACGCAGCGCCT
>JAPLUI010000176.1 GCA_026397725.1 Verrucomicrobiota bacterium | reverse complement strand
CGGCAACGCGGTCTTTGATCCGGCCCCGGCGGTGGCGCAATCCCTGGTGGTCAACCCGGCCGCCACCGCCCTAACCGTGACGCCCGACCCGCTCAATCTAACGGTGCGCTCCGGGGAAAGCGCCAGCGTGCCCCTTGAAATTGCCAACCCGAGCACCGGCGCGGTGGATTGGAACGCGGAAATCCTCGACGCCGCCGGCCGGTCTAACAGCATGGAGGCGGTGTTGGCGGCGATTGATGCGTCGGGCACCACGCTCAACGGGCCGCTGCCCGACCGCTATGACTTCACCGAGGGTGAAACCGGCACCTATATCTCCACCGGGGTCTCCTCGGGGACGGCGATCTTCGCCCAAGGCAACAAGCTCACGACCAATCTGGGCGGGCCGCTGGCCTACTCGAATGGAGCCGTGGCCTCCTCCCCGATTCTCGGGGCGGACGGGCGTTACTTCACGCGCAAGCTGCCCGGGCTGTTCGTGTTTGCCACCGATCTGAACGGGGTGTCGTGGTTTGAGGTGGCCGGCACCTTCCAATACTACGGGTTCGCCCGCCAAACCAGCACGTTCAGCCTCACCCGCGCCGCCAAACAATGGAGTGCCTTTGTCGTCAAGTTCAGGGGGACTTATAGCAAGACCGTCAATCATCTCATTCTGGTGGATCAGGCCGGACTCACCCAAACGACCGGGACCACCGACACCGACCAGAAACACCGCATCGAGGGCCTCAGCGGCAAGCGCCGGCTCTATCACCTGCTGTTCGTCACCAACGCCATGACGGTGCAACCCGATTCGGTGTTCCAGGAGCTGGCCAACCGTCTGTTAGACACGGTGCCCAACACCCTCCCCGGCGTGCTGAGCGCCAGCCCGGCGGCCGGCACCACGCCGGCGGAGGGCACCGGCAATCTAACCGTCTCGGCGAATGCGGTGGGCCTGGCGGCGGGGAGTTACGCTGCGACCCTGGCGCTAACATCGCCTGCGGCCAGCCGCGTGGCCACCGTGCCGGTGACCGTTGAGGTCACGGCCCCACGGCTCATCCTGACCCAGGGGCCGCTCACTCATCTAACGGTGACCAGTGCGCCGACCTCCACCGCCAGGGTGGCCATTCAGACGGGACTGGCAACCGAGCAACCGTGGAGTGCCCAGGTGCTGACGCCTGTCGCATGGCTCACGTTTGCCAGTGCCACCGGCACCACGCCGGAGCCGCTCGAGTTGCGCTTCACGCCGGGGACCCTGGCCACGGGCAAATATACAGCCACCGTTCGCATCACCTCGGGGCCGGCGACCTTTGATCTGCCGGTGGTCTTGTGGATTGACCCGCTGGTTCCCAGCTTCTTGCGGGCCGACCTGTTGCGGCCCCAGTTATATGCTTTGAACAAGGGCACCCAGTCCGGCGAAGTCCTGGTGTTGTCCGAAGCCACCGGGGCCATCACCAAGGTGATTCCGGTGGGGAAGGCGCCGCAAGATTGCGCGTTCTCGCCGGATGGCAGATTCCTCTACACGGCCAACGGCAACGAGTCCGTCAGCGAGATCGACCTGACCACGCTCGAAGTGACGCGCACCCGCGCCGTCACCCTGGCGATGAATTTCTCCCCGACCCGGTTCAATCTGGCGGTCGGGAGGAATGGCGTGGTCTATCACACCGACGGCGCCAGTTTCCCGGCGCTGCGGGTGGTGGACTTTGCCAGCGGGACCTTCCTGTCAGGTTTTTCCGGGCATGGGGCGGGGTCGCTGTGGTTCGACAGCATCGGCCAGCGCCTATACTGCCAGGACCTGCAAATGTACTATCACTCGCTGATGGCGTTCACGGCCCAGGGCAGCACTCTAACGCAGAACACGCTTTCCGACTCGCGGGTTGGCAAGACCGATTCCGCCTCGAATTCATTGGTGCTCGGCAGCCTCAACCGCGACCGCCTAGCGGCGATGGACCGTATCTATCAACTGCCGGCCATGACGATCCTGGGGCCGGACATGCCTGTCAATGTCAGGGCGATGTCCGCATACGGCGATCTGGTCGCCGGTGGCAATCAGGTGGTCAACAGTGTGACCGGGGTCAAAGTCGCCGATCTGCCGGTATCGGCCACGCTGATGGATTTCACGCACAACCAGGATGCGCTCGTTTACTATAACTCCACCACTGCCAGCTTTGCGGTGTGGAATGTCCCGGCGGCCATTCGACCGCCGGCCATTGCGATTGCCCCGTTGTTGCCGCCGGGCGGCATTCTGCCGGATGACTCGCCCATCCTGTCATGGAACAGCCTGCCCTTTGTGGAGGGCTTCCGGGTGTTCGTCGGGACGGATCGCAACGCGGTGGCAAACGCCAGCGCCGGATCTCCCGAAGACCGCGGCGTGGTGACCGGCAATTCGTTTGATGTGGCCTCGCTGATTGCCCCCGGCACTGCGTTTTTCTGGCGCATCGACCCAATCCGCCAGATTTTCCCGGTGAGCGGCACGGTGCAGTCCGCCACGCGGGCCGCCTTCCATCTCAACCCGGCCGCCCTTGCGCTGCGGTATCCGCTGGGCATCCAGCCGCAGCAAGCAGCCCTGCAAGTGCTCGGCAGTGACGGCGTGCCGGCGGCCTGGTCAGTGGCGGAGTCGATCCCGTGGTTCACTCCTGCGGCCACCAGCGGCAGTGCCGGGACTCCTCTAACCGGAACGGTGAACCTTGCCGGTCTCGCGCTCGGCAGCCACACCGGCACGCTCGCCATCAGTTCCGGTGGGGTCGCCCTAACCACTTCGCTCACCCTCACCCTCTACACCCCGGACTTGAGCCTGCTCCGGGCGGATCCGTCGCGGCCATGGGTGTATGGCTTGCACAAGGGCACCACCGCCTTTCAGGAAAGTCAGATTCTGGCGATCCGGGCGGACACCGGCACGATTGAAAAGGTGTTGTCGGTCGGCGGCGATGTCAGCGACTTCAGCATCGATCCCATCGCCGACCGGCTCTATGCCATCAGCACCGGCAAGACCCAGTTGCAGGTGGTCGATCTGGCCAGCTTCAGCCTGTTGCCGCCGCTCACCGTGCCGAACGACATCACCGCCGTGGCGGCGGACCGCAACGGCCGGCTGTTCTTGCAGCGCTCATCCAGCTTCGACATCCGCGACGCCGCCACCGGCGTGCTGCTAGGGCAGAAGGCCGCCAACGGAGCGCTGTGGACTGAGGTCGATCCGACAGGCCGGTTCTACTTCGACGTCTCCACCACCATGAACAACACCGGAGTGGAGGTCTTCGACGTGACCACCAACACTCCCGTCAAGCTGCCCACGGTGATCATGGACGCCTGGAGCACCAGACGCCCGGTGGTCAGTCCCGACGGTTCGCGCCTGTTCTATCTAACCCGCTCGATGAATCTGGCGCGGGAACTCATTGCCGCGATGGGTGAGCAGGTGAACAGCACATCTTATGGCGGCGGCATCGCGATTGGCGATACCAAGATTTGGTGGGCGCAAAGCGGCGTGGAAGCCGCCAGCCTGCCGTTCACGGCGACCTTGAGCGCGGTCACGACCGGCGATGAATTCCTGGTGCTATACAATGCGAGCGCCCATACCGTGAGCAGCGTCCGGCTCGCTTCGTTGCTCACCTTGCCCGGCCCGAACCCACAACCGGGCGCGACGCTGCCGTCCGAGGGACCGCTGGCCTTGTCATGGAGCCCGGTGGCGGGGGCCACTGCCTACCGGGTTTTCCTCGGCTCTTCGCAAGCCGAGGTCACTGCGGCGGTCGCCGGTTCCGCCTTGCAGTTAGGCACGCCGGGCACCCCGCAGTGGACGCTCGCCACACCGCTGGCTTATGGCTATCGCTATTTCTGGCGCGTGGATGCCGTCACGCCCGCCGGCACGGTGACCGGCACCGTCTGGTCCTTCGACGTGCCGCTGCCTGCCACCGCCGCCCCGATCTCCGTCTCCAGTTCCGCCGGCAACATCGGCGCGAAATTGCAGGTCGGCGCGGGCGGACTCGCGGTCGGTCCAGACAACGATGGTGAGTCCGATCTGTTCGACCTCGCCGCCTCGGATGGGCACCCGGTTTTCAAGCAATCGGTGCCAACCGTGGTCACGGGGTATTCCCATAAGCCGTCGCCGGTCATCGGGGAGCGGGTGGTGGTGGTCGGCGACCGCTACGATGCCACCGGTGGCTCCTCGGCCGGGTCGCTGGCCGTGTTCGAACGCTGGCAGGGAAATGTCTGGCATTATGCCAGCCGCGTGGTGCCGCCATCCGTGCCGGCCAATGCCTTGTTAGGATCGGATCTGGTCACTGATGGCAACTTGTTCCTGGCCGGCATGCCGGGCAGCCGCGGGCGGGTGGCCGCCTACCGGGAGTGGCCGGACTTTGCCTTCATGCAGGAATTCCAGGCCTCCGACGGGGTCACCGACGACAAGTTCGGCACGGCACTCGCGATGCAAGGCAACCGCGCGTTGATCGGGGCACCCGGCACTTATACCCGGCAGGGGCGGGCCTATATCTTCGAGTTCACGGCGGCGACGCGCACTTGGGTGCAGCGGGCGTCGCTCATGCCGGCGTCGCCGTCCGGGACGGACTATCCGCAGGGCGGCACGGTGGCCTTGGACGGTGACCGGGCGGTGCTTGGCACGGCGAGTGGCAACCCGCAGGTGCATGTCTTCACGCGCTCGAGCGCCACCTCCTGGCCGCTGAGCGCCACCCTTGTCAATCCGGCCGGCGCCGCCGCGAGTTATGGCTTTGGCATGGGTTTGGCCTTGGCCGGCGACATGCTCTTCGTCGGCGCTCCGACCACCACTGTGTTCGGCGAGGCCCGCGGCATTGTGCATGTGTTCCTCCGCACGGGCACGACCTGGCGGGTCGGCGCCCCGATCCGCCCGCCAGCCGGCACCGCGAAATTCGGCACCACCCTGGCCGTCCGCGACGGGGCCCTGTATGTGGCTTCGACCGGAAAAATCCACAGTTACCGGATCGCCACGCAGTCTAACAAAGTTCCGCGTTTCATCACCACGCCGCCCGGTCAACTGGTTAGCGGGCGGGCGGTGGACCTGGAGATTGCCGCCAGCGATGCCGACGGCAATGCCGGTCTAACGATCCAGTCGGAAGTGCTGCCAACGGGCGTGACCTTGCAGGACCTTGGCAACGGGCGGGCCAAGTTGACCGGCACGCCCACGGCAGCCAAGGGCACCAGTCAATTCGCCCGCTGGCGGGTGACCGACACCGCCGGTGCCAGTGCCTATCAGGCGTCGGTGGTCACGCTGCTCGGGGCGAGCGACCTGCCACAAGTCGCCACTCAGCCGCTGTCGCAAGCGCGCGGGGTGGGCATGGATCTCGTGTTGCGGGCCAGCGCGACGGGAATCGGCCCCTTCACCTGGCAGTGGAAACGGGATGGCACCGACCTTCCGGGGGCGACCGATGCCAGCCTCTATCTCGATGAGATCACGGCGGCGCAGGCCGGGGTGTACACGGTGGCGGTCCGCAATGCGGTGGGTGAGGTGCTGTCGAACCCGGCCGCCATCACGGTGCCGGCCGCCACCCGGTTTGGCGGGGATTGGGAAACCTTCGGAAATTCGGCGGCCCACACCGGTCACTACCCGGCCGCGCTGGATGGTTGTGCCTTCGTGTCGGCCTGGAGCCAGACCGCGCAGACCGGCACGAACCTCAACCGCGCCGTCATCAGCGGTGGCCGCGCCTTCGTGGTGCCCAATGCCGGCGGCTTCTCCACCGGCAACTCCGCCAAAGCCTTCGATTTGGCCAGCGGCACCCCGCTGTGGGCCTTCCCCATCGCCAGCAGTTTTTCCTACAATCCCCCCACGGTGCATGACGGCAGGGTCTATTTCCAACGGGGCAAGGGGGTAAGCGATCCGCTCGGGCCGCTGTTGTTCTGCCTGAGTGCCGACACGGGGGCGCTGCTTTGGGCGGCCGTGTTTGAGGCGCAATGGGATTCCTATCAAGCGCCGGCGGTCACCGACCTGGGCATCTTCATCAACGGCGGATACTACGGCGGCATGTATGGCTTCGAGTTGAGCGGAACCCAACGCTTCTATCTATCCAGTCCCTCCACTTATGACGACTGGACGCCGACCATCCACCACAACCGCCTCTTCTCATGGGTCGCAGGCGGGTTCACCGAGCACGACCCCAAGGATGGCAGCAGCTTCTGGAACTTGCGCGGGAGTTGGACCCACACCGCCTACTCCATGAACACGATCGCCGCGCTCCAAGGAACTTCCGCCGCCCTGATCTCTAACGAAGCCCTTGCCTGTGTGGACCTCCAAGCCCGCGCGACCCGTTGGCAAGTGCCCCTCAAATTCACCGGCAGCCCGGCGATTTTTTCCGGCAAAGTCTATGCCATCCAAGGCAGCGTCGTGCGCAGCTACGCGCTGGCCGATGGCACGCCGGGGCCGGTGTTCCAGACCACCGCCACTGAATTGATAGAACAACCGCTGCTGTGCAATGACCGCTTGCTCGTCGCCACCGGGGCCACCACCTGGATCTTCAACCTGGCCGACGGGCAACTGTTGCAAACGCTCAATGCCGGCGGAAAACTGAGTTATTCCAACGGCTATCTGTTAGCCGCCGGCGGCGACGGCGTGCTGCGGGCGTTCCTGGCCACCCCGCTGCCGCGCATCGTGGTGGAACAGCCGGTTGGCACGGGGCTAACCGATGGTGCTTCCACGGTGGACTTCGGCATGGTACTCATCGGGCAGACGGCGGCCAAGGACTTCACCATCCGCAACACCGGGGCCGCCGACCTGGCGGGACTCGCGGTCACCATCGACGGTGCCGCGGCCGGCGATTTCACCGTGACCACTCCGCCAGCCGCGACGGTGGCTCCCGGTGCCAGCACCACCTTCACGCTCACCTTCGCGCCCGCCGCCAGCGGCATGCGCGACGCCGGCCTGCACCTCATCAGCAATGATCCCGCACACAACCCCTTCGACCTGACCCTAAGCGGCCAGGGCAACCATGCGCCGGCCTTCGCCGGTTACGCGCTGGGCTGCAAGGCCGGCCAGATGCTGTCGATCCAACCGGCGAAGATCCTGGCCCGCGCCAGCGACGCGGACGGCGATGCGATCACCCTGACCCGGGCCATCGGCCCCAGCGCCCAGGGTGGCACGGTGGCACTAACAGCCACCGTCAACTACACCCCGCCCGCCGGTTTGGTCGGCACCGACAGCTTCGAGGTGGAACTCACCGACGCCCGCGGCGCGACCGGGCGGGGAACCCTCAGCATCACCGTGACCGAGGCCCCAGCCGGGGTCGGCGCGGTGGCCCGGAACCTAACCGATTTTTCCCTGCACGACGGAGTTGCCGACATGGTTTTCCGCGGCATTCCGGGGCGAAGTTATACCATCCAGCGGAGCACCGACCTGAGTGTCTGGAGCGACCTTGCCACCGTCACCGCCGGGGCCGATGGCAAGCTTCCGTACACCGATCCCGCGCCACCGCTGCCGCAGGCTTACTATCGCACCCAAGCCAACTGACCCATCCGTGTTTGCCAACCAAAGAAATCATCTGCACATGAAAAGATTAGGTGAGTTATGTTTATGTGTGATGGCGCCGCTGGGCGCTGCCACGACCGCGTATGCGCTGCCGTTTCCCGGCCTCACGGTGAACGATTATGGCAACCCGGGGGCGGTGGCGCCCGGCCGCGTCTTTTTGGCGGTGGCCTCGGAAGCGGCAACCACGGGCGTCGGGGTGAACCTGATGATCGTGAACAACGACGGGAGCATCGCCTGGTCCAGGGAGACCAGCGACGATGAAATCTATGACTTCAAGGTGTTGCCCAACGGCCAACTCCACTATGCCGCATTCATTGAAGCGCATAGTTGGACGGGCGGCGGCGATGTGCTTCACCGGATTCTCGACGAGAACTACGACCTGCAGGAGACCATTGGCGGAGGCAACGGCTATGTGGCGGATGGCCACGACTTCCAGTTGCTGCCCAACGGCCATGTGCTTCAGTTCGGCTACTACATGAGTGAGGTGGACATGAGCCAAATCGTGACCGGCGGGCATCCGGCGGCCATGGTTTCCGGTGCCGTGATCCAGGAATTGGATGTGCAGCGGAACGTCATCTTCCAGTGGCGCACCTGGGACCACTATCCGTTTGCGGGCAACGTGACCAGCACCAATGCCGTGATCGACGCGTTCCATATCAACACCATTTTCCAGGATACCGATGGCAACCTCATCTTCGGGACCCCGGAGTGGGTGAAGAAACTCAACCGGCAGACCGGCGAAATCATGTGGCATCTGGGCGGGACTGAAAACCAGTTCACGTTTGCCGGCGGCGGCGTCGCCGGCGACTTCGGGGGGCACGCGATGAATCTGCTGCCCAACGGCAACTATCTGATCTATGACAACGGGGGATCCGGTCCCGGCGGCGCTCCCTCGAAGGCGCACGAATACACCCTGGATCAGGTGAACAAGGTGGCCACGCGGGTTTGGACCCACACGTCGGCTCCGGCGATCCAAGGTTGGCATCGCGGCAATGCGCAGCGCCTGGCCAACGGCAACACCCTCATCGGTTGGGGCGGGGCCGGCGGTGCGGCGGTGCCCACCTGCACCGAGGTCAACGCCGCCGGCCAGAAGGTGTTTGACATATCTTTCAACAATCCCCTGGTGGAGAGCTATCGCGCCTTCCGCTTTCCCTGGCCGGCCTCGGCGCAAAAGGTCGAAGTCACGGAGTACGAGTTGGTTGCGGGCAATATCTATGAGTTCACCGGCACGGGGGTCACTCTTGAGGTCCAGGTCGGCGGTGGGGACTACAACGATTTCACCGTGACGCGCGAGCCCTATGCGCCGCTTGCGCCCCTGTTTCAGGATACGACGCCACGGGTACTGCCGCTGCGGGTGAAAATGCAGGAGGCCAACCTCCCGCTCCACGCCCTCACCGCGCGGGTCTCCTTCGATGTGCTGAGCTTCGGCTTGAGCCAGCCCGCCAATCTCACCATCTACTACCGCCCTGAAGCCGGGGGGGGCACGTTCGTCCCGCAACCGACGGACTACAACTTCACCACCGGCAAGTTGCGCACCACCATTGAACTCACCGCCACCGCTGGCGACATGGGCGAGTTCATCTTCGGCTTCCCTGATTTGGCGGATGTCGTCGCGGCCCCGTTGTTGGCCAAAGTGGAAAACCACCGGGGAGTTCAGACCCATGAAGTCATCGCCCCGCCGCTGGCCGTGGCCGGGGTGGTCGATGCCGTCAATCAGACGCTCCCCGTCTCGCTCGCGTGGTCACCACAAGGCCTGGCCCGTTCTTATGAGCTGGAGATTGCGACGAGTCAGGACTTTGCCACGCCGGTGGTGCAGGTTCCCTATCAGACGCTTGCCAATTTCGTCTGGAGCGCGGCCCTGCCTAACACGACGTACCACTACCGGGTCAGGACCTGGAATGACGCCGGGGAAAGCGCCTGGTCGCTCGGGGCCTTCCAGACGCTGGCGCCACAGATCCAGGTGACGGCGCCTAACGGCTACGAGGGCTGGCAGCGGGGACTGAAATACTTCATCCGGTGGAATGACAACGTCGCGGAAAGCGTGGTGATTGATCTCTACAAGGGCGGGGTCTTCCTGAAGACGCTGGCCACCAGTTCCAGCGCGGGGGCCTATCAGTGGGAAGCCGGCCAGGATTTGGCGCCCGGCAGCGACTATTCCATCAAAGTGAGCAGCTCGACGAATGCGGCGCTGTTCGATGTCAGTGCCGCCACCTTCAGCATTGATGCACCCTTCATCCATGCGGGTTCGTTGACGCGGCTTCCCGACGGGCGGATGCGCTTCGGGCTGACCGCACCGGGCGAGACGAAGGCGACGGTGCAGGGCTCGACGAACCTGGCCACCTGGGAGGATCTGCAGACGCTGCCGCTGAGCAGCGGCAGCGCGGTCTTCACGGACGACAGCGCGCCGGGTTTCCCCACGCGCTTCTACCGCGTCCGCGTGCCTTGATCCCGCGGCAAGCCCTTGCGAGTCCGCGATTCTTGCGCCCGGCGACGCATATTTTTGGGGGATGCTCGCACGAGTGGCCGGAAACGCGGAAAAATCGTGGAATGTGAGCAACAATTCGTGATATAGGACTAGCGTGTTGTCGGTTGGTTGGACCATAGTCCGGCGATTTATGAAACACCTCAAGGGACTCCTATTGACCACAGCCTTTTCGCTCGCGGGTGCGGGCGGCGCATTTGCGAGTGAGGCAGACCTGAAGATTCCAAATCTTGACTCCGTGACGTTCACGTCACTCGGTGGGGTCAGCGGGCACGCGTTGATGCTGGTGGGCCTGGCGGTCTGCGTGCTCGGCGGGCTGTTTGGATTGCTTCAATACCAGCAAACCAAGAACCTGCCGGTGCATGACAGCATGGCGCGGGTCTCCAACACGATTTGGGAGACCTGCAAGACCTATCTGTTCACGCAAGGCAAGTTCCTGGCCATTTTGTGGCTGCTCATCGCCGCCTGCATGATCTACTACTTCGGGGTCCTGCAAGACAACTCGGCCTGGCATGTGTTGGTCATTCTGTTGGCCTCCGTGCTCGGCATCCTCGGCTCCTACGGCGTCGCCTGGTTCGGCATCCGCATCAACACGGTGGCCAATTCCCGCACCGCTTTTTCCGCGCTCAAGGGCGATCCGCTCGCCACGCTCGGCATTCCGCTGCGTTCCGGCATGAGCGTGGGCCTGCTGCTGGTCTGCGTGGAGCTGTTCTTCATGATCTGCATTCTGATCTTCCTGCCCACCGCACTCGTCGGTCCTTGTTTCATCGGTTTCGCCATCGGCGAATCCCTCGGCGCGTCGGTGCTCCGCATCTGCGGCGGCATCTTCACCAAGATCGCCGACATCGGATCGGACCTGATGAAGATCGTCTTCAAACTCCCCGAGGATGATCCGAAAAACCCGGGCGTCATCGCCGACTGCACCGGTGACAATGCCGGTGACTCCGTGGGCCCGACCGCCGACGGATTTGAAACCTACGGGGTGACCGGGGTGGCCCTGATCGCGTTTCTGGCGCTGGCGCTGGCTGACAGCCAGGATGTTTGCGCAAAGTTGATCGTGTGGTTGTTTGTCATGCGCACGCTGATGATCGTGACCTCGCTGGGTTCCTATCTCATCAATGAAGTCATCAGCAAGGCGATGTTCGGCGGCAAGAAGGACTTCGATTTCGAAGCCCCGCTCACGCATCTGGTGTGGCTGACCTCGGCGGTTTCCATCGCCGTCACCTTCCTGGCGAGCAAGGTGTTGTTAGGCAACTTCGAGTTTGCGGGCAAAGCGCTGCCGGACCTGTGGTGGGTGCTCTCGCTCATCATCAGTTGCGGCACGGTGGCCGGCGCGCTGATTCCGGAGTTCACCAAGATCTTCGTGAGCACCAATTCGCGGCACGTCAAGGAAGTGACCAATTGCTCCAAGCACGGCGGGGCCTCGCTCAACATCCTGTCCGGCTTTGTGGCGGGCAATTTTTCCGCCTTCTGGATGGGTCTGGTGATCATGGCGCTGATGTTCGCCGCCTGGCAGTTCTCGATCAACGCCGACCTGATGGCCATCATGCCGGCGAAATTCGTGTTCGCCGCGCCGATCTTTGCCTTCGGCCTGGTGGCCTTCGGCTTCCTCGGCATGGGTCCGGTGACCATTGCGGTGGACTCGTACGGCCCGGTGACTGACAACGCCCAATCGGTCTATGAATTGAGCCAGATCGAAGGCCGTCCGAACATCGGTCCTGAAATCAAGCAGAACTTCGGCTTCGAGGCCGACTTTGAGAATGCCAAGTATCAACTCGAGAAAGGCGACGGCGCGGGCAACACCTTCAAGGCCACCGCCAAGCCGGTACTCATCGGCACCGCCGTGGTCGGTGCCACCACCATGGTGTTCGGCATCATCATGCTGTTGGAAAACATGTTCGGCGGGGTGGTCACCAAGCTTTCCATCGTGCAGCCCGAAATCATCCTTGGGCTGGTCATGGGTGGTTCGGTGATCTACTGGTTCACGGGGGCTTCCTGCCAGGCGGTGGTGACCGGGGCCTACCGCGCCGTGGTTTACATCAAGGAGAACATGAACCTCGATAGCACCACCGCGTCTGACAAGGATAGCAAGGAAGTCGTTGCCATCTGCACCAAGTATGCGCAAAAGGGCATGTGGAACATCTTCATCGTGGTGTTCTGCTTCGCACTCGCGCTGCCATTCTTCAATCCGTATTACTTCATCGGCTACCTGATTGCCATCGCCTTCTTCGGCTTGTTCCAGGCCATCTTCATGGCCAACGCCGGCGGGGCCTGGGACAACGCCAAAAAGATCGTCGAAGTGGACTACCGCGAAAAAGGCACCGAGCTGCATGCCGCCACGGTGGTGGGCGACACGGTGGGCGATCCCTTCAAGGACACCTCCTCGGTGGCGATGAATCCGGTGATCAAGTTCACGACGCTCTTCGGCCTGCTCGCGGTGGAAATCGCGGTGACCATGACCAACCAAACCACCAAGAACATGATCGGCGGCTTCTTCTTCCTCGTCGCGCTGGTCTTCGTCTATCGTTCGTTCTACGGCATGCGCATTCCCGAGGAGGGTTGAGCGTGCGCCAGCTTCTGACAAACCGGCTGCGGCACACGCCGCAGCCGGTTTGAGCGGAGCCTGCGGCGTCAGGCAGGCTCCTGTCCATCTTGCGGTTGGCGGCCGAACCGCGGTGTTATCACCCTGAGGAAATTGCGGGTCGTGATCCTTGCAGAAGCCGCCAAGCCTGAACTGACCCGGGTGTCGCTGAGTGGCTACAGCCGCAGCCATCCGCATGAATCACCCTTGGAATTCCCGCATACCCATCAACAGATCTTATGAGTGTTTCCATTAACCGCAAATCCATTCGCTTTTACAGCAACCCCAAGCGGGTCATCGTCAGATTCTTTTTCCCAGGCCCCGAATCCCGCATTCAATCCATCATTCGGAAGGTGGTCGAGATGCCCGAGGAAGCCGCACAATTGAGTTTGAACCAGGTGCTGCGTGACTTCTCCGCCCGACATCGCAACATCTCACGCGTCTTTCAAAAGCATTTTGACCGCACCCGCGACATCATGAATGGCAGTGCCGGGGACCTGAGTCAACTGTCCGCCTACAAGAAATTGCTCATCGGCGCCTTTTTTTCCTCGGAGTATTCGATTGAATCGGCGGCATTCTTCAATCCATCCATGGTTGAAGATCCCGATCAAACGGGACTGCAGGAAGGCCAAAAACGGGTGATCATCAGCTTCCGGGCGACCGGCGAAGGGCATATTTCATCGATTGCCTTCCGCGGTGGCATCCTTGATGCCAACAACAACCTCGAATTGATCCAGACCGGCCGCCTGATCGATGAAGCGGAAACGGTTAACAACGTCAGCTACAAGAAGGACAGTTTCTTCAAGAAGCTCTGTGAAGTCCATGGGGTTTGTGAACTGCCTGGTGAGGACACCGTCGTCGGCCACGTCATGCAAAAGCTCAACTCCGAATTCGATTACAACGAGCTGTTCAGGGCCATCGATCAAACGAAACATGAATTGCACCCGGACGAATCCCAGCGCAAACTGCTCCAGTTGATCAGTTGGCTGGGTGATTCCTATTACCGCATCACCTTTTCGCTGGACACCGGGATTTCCGACCGGGTGATATTTCCGATTGCCGCCGCCGAAAGTAACGGCATTGAGGATGCGCGCTTTGTGAAGTTTACTGACGATAATGGCCTGGAGTGCTATTATGCGACTTATACGGCATACAATGGCATTAGCATCATGCCGATGATGATCGAGACCAAGGATTTCTATCATTTCGAGATCAAGCCCGTCCATGGGGAGAACGCCCAAAACAAGGGGATGGCCTTGTTTCCCAGGAAGATCAATGGCAAATTCGTCATGCTGTCGCGCATTGATGGCATCAACAACTATATTATGTTTTCCGACACCATCAACCTCTGGCACGAGGCGGTGCGAATCCAGGCCCCGAAGTTCCCCTGGGAATTCATTCAGGTGGGCAATTGTGGTTCACCCATTGAAACGGAGTTTGGCTGGTTGGTCATCACGCACGGGGTTGGACCGATGCGCAAATACGTCATTGGAGCGATTTTGCTCGATCTGGATGACCCCGCCAAGGTCATCGGTCAATTGAATGAACCCCTGCTGTTGCCGAATGAAGAGGAGCGGGAAGGTTATGTGCCGAATGTGGTGTATTCGTGCGGCTCCATTCTCAATAACGATGAGTTGGTGATTCCTTACGCCATGTCGGATACGGCTTCCACCTACGCAACCTTGCCACTAAGGGAATTGCTCGATAAGATTCTGCCATCGGACCTGAGCCGGGGCCGCCCGAGCCTTGAAAAGAGCAAGGCCAGAATCCTGGTGGTTGACGATGAAGTGATCAACCAGAAACTGATCGGCGGCATTTTGAAAGCGGATGGTTACGATGTTGACATTGCGCCTGACGGGATCATCGCCCTGATGCAAATTGCCAAGGAGAAATTCGACCTGATTCTGTCTGACATTGCGATGCCACATCTCGATGGCTACCAGATGCTTGAATACATGAAGAACAACGACATTGACATACCGGTGGTCTTTCTCTCCGGCCACACGGGACACGAGCATGAGGCGAGGGGCTTGCGCATGGGTGCGGCCGAGTACATCAGGAAGCCGGTGGAACCGAAATCACTGCTGCTGCGGATCGAGAAGATCCTCAAAGCCAATGATTAACGGAAGAACGGCTCGGCCACCAGCCAGGACATCAGGTAGGCAAGGTTGCTCTCAGCCCCTTGATTGCGATTGATGTTGAACTCCTCAATGCCATCATTGCAGCCCTTCGATTCCACATCCAGCAAGCCGATATTGAGATCGTTGTGGCCCAGGAACCACTCGAACGAAAGGCGCAGTTTGTCCAGATGGGCGCTATCACCGGTGGCCTCCCAGGCGCTTTCATAAAGCAGCACCATGGCCATGGCATCGACCGGTTGCTGGGCGAAAATGTCACCCGCATGGTCCACGTGCAGCCATTGCCGGTTGCCGATGAGTGACAGCCAGGCATGCCTGAAGCATTTTGACTCGAGGAACAGCCGGCTGGCATCGGCGATGCGCAGATACCGTGCCTGGCCGGAGATTTCATACGCCCGGTACAATGCGGCAGGCAGCAGGCCGTTGTCATAAGTCATGGAATTTTCAAACCAATCCCAGTGCTCGCGCTGGTGCCGGGCGAATTGCTCACATAACTTGTCAGCCAGGACCTGCAACAGCCGGAGGAATCTCTCCTGATCGGGAAACCGTTTCAGATAATGGTATACTCCGAGGATGCAGTTGGCATAGCCACGGGCATGGCAGAGCTTGGTGAGGAGTGGTAGTGAATGCTCGAACAATTCATGTCCCAACTGGAACAGCGAGTTGGTTGGCGCAAACCGGATCAAGTATCCAAGCGCCCAGATCACGCGGCCATGGGAATCGTCCGAGGAGTCATCCAACACGGTGCGCTCATAAGTCATGTAGTTCGCAAAGCTGCCATCCTTGCGTTGCATGCGGGTGATGTAGGCGAGGTATTTGTCCAGCAGTTCCAGATAGGTCCGGGTGTGGAACCGATTCCAAGCCGCCAGGCAAACGACAATGGCCCGCGCGTTGTCATCCAGGCAGTAACCCGCCTCATAGAATGGCACACTGGTTCGGGCGTGCTGCAGCAAACCGGTATCATCCGTGAGGCGCTTGAGGTGGACCACCTCAAATTCGGGATGCGGCATCGCCGGTCTTGGCCGGGGGGCCAAGCCGGGATCCGGGCAGTGGTTGATGGCGGCATTGAATACCTCGAGATACTGTTTGCCGATCATGGGCCAGGACAGGGCCGCCCCATAGTCACGGGCGCGGTGCTGCAGATGCGCCAACTCCTCGGGGGTGTCAAGCAAGCGGTTGACGATGGCGGCAAGCTGGCGATGATTTCCGAAATCGAAGAGGCAGCCGCGGCCGTGGGCCAGCAATTCCTCGGCATGCCAGTAAGGAGTGGAGATTACGGCGCAACCAGCACTCACGGCATAACTCAATGCGCCACTGGTGATTTGGGTTTTATGGAGGTATGGTGTGATATAGATGTCCGCGGATTTGAGGTACGACATCAAGGTCAATTCGCTGACATACTCATTGATGAAAACCACATGTGTCTGGAGCTGCAGTTCAGCAACCAGCAGGTGCAGGAACTCGCGGTATTCCTCGCCGGAATACTGCACCACATGAGGATGGGTTTTGCCAAGCACCACATAGAGCACGTCCGGGTGTGTTGCAACGATGGCTGGCAGGGCCCGGAGGGCCGTTTCGAGGCCTTTGCTGCGGCCCAGCAACCCGAAGGTGAGCAGGATTCTGCGCTCGCTCCAGGCTGCGGGTGTGGGCGGCAAGTGGTTGGCATGATCCTTGAAATCAGGGGTGCCATGCTCGATGCGGCTGATCTTCTCGCGAGGCACCCCATAGGCATCGACCAGAAAATCGATGGCCATGCCATTCATCACCACGATGCGGGATGAATAGGCCGCGATCTTTCTCATTACCTCATGTTGATGAAAGCCGGGGTTTTGCAGGACCGTGTGGAAGGTGGAGACAATGGGTATCGTGATCCGTCGCAACAACGCGAGCAGCAGCACGCCGCTTTCGCCGCCAAAAATGCCGAACTCATGTTGCAACAACAACAGTTCGGCACCCGAGTTGTTGATGAGTTCAGCCATTTGGACGTAGTCATCCAAACATCTATGCCGAATCACCTGCTTGACAATGGCAGGGTAATCATAGGTTTTACCGCCATCATTCATGGCGATCACCTCCACCTCGAGGGCCACCCCATGAAGGTCTGCTGCCTGTAAGACAGCCGTTACAAGGTTCTCGGTAAAGGTGGCAATGCCACAGTGACGCGGGGGATAATTTCCCAAACAAATGATTTTCATGCCCGATTTCAGCGATGATCGGTTGATTTGACAAGCCTCTTTTCCAGCCTCTTTTCCGGTCGGGCCAGGTCGCAACCCGTGGTTCATGCCCGCTTACTCCGATGCCGACCACCCGGTCGGCGGGTGGTCGCTGGCGAGCTGGCCGCCAGTGCCGACCCAGGCCGGTCGCCTCCGTACATTTCAATGAGTTGGAATTTGGCGATTTTGGGGATTGCCGGCTGATTGCAATCCAAATAAGAGTTTCCGCGGACAACCCCTGAAGGTAATGAAACCATATTTCTGATAGAATGTGACAGTGGATGGATCTTTGGCTTCCACGACCACCAACGCGGATGCCACTTCGCCGGCACTTGCTAGAATCCGTTTCAACGCATCGGCCAGCAAGAGCCCTCCCACCCCTGGTTCGCCGACATCCCGGGCCAGTCTTCCAATCAGGGTTGCGGGAGTGGTCGGGTATCGCGGGAGTTTGCGCATCTCGTCTTCGGGAAGACCTGTCGTGCGCACGGCGAATGACGAAAGCGTGTAGTAGCCAAGAATTCGTCTCGGCCGTTCCTCCGCAACCATCACGAAAACCGCGGTCACCCGCCGACGGACATCCTGGGACGCCTGCCTGACCAAATAATCGTCCAGTTCGGGAACGCCGCAGCGAAAGCCGCTCCGGTCATGCCGGGCACCTAACGGTTCGGTCCGCAATCCTTTCATTGCACCGCAACGGTTTTGGCGTGGCGGGAAAGGATGCCTTTCAGGGCGCGGTTGGGTGTCGGCGGCGCAATCATCGCCTGCGCGAAGGCGTGGCTGTCCGCCGTGCTGAGTTGCAGAATCTCATGCTCATGCACCACCTTCACCGCATGCCGCTCCAAGGTCGCGATGACGTAATCGGTGATGCTCCTGCCTTCAAGCGCCGCAGCACGATCTATCAGGCTTTTGATCGGCAGTGGCACCCTGGCCTCCAGACGCCCGGTGACGGGTTTCAACGGTGACTTGCGGGTGACGGTCTTCATGGGGGTAGTTTCCGGCAGTTTGCCGGAATGTCAAACCTCAAATCATTAACGTCATCGGCACCGTCCGCCTGTTGGAATTCTGCCGCCACATGGCGGTCCCGGCCTTCATCTTCGCCTCGTCATCCAGCGTCTATGGCCCGGAAACGCCGCTTTCGGCCGAGGAATCGACCCCGGCCAGCCCGTGCAGCCCCCACGCCCTGACCAAGCCGCGGCAGGGCGTGACGGCCTCGGCGCGCCCGCTGGTCCGCCCGGATGGGCGGCGCGATGGCACTGTGCATGACCAGCCAATGACCTCACACCCTCAGGGGCAGCCTGGGTCGGCCGAGGCCGTCCGACCCTACCCGCCGCCGGATAAGCTGCGGTATCAGGGGGTTGGTCCTCGGCCTTGGCCTCCAGCACGATGAACGGGAAGCCCCTGGAATCGAGGAGGAGGAAGTCGATGAAGCCCTTGAGCGCTCGCTCGAAGTTCGCTCCGAGGTCATCGAGCGCGTGTTCGGTGAGCGCCACGCTGGATTCGAGCTGGATGTTGGCGGGGCCGCGCGCGTCGGCGAAGAACCGCCAGCCGGCGTTTTCCAGGAGCTGGTTGATCTTGATGCGGGCGGCGGCTTCTTTCATGGGGCTAGGCCGGGGTGGCCAGGTTGGCAGCGGTGGAAAGAGCGGGATCTTGGCATCCCGTGGGGTATTGTTAGCAACTGTCAGCGACAGGACGCCACAAGACGCGGCGGAGTGGAAGCGAATTCGCCGGAAAGCGGCTGAATCCGACATTCTCCCGGATGGGCCGTCCGGCGGACGGGGGGCCGAGGGCACGGGCCGTGAGCCTCCTGAGTTCCCTGACGGCCGGCTGATGGGGTGACGGAGCGGAGGAGCCGGAGGACGGCCTAGGGGCACCAGGAGGCTGGCAGAGGTTGGGCGACAATGAGTGTGCGAGGGCCGGTGGACTCCCAGCGGAAAGGCATTGGGGAGGATGTGTTTGGCGTGGGTTGCTTTAGCTGCGGCTAAAGTGTCTCCGATGGACTCCGAGCCGGGAGGCGGTGGTGACGCCCTTTAGTCGTGGCTAAAGGGCGGCTGGTCTCAGAGTGTCCCCGGTGGGCGCCCAGCAATTGGGAGGGCGGTGCCTGGCTTTGCAGTGGCGGCGGGCATGGGCGGCGACGCGGGGGCTGCGTGCGGATTGACGGGATGGCAGAATGAACGGCCTGAGCCGCTTGGTTAGGTTTTCCGAAGGACTTCGCCGGGCTGGAATCGGCTTGGGAGTAGGGCTGGGACGATTTGCCTTGGCTGGAGGCGGGGGTTGGCGGATGGTGTCCCGGAATTCCAAGCCCAAGCCATGTGTCACCCTTTGCCACCGGGCCTGGCACCCCCCTGATACTCGTCCCCCGGTCCGGCCGGCGGCCCCTTCAACGGCCGTTACGTCAAAATGCAAATTCTTAGCAGTCAAATTCCCAGCAGTATGAAATCGCCCAGCCCCCATCCTATGCAAAAACTTCTGGCACTCGCCGCCACCTTCTCGTCGCTCGCGAGCGTGCCGCTCGCCAGCGCGGCCATCACGCCCCCGAGTGAAGCCACCTTGCTCTTCTCCACGGACACCGACTCGCTGCCTGCCGATGGCGCCCCTGCGGGCACCTGGGCCAATTACCTTCCGTTAGGCGGCCCCGCGTTCGGCCCGATGGGTGCTCCCACGGTCAAGGTCCTCGACGGGGTGAAGTGGGTGGAGAACCATCGATCCACGGGAGATGGCTTCGACCGCGGCATTTTCGACAGCATCGCCACCAGCGGCGCGAGCTTCGTGGTGGCGTTCAAGCCGAGCCGTGGTGAGGCTGGCGATTGGCAGTCATTGATTGACATCGGCACGATGGGGCTGGTCGTGGGTGTTCGCAACGACAGCGGCGCGATTGTGGTCTTCCGCAAAGGGACGCGATACCTTTACGGTGGTGCCGCCGAGATTCCCGACGGCCAGACCACGATCTTGAGCTGCATCTTCCAGGAGAATGGACCCTTCAAGATCTTTGCCAATGGCGTCGAGATCGTCAACAACACCTCGACCTCGGATCCGAACCTGCCGCTCAATCCGATTGTGCCGTGGTACAACGGTGCCAATTCCGCACCTGGGCGTCGCACATCAATTTGGGACGCACCAACGGAGCCGGCTGGGCGTCTGAAAACGGTTATATCGGCGATGTCTTCGTTTACACCAGCGCGCTATCCGACACGGACCGGATGCAACTGGAAGCGGACCTGACGACCAAGTTCGGCGGTGTGGTTGACCCGTTCGCGGCGTGGATCGATAGCGCGGCGTTCAACTCGCCGCCCCTCACCACCGAACAAAAACTGCCCGGCGCGGACCCGGACGGCGACGGAATGAGCAACCAAGAGGAATTCGCCTTCGGCCTCAATCCCGTCCTCGGTTCCTCGATCAACCCGATCACCGTGCCGCTCAACAAGGCCACCCACAAGTTCAGCTACACCCGGCTATCAACTTCCGGTCTCACCTACACGGTGTTGACCTCCACGGACCTGGTGACTTGGGACTCCGCAGCCGTGACCGAGTCACTGGGCACGCTGGTTGACGGCGTGCAGACGCTGGAGGCAACCCTCACCGCCCCCCTGGCCGGCGACAAGTTGTTCGTGCGCGTGCAAGCGCAGTGATGCAGGCCCACGATCAGCCTGCTCTGCGACCGACTAAAGGTGCGGTCACGCGGACCGGAGGAAGGGGGAATGGGGGTTGTGCCTTGATCGTCGGGCTTACGGGAGGGCTGGTCAGGGACCGAATGTGGAAATGTTCAAGCGCCCGAAGCGTTTTGCCGTCACTGCCGGATCGGTCGCGGTCACCCGTTCCCAGGTGGTGTCGAGGGATGCGAGGGTGGCTCCGGTCAGGTCGAGCGGCTGGAGGTTGGTTAGATCCTCGCCGGTTTGCACCTGATAGTTGATACCGGGGTTGGTGGCGGCCTTGCGGCGGACGAATTCAACAACGAGTCGCCCGTTGCCATCGCGGAAGATGCGTGCTAGGCCTGAGTTGCCGCCCGGCGCGAGCACCGACACGTTCATCCGGGGGAGGTCGTCCGCGTTGGGAGCCATGTTGAAAGCATATTTCAGCAGGTTGGCCACGCCGTCGCTGGCGGCGGAGGCGAGGTCCTGGGAACCATCGGAGGCGAGGCCGTGCAGGGCGCGCCAAGTTTGCAGCGGAGAGGGAGAGTCGAGGTTGATGCCGATGAGAATGGGGTCATGATCAGAGAAGCGCCAGGGGGTGGCACCCGAATTCATGAGTTGCTGGTTCGCGCTCTTGAACTCCGTGTTGTAATCAAGGGTGCGAGGCTCGGGGCTGTTGCAGTGCCAGGCCTCGGCACGGTTGACTCGGGCCGCAAGGCCGGGCGTGGCGAGGGCGTGGTCCAGGTGCCCCCACTGGCCGTTGATGTTGAATGTGAATCCCGTGGCACCTTGATCCCGTTCGGTGAGGTTGGTGTAGCCGGCCTTAACGAGGGAAGCGATGGGGTCCTCCTTGGCGAAAGCGTTGAGATTGCCAATGATCAGGATGTCGGGATCGGAATCGCCGGTGGGGAAGGTGGTTAACCAAGTCGCCAGCGCCTGTGACTGCTGAGTGCGGGTATAGTTGTTGGCACCTTGGCCGTCACCCTGGTCTTGATCTTGATAGTTGGTGCCAGCAACGCCTTTGGATTTGAAGTGATTGACGCAAACGGTGATTTTTTCGCCGTTGCTCGATTTTCGAAAGGTCTGGGCAAGGGGCGGGCGGATGAAAATGCTGTCAGCGTTGAAAACCGAGTTGCCCACGAGTTCCACGGTGTTGGTTTTATAGATGAATCCACACATGATGGCATCAGCGTCTACGGGAGGAGCGGGGTAACCGGTGTGGCTGACGAAGGCATACACCGAGCCATTGGTGACGGCGGCATTGAGCGCGGCGACGAGCGCGGCGAGCGCGCTTCCGGTGCCGTAGCCGTTGTTCTGCAGCTCGCTTAGGCCGAAGATATCCGCGTCGATGCTGACAAGGGCGGCGACGAGGTGGGCTCGCTGCCGGTCAAACTCGGTGGCGTTGGTGGCACCACGGCTGCCGAGTTCGGTGAAGAAGTTGTAGGCGCTGATGCCCGCGACCTTGAGGTTGCCCCCCACGGCAGGAGGAGCGGAACGGGGATTGGCACGCACGAAGACGGGAGCCGCGGTGGGCTGCAGGCGCCAACCGGCAGGGTTTGAGGAATGGGAATAAAGCACCCCGGTGGCGCCGCTGATGGTATCCCCGCCACGGAGGGTGTTTTCCGCCTGGGTCGCCCCGCCGAAAAGATACGGCGTGGGGTCGGGATACTGCTGGCTGGAGCCGTCGTCGAGGATGACGCGGTTGAGGTCGTTCGCGGCCTGCACGGCGAGGGCGGCGGCACCGGGGAGGGCGATGTGGGTGGGTTGGGGCAGGATGCCGCCGGAGGAAAGTGTGACCTCGCCGAAGCGACCGAGATAAAAATTGTCTGTCACGGTGAGAGTCTGCTCGAGGGTGACGAGCATGCCTTCGAAGCGCTCGGGATCGGTGAGTGCGGGGAAGGGCAAGGTGACCGGGACGGCCGCAGGCAGGGAGTTGCCCGAACTGATGACGCTAAAGCTGGTGGAAGTGAGCCGGGTGGAGGTCGCAACCTCGCCCACGGTGCCGGAGACGATGACGCTATCGCCAACTTGCAAGGCGGCAAGTGGGGCGCCAGAGCTGCCCGCGAACACATACAGACCCTCCGAGGTGAGCGGGTTGCCGTCGCCGACCCGGTCCTGGAGGTAAAAGCCCTCGCGTGCGCCCAAGGTCCCCTTGAAAAACCCCGTGACGATGCCTCCGGTGTTGACCGTCTGGCCGGTGAATGGACTGGTGTCCCCGGAACCTTGGATCGTATAAATCGGGGTGAGGGGCAAGGCCGAGATTCTGATGTCGTCGATGCCCACCCACTCGTCGTTGCCAACGGCATTAGTGGTGATGATGCGCACCTGGACCTGGCTTTGATTCTCCGCAGCGGCAGGCAGGATGGCGGAGACCGCCGTGACCTTGGTGGCGTAACTTGGGCCATCGGTGGCATCGGCGACATATCCGGCAGGGATGTCGGTAAATGCACCGGTCGAACCGACACGGTATTGAAGGGCGATTGGCTGGATGGCATTGTCGGAGCTGCCATCGAGGTCACGCAGGGTTACTATTCAGCACCAAAATCGCGATGATTTGGCAGATGCGAAGTCTGCGGAGGGGACATGTGGCCGCTTGTGTCGATTATTGGCATTGCGCCTTTGACCAGATTCCTGATCACATCCATGACATTGACGGCTTGCTTCT
>JAPLUI010000100.1 GCA_026397725.1 Verrucomicrobiota bacterium | reverse complement strand
TATCCCATAGGACGGAAAGCGTCAAAGGAGGAACTGAAAAGCATCCATCTTAAACCCAATAAATTTCACGGTGAATGGAATTACAAAATCATACCATCATAAATGTCCGTATTGGAAAGTTTATTTATTTACACCGCCTTACGCGGCAGCCTAGGTAAATACTTGTGGGACATCCCAAAAGAGAATGGCGAAGCTTTCGTTGATTTGCTGCGCAAAACGATGCCAATGGAGGAATATATGGCCATACTCATGAATAACAGTTTGACCGAGTACAACTTCAGCCTTGATTTCGGTAACGATCCCAAAAAGGTCCAGCAAAACCTCGACAGCCTGGGTGTCACCCCAGAAGAACGCTCCACCCTAATAGAGCAGCATTTTGCGTCATTTGCACAGTATCGTGCCATGAGAGATAGAGGCAATACCCCGTCTCGTGAAAAATTCGACGACTTTCGCCAATGGATTCAAGCGATCGATTCTTCCTCAGCTGACCGGGCAACGGGAGCCGCATTTCTAAGTTACCTTAAAGATTCAAAGGCGACTGGTGCTCAGGATTTTATCGAGAAGATCGCGATCGACTACCATGGCTCAGGTGCCGGAGATGAATTATTGACTCCATTGATTGAGGGCAGCGCGAGCGGTAAAGTCTCTTTTCCTCAAGACAAAGCGCGAGGGCTGGCAATGAAGATTTCAGATGATAAGCTCCGTAAAGAACTGCTGCAAAAGCTGAATTGACCGATGAAACGTTCCCTCGTCATTTGCGCTCTGATTTTCAGAGAGCCGCTCTACTGGGCTGGCGGGAAAAGCAACAATTTTCGAGCGAAAAAGAGGCTAATGACAAACTCGTGAAAGAGGTCGCGGCAAACCCCAGCGATGATGCCCAGACGCCAAAAGCCGCTTCAATTCGCATGGATCGGCGCAAAGAAGATCTCGCCATGAAGGCAATGGTGAAAACCTTCGCAAGTGATATTTTTGCCCTACGCCGCGATTATCCTGAAGATCCCAGCTGGGAGTCCGGTGAGAAATTCAGAAAAATGCAGGCGAATATTAAAAGTCGCTTAGAGGAACTTGATCCCTCAGCGATCAAACTGTTCATGGACGAATGCTACAATAATCCCGACCTAAATTTGCGCATCAAGCGCGATCTCAATTTCTATGTCAGGACTGTTTTCATCTCGAAATACCCGTTTGAGATGGCCAGAATGATGAGTAAGTCGCCCGAACTCTTTGGTATCAATGATAAAGCAATGCCTGAGGGATATATTCAAGATCCATTTAAACACCTCGTTTACTACTATAGCTATGAAAGAAAAGACATCCAACTGGTATTCCAGTGCCTCGCTGAATCATCGCCAGAATCTCAATCCAAATATATCAGTGGAGCTTTAGAATTTTATACGGATAGCCCTCCGCAACGAACCGAATTGCTCGAAGAGATGAGGGCCTTCGCCTCGACCCCGGAACAGGTGGAACTTGTGAAACGTGAGTTGAGCGAGCTCGTCTTCGGGCGTAGCGACGCAAAGCCAACATTCATTGAAGTGTCCGATTGGCTCGAATCGGCGAATCTATCGAGTGATGAACTTGTCGGTGCCACCAAGGACATGCAGGAGAAAGTGCGGGTCGGCGAAACTGCCCAATGGCTCGACTGGCTTGCAAGAACCGAAATCCCTGACGAGGTATCGAAAGAACGCGCTTTCGAACTCGCCACCCAGTGGACAGAGAAGGACTACCAAGCCGTCGGCAAATGGCTCAACAGTTCACCCGACAGCCCCGAGAAAACGGCAGTCGCATGCGCCTACGCCGCCAAGGCCTATCCCTACGATCCCGAGGGCGCCATGCAATGGATTCAAACCCTGCCGCAAGGCACCGACCGCAGCAAGGCACTGGAAACCATTTATCAAGGCATGCCGAAAGATAGCGATGCAGCAAAAGCCTTCGCTAGTGATTTTGGTCTCAGGAAATGACTGCGCTCCGTTGTCTGACATGTAGAACTCTCTATGCATCTCGAGTTTGAACATTCGGATCAGCAGTGCCGTGCGAAAGAAGTAGGTACCGGGAGCGCCCCTCCGCTTCAGGAATAGGGGTTGTGAGCAAGAGCATCATTTCGACTCGGGGCGGGTAGCCGGTTGTCCACCACCGCCTTCGCCGTTCTTTTTGCGTTGCAGCGTGACCTTGCCAAGCGCGTGCTTGGCGCCGTCTGGGTCGAGATACTCGATCGAATAATCACCATCCGGGTAGCCAGAAAGATCGATGGGCTTCGGGGAGGTCGAAATTCCCTTGCCAAGGTAACTGGTTACCATGGTCAGACTGATCGTATTGCCGTCCCGCTTGTGCTTGAGTTCGCGGACACCCAAGGCCGAATTGACCATAGTCGGCTTGACCGTCACTTTCTTCGTCCCAGAGACGTCGCACTCAACGAGTAGCGCGGTGTCTTTGATCGAGACTTTCATGCCGCCAACGGACTGGACGAACTTCCAGTCCTTGGTCTCCTTTGTGAGGAACCCGGCGACATCCGAAAAGGCGAACGTGGTGGAAAGGAGGAGGATTAATGTGGTGATGTATTTCATAGTGGAGGTCTTATTGGTTTCAGTTTGTTGTTCACCACACGCGCCATTTGTCCCGGAAGGATCGCGAGAGCATTTTGGCGGCCTCCGCATCGCCGATGATCTGCTCCTTCACGGGATCCCAGGTGATGGGTCGCTTGACGATCGCGGCGGCATTGGCCAGATGACAGATGGTGTCGGTGCGGATCGCCATTTCCACCGGACACATGGTTTCCTTGCGGGATCTCACGCACTCGATGAAATTGCGGACATGCTCGGTGGACGGAGCGAAATCCTCGTCGTCATCCTTGAATTTGATCCGCCAGATCTCGCGGTCCTTGGCCCCGAAGCCGTTGGCATCGGTGATCCAGCCCTCAGTCCCCATGAAGATGGTGCCGTCATAACCCAACTTGTTGTATTTGCCACCGAACTCGGGCATGGCCGCGAATACCTGCTCGGCCTTGGTGACATCCATCAGGCGCATCTTCACACCGTTTTCGTAATCGCAATTCACATCCCCGTTTCCAAGGTGCGGAAGATGTCCTCCTGCGGGACAGATCCGGTACCCTCGTAGCGCACTGGACTGGTGTGGTCGGACTTGTTGCCCCACTGCGCCATACCGAGCTCGTGCACGGCGCAGCCGGCGATGAAGCCAAGCGAGGTTTCGGGGCAATGGTAGCCACCCCAGTTCGTGCAGCGGTCCGCAGTGTAGGGCACCATCTCGGAAGGTCCCATCCAGGCGTCATAGTCAAGATCCTCGGGAACCGGGATCTCCTGGGTGCTGCCGTAGGGTTTGACGTGATAATTAGCCGCCGATGTTGCCGCACCCGATCAGTGCCGCGTGGATGGTTTCGTTGGCGGACGGCGCGCCGAACAAGGGGCGCGTCAGGATGTTGGGCGCGGCGAAGGCCGTGCCGGCACCGACAGCCTGTTTGAGGAAGCGGCGGCGGGAACTGGAAACTGTTAACGGATTGTTTTCTGGATGGTTCATTGTCTTGTTGTTTTGTGGTTCTTGATATTGCTGTATCGGTTCATGAATTCTTGGATTTGAATGCGGCGACAATCTCCGCCAGGCGGGCGTGGTCCGCCGGGGTGGATAACACAGCCAGGCTGTAGCGCAGGGTCCATCGTTGACCCTTGGCCAGAGAGAAAGGGTTCTTCTCCAGATTGAGCGTGGCGGAAAGATAACAAAACCCTTTGCTCATTGTGAACCATTCTCCCGGCCGGGGATTGGCGGCATGGGCAATCATCAACACGGTTACCGGACGCCCCTCAATGGTATTGCGGACCGCACACCAGTCACCCGTGGTAACTCGCTGTGAGCACACTGCCGGCGAGGTGGTCGGATCCGCCCAGATGAATTCACCTTGATTGGCCCAGGCAGGGAGAAAGCGCATACCCAAGCCGTAGAAGCCAGGTCCCCACAAACGTACCGCCTCGCGGCCTGCGGCCGGTGTGAGGGTTGCTTCCCAATCGAGCCAATGCACCGCATCCACCCCCTTGCCCTCGACCCTGACCCGCACCCGGCGGGATTCATCCAGCAGCGGGGTGCCGTCCGTTGCGAGCCAGCGAAGTTTCTGATCGCAACCATCGCCAGATGCCGTGACCACGGAGGCAACTACTTCCTGGCGGCCGGGGTTCTTGATGTCTTTCTCGGACCAGAAATCAGTGTCATCCACATTGAGGGCGAACATCAACGCGTGGTGGTGGAAGTGATCCGCCGGGGAATCCTCCAGCAGCGGAACCGGCTTTTCTCCCGGTGCAAACAACTGGGCGATGTAGGGTTTGTTGGGATTGGGGGTCTTCTGCCACAGCGCGACCACCGGCCCGTCTGGCGCGCGCAACGGGACCTGCGGCGGAACTCCCTCAGCCAGGCCAATGGCGATCATTGCCAGCATCAGTGAAGGAACGGTTGTAATATGGATCATGTTCATGTTAGTTATCGTGTTAGAAAGAAAGAAGGCATTGATACACAAACATGTATGCGTGTGCGTCTGTTTGGCTCCATGATACGTGTCCAGACCACCTAATCGCAAACTGGGGGGGGGCGGTAGGAAAATTTTCCCGATCACTGGTTCTAACATAGGACAAGCGACGGCGACGCCTCCGCTTCCGCGGAAATCCCTGCCAGGGGCCAGGGGTCAGGGGAAGAAAAGCAGAAAGTTGAATGTTGAACTCGGTGTGAGCATTGGCGAACTTGGAAAATCAAGACGAAGTCGAAACTGGCATAGCCATGGGCACATAGAGAATGGCTGCCGGATTGGGGTTGGTTTGCGGCGAATGGAAATGGCGAGACCGGGCTGCGCCGGAACGGCGACACGATCAATCAGCCCCGAAAGGAAAGGAAAGGATAATTTTCTGGACAACTCGTCCTAACAGGAGACATGGTGTGGAATGCGTCCAGTACAACGAGTTTCCTTGCCCGAACGGGTCGCCACCCACCTGCGCGAAGGCATCAAGCAGGGCCACTGGGGCGATCAGTTTCCGGGGGAGCAGCAGTTGGCCAGAGATCTGGATGTCTCGCGTCACACGGTCCGGCGAGCGCTTCAAATCCTTGAGAAAGAGGGGGTTTTGGGCGGGCACGGCCAAGGTCGCAGCCGCGGCATTACCGCCGCCGGGGCGGCTGCGGCATTTCAACGGCCGCTGCGGGTCAACATCCTGCGCCACGACGCGCGCTTGACGGACAATCCGCAAACCTCGATGGTCCTGATCGAGATCATGCACTCGCTGGAGGCTGCGGGTCATCAGGTTTCCTACCTGAAAAAATCCCAGATCGAGCTGAAGCACGATGTCGCCCGCCTGACCCGCCACTTGGCGGAGACGCCGGCGGATGCCTGGGTGGTTGAGTGCGGGTCACATCCGCTGCTGGAGTGGTGCGCCAGCCAGCCGACCCCCTGCCTCGCACTGTATGGCCGCACCGCGGGCCTGCCGCTGGCCCGTACCGGGCCGGATGCGGTGCTGGCTTATGGAGTCGCCACGCGCCAACTCATTGCGCTCGGGCATCGGCGCATCGTGCTTGTCGTCCGCGAAGGTTTTCGCAGGCCGACGCCAGAGGGCTGCGAAGTCGCATTTCTGGAAGAACTCAAAGCACACGGCATTCCAACAGGCGTCTACAACCTGCCGGATTGGGAGGAAAATTCCGAGGGATTCAACCGCCTGATGGAAAGGCTGTTCAAAACCACTCCGCCCACCGCGTTGATTATTGATGAGACTTGCTGGTTCATCGCCGCACTGGCATTCCTGGTCCGCTGCGGAATCCGCGTTCCGGAACAAGTCTCGTTGGTCTCGGGAGATTGTGAAACCATTCTCGACGTGTGCCATCCGGGTTTTGCCCACATGCGCTGGGACAACTCGTTCATCGTGCGCCGCGTGATGCACTGGGTGGATGCCGTCAGGAAAGGCAAGGCCGACCGCAAAATCATCAACATCCCCGCCGAATTCGTCCCCGGCGGCAGCATCGGGCCGGTGTGGACGCCCTAGGCTCGGAACTCACTATTTTGCAGCGGCACCGAGTTGGGGGGCGATGGTTTTGAGGGTCTTGGGCAATTGGTCGAATTCCGCGGCTTTGGAGTTTGCAATCTTCGGCGGAGTAATGCCCGGCACCAGGGTGGCCGAAGGCTGGGCATGAAAGAAGGGCACTTTTCCTGGCCATAGGTAGCCGGCAGACTGCGGGCGTAGATTTCAAGCTCGGGTGAGTAATCGGCGGGCGAGTAGCCGAGGTTGACCTGCCCCGGCACCCAGATCACACCTGCCACACCCATGGGTGTGAGCGGGCTCACGCACCAGTTGTAGGCAAGGGTGGGGATGGCAGATCCGGAACTTTGCGGCGGGAGGCGTCTCCGGCTGGCCTTGCTCGACCGCTTTGATGCCGGCACTCACCCGCCAAGCCCATGAACCGGCCATCTGACGACCCGCGATTCCGCAAGTTGCTGGACAGTGCCCGCGAGATTCGGGTACGCCTGCTGTTTCTGCCAAGCGTTGCCGTGGGTGGGACCGCCGCCTCGCGCTTTAGACCCATCACCGCGTCTCGTTGGATGTGGGTTCTATCGATGTCTGCGCCTTGGTGCGCACCGCCGGCCTGGAGCAAGCCCTCACCGCGATGGACACCTTTGAGCCCCTCTACGCAGGACTTTGCGCGGCTGGTCCGCTCGCCGCCTTTGCCGAGGCCGCCCACGATGATCCTATAATCCGCAGTTGGGATTGCGGATGAGAAGCGCAAGTGCTGATAATTGCGCGGTTTGAAGACAATAACATGCAATGAATCGGCTCACCCAATGGGTGATGGGGACTTGGATTTCAAATTCCTGCCTGCGGGCGGCCAATTTCATCTTCGTGGCAGCGGCGAGGCGCTCACGCCGTATGGCGGACTGGTGGCGCGGGATCACTTTTGGGAACGCTGTGGGTTGTACCGCGAAAGTCGAACCCGGATGCCCTCCCGCCCCCCCAAACGCCTGCACCAACAGCGCAAGCTCAAAACTCGGCTGTGTTCCGGTCAGATCCAACCAGGAATCGAAATCCATGCGCGAAAGATAACATGAATGCTATCTCTTGCATTCAATATTTCTTGCAGGAAATGAAACGGTCATGCCCGAGATCAGCACGGCCGAGCTGTGGAACATGTCGAGCAATCGCCACTAGCACCGCTCCGTGAGGCCAAGCGCCCGCACGAAGCTGGTGACGCCGCACAAGTCCGTGCGAGCACACGTGGCGGCCAAGGCGACGGCAAACCAAAGAAAAGTGCTGAATCTGGTGAAGGCCGGACGCAACTGAGAGACGATCCCCCACCAGGCGGACCAGAGCGGGATGATTTTTTTGAAATTCCGGTTGACATAGGAGCTTATGTATGCTCCCCTAATGAACACCAACCCCACCACCATGGCAACCCCAATATCAAAACAAGTGAAACAAATCGAGGATCGCATCAGCCGGATCAAACACGCTCTGGACCAGCTCGGCCCGATGCGGCCCGGTTCGATCAGCCGCCAATTCCGCAATCCGCAGGAGCGCAAGACACCGTTTTACCAAATCAGCTACACCCACCAGATGAAGAGCCGGACGGAATACCTGCGGAAGGAGAATCTCACGGCG
>JAPLUI010000532.1:8129-10118 GCA_026397725.1 Verrucomicrobiota bacterium | reverse complement strand
TAATGGATTTCATTTTCTTGGAGAACGTTTGAGGTGAGGCGACGCCGTGCTGGACTGCGAATCCAAACTGAGGGCTTATCGCCGTCGCCTCCACCGACTGGTTCGGTCTTGGCGGGTGGGGTCCGGGTCCACCGAGCCTTGACGAACGGCCACAAGCTACCCAAAGCGCCCCACCACGCAAGCAGAAACTTCCGGGGATGCCAATAATTGTCGGCTGGTCTCGGGGATGTGACTCACTGCCATCCCGGCGAATTCGAAGATCCTTAACCACGGATTACACGGATGTTCACGGATCGTGCTCCGCGCCTTCCCCTCTTCCATCCGTGTCAATCCGTGAAATCCGTGGTCAAACATGCGGATCACGGTCCCGAACAACCAGCCCCTAATCGAATGCTCTCGCGGAGAATGGTCACTCAGGCCCGCATGAAGTTCATCCGCTCTCGCAAAAGATAGCCGCCATGACCGCGCCCAAATCGAATCAGCCCCATGCCGCCACCAAGCGACTCCGCCATCAGGCCATCCCATGCAGCTCTTTAATCTCTGACCGAACGTTAGATGCGCTGGCACCGGCCAGCAAATTGAGGGAGAAGGGGCATGAGATTGAGGTGATTATGGCCGGTTGTCCAGTCGCGACTGGTTCGGCTTGTCTGGAGTGACTGCATGTATTGACTCGCCTCGCGTCTCATTGGTTCCATTCCAGGCGGTAGAACCGCTGACCCGCCGGTGCCAGAGCATCGCTCCATAATCCAGAGGTGGTTGCAGCCGTGAAGCGGTAGGCTTCCTCCCATGCGGACAGGGTGGACGAGCGCATGACCCGGTATTCGCGGTTGAACTCTAGGTTTGAGAACTGAAGTTGGACTGCGGTCGAGGTGACGGTGCATGCGAGTTTGGGCGACACGGAGACAGCAGTAGCTGGTCGGACTGTATTGACCAGAAAGTCTTGAAAATCCTGATCCGCGTTGTAGTAGGCGATAAAGTTGGTGAAATTTGAGAGGTTGCTCCCAATCATGGTGCCGAGGTTTTCCCATCTGCCCGTGGAGGGATTGAGTCGCTTAACGCTTCCACCAGAGTCTCCACCGTTGCCAACCCCGGAATCGTGTTGACCGGTAAAATAGCCAGTGTCATCCGCACTATTCCAGCCCGGTGGTTCCGAGGGACTATACCGGCCAAAAAAACCCATCACGTTTCCTGTTTTTGGCAGAGTTCCTTCTTGCATAGAACCTGGAAGTCCATATCCGGCGAATAAGATGGAATCACCATTCTCCGGAGCTGTGCCAAGCGTGAAGACCAGATTCGGTGGAGAAATCCGTCTTTCCAATCTCAAAAAGGCATAATCTTGACCGGCGTCACTACCTGGCAGATAGGTCGGGCTGATGAACATAAATGAAACCACACTTGTCGTGCCGGGATCACTGATATAGCTCTTACCATTGCCAATTGTCATGTTAGAAGTGTTTAAGGTGCCCTGTTGAAATCTAACGTTATGTGCTGCTGTTATCACCCAGTCAAAATCTTGTCCTCTGATCAATGTGGCCGAACCAGTCACCGTATTCCCATTGACGCTGCCACGATACCAGACCGTATCGTCCTGTGCCGCGCCGAGTGCTTGAGAAGCCGGAATATCGGCAGCGGTCGGGACAATCGCTGCTCCAGTATTCTCAGTCACTGTAAGTGTGGCTAGTGCAGTCGCTGAGCCGACCTCAAGCATCTTGATGATGAAACGATCTGAGAATAATTGAGCACTTCCCACCCGCTCACGCCGCAGGCGCAACGAAGTAGGTGATTCGGTTTTGAATGTAGCGCTTGTCATGCGAGAGAGACAGTAAAGGCTGAGATTGTTCTATTGCCGATTGAGGTAGGGACACCGGTTGCCCGGTGCCCCCCTCGCAGATCCCGGCGTGCGGATTTCCCGCACCGGGCTCCTCAGGAAAGCGCGCACACGGAACCAGCGCCGACACAAAGTGCCAAAAGCCAGTCCCCTTTGCAAGC
>JAPLUI010000532.1:0-8108 GCA_026397725.1 Verrucomicrobiota bacterium | reverse complement strand
TCCTGCCCGCTCCTTCGCCGTGTGACCGGTGCTACCGTCGCTGACTACTATTGGCGGGTCTGACTCCCGGATTCCTGCATCGGCGTCTCCAGTTCGTTGACTGCCGACGTCCCGCCGGTTTCCCGACTGGAGTGGAACCGGGTCTCCCGAGTTCAAGGCGCTGCCCTTGGAAGAGCAGTCGTCGATTCGCTTCTCTTTCCACATGCCACGGTCTAAAGTCGACCCCGGTGGAACCTTCAACGCTTGCCGTTGCTCTTGCGAGTTCGCGCTTTCAGGTGCTGGATTCTCCATACTGTTAGTGAATCTCCTGTGCGAACCGCCCTGTGGCCTGCGGAATTCCCTGTGTACGCTTCAGCCATGACGTTTCCCCATCCATCGGCCTTCAAGACGGCCTCCGGGTTCATGTTGTTCACGCGGTGCCTCCCGCGAAGTTCCAATGGGTTAGCTGTCCTGTCTGCAACACTCGGTAGTTTCTACTGGCTAGGTTTTGAAACATCAGATCTTTCATCTGACAAGAAGCGCCTTGCTTGGCTCGGCGCACAACAGCTTGTTCAAGAAATACTGCCCGCAGTCCCCTGGGGACACCACGTCGAACTACTCAAGAAGGTCAAGGCTCCCCCCGCCCGCCTCTGGTATCTCCGCGCCACTGCCCGCTTCGGCTGGTCGCGCAATGTCCTGCTCAATCAGATCAAGGCCAGCGCTTACGAACGCGCCGTCACGGAGAAGAAGACCCACAACTTCGATCTCGCCCTGCCGGAGCACTTCGCGGAGCAGGCGGATGAAATGCTGAAAAGTTCCTACAGCCTGGACTTCCTTGGCCTGCGCAGGGCGGTGAAGGAACGGGAACTGGAAGATCGGCTCATCTCACGCCTGCAAGCCTTCCTCCTCGAACTCGGCTATGGCTTCTGCTTCGTCGGTCGGCAGCATCGCATCGCTCTTGGGAAAAAGGAGTATTTCATCGACCTTCTCTTCTATCACCGCTTCCTCAAAGCACTCGTCGCCTTCGATCTCAAAGTCGGCCCCTTCGAACCCGAATTCGCAGGCAAGATGGATTTCTACCTGAACCTGCTCAACGACAAGGAACGCGGCCTCGGCGACCAGCCTTCCATCGGCATCATCCTGTGTGCCGAAAAAGACGACGTCGAAGTCGAGTACGCCCTGCGCTCCAAGACCAACCCCATCGGCGTCGCGGTCTATCAATTGCAGTCGAAGCTCCCCGGTGAACTAAAAGGCAAACTGCCAACCGCCAAACAACTCGCCGATATCGTGCGTGTCGAAATGGAGGGTGGAAAATGAACACTTGTCCAATGCCAGCCACTGTCTACCAACTCCTCACCGGGAAATTCCCCTACCGCTTCGACCTCAAGCGCGACCCCATCGACATCATCCTCAACGACAACCCAGTCCCAATCCGCGACCGCATGCCGGAACTCACGAAGGATATCGCGGCCGTCATCGACAAGGCGCTCGAACGAAATCCGAAAAACCGATTCCCTGACGCCGGGAAACTGCTCGCAGCCATCCCCACATAATCCCGGAAAATACTCACTTGCATCCGGCGGATTGCCATCATATGGTGGTGCCGCCATGAAAGTCACGCCCCATGCAACGCCCGTCCCATCCCTCGACGAAAACCCTGCATCAAAAGTTGCGGGCGGCGCGGGATGCCATCGCGGCTGGGTGCCTCACAGCGGTCGATGCCGACCGCCACGTCGTTGCCGACATGGCCGAACTGGCCGTGGACGAAGCGGGTTACTGGTCGCTGCTGCCCCGTTTGATCGATGCCGCCCTCTTAGCCGGTGCCGCCGCCAGCTACGCGGGGACCCGGCCACCGCGCAAGAGCACCAGACATCCCGCCATTCAAAACCTCGAACTTTGGGCCTTCAAAGCCAGCCTGCCCGAATTCCCATTCCCGCTCTACTTCAAGTTCGCCCTCAAACCCCACCCGCAAACCGGTGAACTCCACTGCTTCCACCTCGATTGCCATCCCGACCGCTAACAGTGGCGCGGGCATCCTGCCCGCCGCCCCAAGGAGTGTGGGCGTCCCGCCCACCTTCTTCATCTTCTCCCCTCTCCCAAATTGCGTCCTTTCAGTGTTCAGCCATTCCCCATGAAATCCCCATCTAACACCCACCCGCGCCCATCCCCCCTCCCGTCCATCCCGGACTTCTGCCCGGCCTGTGATGCCACGGACAAACCCTTCGCGTCCATCCAGCGCGAAACCGAGCAGGACTTCCGCAGTGCAACCTTCCGCGTCATCTCGCCCGTCTTGTGCTGCCGCCATTGCGGCTTCGACCTGCTAGGCCCCGGCCACCTCGACGCCCTGCGCCTCGCCACCCACGACGCCTACCGGCGGCAGCATGGCCTGCTCACCGCCGCCGAAATCTCCGCTCGCCGCAAGGCCATGGGCATTTCCCAGAAACGCTTCGCCGCCTACCTCGGTGTCGGCAGTGCCAGCATCGAACGCTGGGAGTCCGGCATTCTCGTTCAGGACAAAGCCAGTGACCTCCTCATCCGCGAACGCACCGACCACACGCTCTTCCTCGCGCCGGACGAGTCTCGCAACCCGATCACCAAGACCGTCTTCAAACCGTCAATCCCACCGGCACACGCGGTGACTTCAACGCCTGTCAAAACCACCACCACCCACTGCGTTTCTGCTCCGTCCTCCGGCTCCAACCCTTACCCGAATTCCTCCCATGTTATCTCCCCTGCAGCTTAAAGGGCATCGTTTCACCTCGATCGAACTCCACTCGCATCCCAAGGGGCTCTCCCAAGGCACCGTGGAAGTCTCCACCCAGCTCGGCTGGGCACGCCTCGCCGAAAGTCCGAACGATTGGCGCGTCACCCTGCGCGTCAGCTTTGGCCCCGCCGACCCCAAGACCCCCGCCCCTTACCACGGCACGACCGAAATCGTCGGTCTCTTCACCGTCGATCCAGCCTGGCCTGCCGCCAAAACCGAGGAACTCGTCCGCGTCAATGGCGCGTCCCTCCTCTACGGTGCCGTCCGCGAAACCCTCCTCACCCTCACCACCCGCGCCACCCACGGCGAATTCCTCCTGCCCACCCTCAACTTCATCGATACCAAAGCACCCGCCCCGCGCCCCGCAAAATCCACCCGCCCCACCACCCGCAAGCAACCCCAAGCCGTCCGCTGACATGCCACAACCGCCACGCCAATTCCAAGCAGTCCGTGGCTGCGACGTCCCGTCGCAGGCCGTGCCGGAGGCGTCTCGCCTCCGGTCTTCTCCCCAAAACAGTCCCCTGGTTGACGATTTTGCCCCTCATCCGTAATACCTCAAGGAGCGTGGGCGTCTCGCCCACGTGTTCCTCTTCCTCTCATTATTCAAGCCAGCAAAAGTCATTCTCTTCGTCAGCCATAATATCATGATCCCCAGCCCTTCACCTCAGAACCAAGCACCGCCAGATTGGCTACCCGGCCATCAACTGCTGGATGACTACGAGGTGATCCGAGTACTAGGCGAAGGCGGCATGGGAAAAGTTTACCTCGTTCGCAGCCGCTCCTCGGGCTCACAGTTCGCAGTCAAGCGTGCCAAGGGCATGAATGAT
The DNA here is from genome assembly GCA_026397725.1 of Verrucomicrobiota bacterium. GTDB lineage: Bacteria > Verrucomicrobiota > Verrucomicrobiia > Verrucomicrobiales > Akkermansiaceae > Luteolibacter. Next base: position 4,538 of record JAPLUI010000532.1, on the reverse strand, counting down.
GCCGACCGCAAAGCCTTCCTGGCCGAACTCCAGATGTGGATCGACCTTCCGGATCACCCAAACCTCGTTCCCTGCCGGTTCTTTCGCACCCTGGGCACCGAGGTCTTGATCTTTGCCGAATACATCGAGGGTGGCAGTCTCAAGGACTGGATCGACTCGAAGAGGCTCTATGAAGGCGGTCTGGACCAGGCGCTGGAGCGGATGCTGGATGTTGCCATCCAACTTGCCTGGGGACTGCACTGTGTACATGAATTGGGCACGGTCCATCAGGACGTCAAGCCGGGCAACGTGCTCATGGGCAGGGGCGGCAACACAGGCTTGCAAGGTGTAAAGCCGCAGGTCACGGATTACGGGCTCGCCCGGGCCAGGGCGGCGGCTGGGGAAGTCTTTGTCACCGATTCGAGCCGCAGCATCCTCGTTAGCAGCGTTCGCGGTACACCAGCTTACTGGTCACCGGAGCAGGCAAAAGGGCTACCATTGACTCACAGAACCGACATCTGGTCGTGGGGTGTGTCAGTATTGGAACTTTTCACGGGAGGAGTGACTTGGATGTCAGGAGGTGGGGCCGCAGAGGTGCTCAAACAATATCTGCAGGAAGGTGAATACGACGATGCTATTCCAGCCATGCCCGGCGGCTTGGCTAACTTGCTAAGACAGTGCTTTCGCCAGGAGTCGCTGGACCGCCCGAGCAGTCTGGCTGAGGTAGTGGAGGAGTTCCAGACGATCTACCAGCTCTCGGTGGGCTCGGATTATTCCCGAGAGTTGATCGTGATAGAGCGAACGCTATTGACTCAGACTGGAATTGTGAAGCGCCGACACAGATCGGGAACTGCGTGGACGGACCCGCAGGTATGGTTGGAGAAGGCATTGCGTGCCGCAAAACGTGATCCCGCCGCGGCACCGTTGATAATGGCACGGCGGGGCTCGACACGTCGCGGCGAATTGGTGGCGGAACTGGTTGTCTATGAAGAGGCGAAGGGACTCTATGAGAGACTGGTTCTTGGGGGAGGGAAAGATTTTGAGAGTGATTTAGCCACGCTTTGCATGGAGAAGGCCTTGGTCCAGCGGACGGCTTCGGACGAACCCGGCGCTATAGAGGAGTATAATCAGGCGATTGCAATTTGGGAGCGACTGGTCAACGAGGATGGCCGCCACGAACTAGCTGATTCCTTGGCGAGGACATATCTGAACAAGGCCGCTGCGGTCTGCAATCTGGGTGACAAGCTTGAATCTATAGCACTTTACGATCAGGCGATTTCGGCTCTAGAAAGATTGTTAAATCGGGAAGGCCGTCGCGACCTGGCTGCTGTTCTAGCCATGGCCTACAGGAACAAGGCCATTGCCCTCGGCGACCTAGGTGACCATGTCAGCGCAGTGACTTTCAGCGATCAGGCAATAGTGCTTCTGGAGCGGATGGTCAACCAGGAGGGCTGCCACGACTTTGCAAATGACTTAGCGAGCGCATACGTGAACAATGCCAACGCAGTCAGCGCACTCGGCGACAAGTCTGGGGCGGTGGCGCTTTATGATCAGGCAATTGCAATTCGGGAGCGACTGGTCAACGAAGAAGGCCGCCACGAGTTTGAAAATGACCTGGCTTTGGTATACATAAACAAGGCCATTTCGGTCAGCGACTTGGGCGACCATCGGGGGGCAATCACACTTTATGATAAGGCGATCTCGATTCGAGAGTCGTTGGTCAAACTGGAAGGGCGCCGTGAACTAGAAGATGAACTGGCGACTGCTTACCGGTTCAAGGCTGATGCAGTTAGGGCAGTGGGCAACTTCCGTGAGGCTGTAGCTCTCTATGATCAGGCGATTGCAATTCGGGAACGCCTAGTGAACCTAGAGGGGCGCCGCGAACTGGCAAATGGCTTGGCGGCAACCTACGTGGACATGGCTAACGTGGTCAGTAGTCTGGGCAACATACGCGGAGCGGTGAATCTCTATGATCAGGCGATTGCTATTCGTGAGCGACTGGTCAACGAGGATGGCCGCCACGAACTGGCAAATGGCCTGGCTATGGTTTACATGGGCAAGGCCCGTGCAGTCAGCTCACTGGGCGGCCATCTTGGTGCTGTGGCACTCTACGATCTTGCAATTGCTATTTTGGAGCGACTGGTCAACCAGGAGGGCCGTCATGAGTTGGCTGATCACTTGGCGCTGACATATCTCAACAAGGCCAATACGGTCAGCGCTCTCGGCGACAAGCCTGGGGCGTTGACGCTTTATGATCAGGCGATTGCTATTCGTGAGCGACTGGTCAACGAAGAAGGCCGCCACGAGCTGGCAGATGGCCTGGCTATGGTTTATATGAACAAGGCCATTCTTCTCAGCGCGCTGGGCGACCATCGTGGGGCGGTGAATCTCTATGATCAGGCGATTGCAATTCGGGAGCGACTGGTCAACGAAGGAGGCCGCCACGAGCTGGCAAATGGCCTGGCTATGGTTTACATGAACAAGGCCACTACTGTCAGCGCGCTGGGCGACCATCGTGGCGCGGTGAATCTCTACGACCAGGCAATTGCGATTCGGGAGCAGTTGGTGACTCAGGAAAGCCGCCACGAACTAGCCGGGGATCTAGCACAATCAATAGGCTATCGCGGCAGCTCTTTGATAACGCTTGGCGAGAAGGTGCGAGGCTTGCAGGATTTGCGTTCTGCCGGAAAAGTCATCGAGACTGAGATTGCCCGAATCGGGAGAATTGATCTTCAGCAGGCTCTCACATGGATACAGCAACAACTTAAGAAACATACCACTTAGACGCAGTCGTTCTCCAATTCTACCACGCTCTTGATCACTCCAAATATTTCTCTTGCCTCATATGAATTTGCCGAATTATGACGTTCGCCTTGTTGCCTTCATCGACATCCTGGGATTTGAGGCTCTGGTCAAGTCCTTCCGAAGGGAGGCGGAGTTGCATTTACGAGTACATCAAGCACTAATGCGAATCAAAGCTATAGACCTCTTATCCCACAATCATGGGACCGTTCCTTACAATCTCGAGGTGACCGTATTTTCCGACTCAATCGTATTCTCTTGTAGCAAAGATCGCTTTGATTCACTTATATACACATGTGGATACCTGCAGGCAGATTTGTTCTTTCTTGGTATTTTGGTCCGGGGCGGCATAAGCATTGGGAATACATTTCACAGCGGAGGAATTTTATATGGGGAGGGCATGCTCAACGCATATCGAATTGAGTCAAAAGCGGCAGTTTATCCGCGAATAGTTATTGATCCAGAGATTTCATTCGGAATCAGTAAGATATACATGGAACGGTTTATTGAGCGAGATGACGACGGACTGCTATCTATTAATGCGTTCAAATTTGAGTCAGTTATACCTGATGCGGCAGAGCTTGCCGCAGAGGGCTATTGCCCACGCGCGGAATACCTTAGAAATATCAAGGAGCACTTAGAAAATGGCTTCCGGTCAGCGCAGGCAGTGGATCAGCGCGCAAAGTGGTCTTGGCTTATTCGTAAATATAATTCTGAAGTCGAAATCTATAATAGAACTAACCATTGCAATATTGATTATGTCACAACCAAGACCGAGGCAAGTCAGAGCAACCCGCGCATCCTAATCAACCCCAAAGACCAATGATCGCCTGTCTCTTAAGTCGTGATATCATTCCTTTTGCTACCATTGTCATATCCTTCATTCTGGGATTGTGGTCTGCGTCTTTTCTTGATCGACGGCGTGCGCTCAATGCAGTTCGTGGACGGATTCAGATTGCTCTCGACGAAATTGACGACAAGGGACTCGACCCTGATGAGAGACATCGTCTCAGCATTGTGGCTCTTAAGGAACCACTTCTCAGCACCTTGCCGCTATTGACCACGGCAAAGCAGAAGAGGGTTAAGGACGTATGGAACCACTATCGTAAACTCTCGCTGGCTGAATATGTTGCTGACACCCAAATGCTTGTTCTCGCGCTTTCCAAGAGCCTCGGGCTTGAGATCAAGACAAAAGGAGAGGCTATTCACGAAGCTCTTAGGGATTTGGATGCCGCACTCAAATAGCACAAACAGTGAAGAAATCGAGCCGAACGAATGCCTATTGTTCCCGTCTCCCGTGTCCTGCGCCAATTGCTTTTCTTTTGATTCTGCAGATGAGTCTGATATGAGCAGAAGCGAATTCTCCCAATTCCAAAGGAGAGCCCATGACATCCCCCTCCCTTGACATCTGTTGGAGCCTCGCCGAGGCGGAAGCCGCGCATGCGGGGTTTTCCGAGATCGGGCTTGCGCACTTTTGGGTCGGCGTGTGCAAGGCGGTTGATTTGCCGGTTGCCGAGTTGCTGAAAGCGGGCAGCCCCGAACTTCAGGCGATGGAAGGGCAGGTGGAGGCTGACTTTCTGGAGGTGCGGGAGGCGTTCTCTGGGGTGGGGCTCGTGCCGAAGGCATTGCGGCGGGCGATCCGGGAGGAACTCGGTCGGCGCTCGGGGCAGTTTGCACGGCCGCTGCACCGGAGTCCGGCCTTGCGGGAGGTTTTCAAACACGGGGCGGGGATGGCATCATCGGATGGCGGACGCCTG
>JAPLUI010000136.1 GCA_026397725.1 Verrucomicrobiota bacterium | reverse complement strand
GCCGAGGCCGTCACGCCCTGCCGGGCATGGTAGGGCGGCCCGGCCTCGGGCCGCCCACTTTTCCGCCCGCATGGGCGGCGCGCTGGTGTGGCACCTGGCCAGCGCAAGAAAAGCGCAGCACCCTGGCATATTCATGGGCCGTTGCAGCCGCAGGGCAGTCAGGGCGTGCCGAGGCCATCACGCCCTGCCGCAGCTTGGTCAGAACATTAGGGGCTGTCCCCGTGACGCCCGCCGGGAGATGAAGAAACTGCTGGGGCTCGAATGCCTCAGCGGCATCGTCTATGCGATCACCGAGCTACCGGAAAGGCGCGGTGGCCATTGCCGACATGCTGCTGAGAATTCACCGCCGAAAGGTGGCCGGGGATGCCGCGGCCTGTGGCGGCGCGTCTATGACTACTTTTCCCCTGCGGGAAAAGTCGCACTATTCCCCCGTGGGCGTGGTGCCAGAGCTTGGTCTGTGCTTGGGTTTCAGATTTTCTGTTGCGTCCCGTCCAGCCCTGCGGATTCCGCCGGGCAGGCAATGTCTAACCCCTAAGCGAAGATGACCAGCCGCAAAAGAAAGCAAGGAACGCCAAGACAATCGAGGAATGAGAACCACGGATTACGCGGATTACGCTGATATTTTGAGAGTTACGCCAGAAAGTTGCTTCACCCAAAGGGCGAGTTATACGGTTTCCCATTGCTTGATCCGCGTAATCCGCGTAATCCGCGGTTTTCCAAATTCCGTTCCAGGATAAGTGAATGGACCCGCTCGCTTGCCTACTCGTCAGTCTTCGGGCCGTGGTCTATCAAAATAGTGAATGAGTTGGACCGCTGCTCCAAGGATGCCCAGGACATGCTCCTCACCTACCTCGACCGCATGAGGCCGGGTCACGCGTTCCTCGGCACCACGAACCTCGACCTGACCAGTCTAACGGAACGCTTCCAGACCCGCTTCCAATCAGTCCGCCTCCAGCCACCGGAAAACGAGGTTCTCTCGGCCTTCCTCTCAGTTCATCCGCTGGATACGCATTCACCTCACAAATCGGACTTGCTACAGGCAGTCTCTCGACGCCCTGCGCCACCTCATGGCCAGTTACCTCTAGCCTAACAATTGACAGGGTTCATATTTCTCATCTGTGGTTATTCCAAGGTTTCGAGGCCTCAGGCAACCCCGCAGTGGAAGCACCCGTGACGCGGGTACCGAACCATCTATCCCCGGCCGGCGCAACAGAATTCGCGGGAACTTTCTTCTATTAAAGGAGTTTCCGCCTCTACTGAGTGCCTATTTGGTGGTTGGGTCTCAGGTGGCCTGGATTGTAAGTTCGCCGCCTCTTGATGGCCAGACTGAACACGCCCAAGCAAAGCAACGCGAGGCTCGATGGTTCAGGGATGATGGTGGTGAAGAACACGTGGGTCTCGTCGAAGGCCGAAGCACTCTCCGTGATCAAACTGCCGGGAACATCACCACCAACACCAATAGGCCAGAAGTCGTTAGCGGTATTGCCGTCCGAGTAAGTAGGGGGCGTGCCGTTCAAGTGGTAATTCACCCCTGGAATAGTGAGAGCGTCAGCCGTCGGGTCGTGCTGCCAGTTGCCCGATCCTGTCATATTGGCTATTTCTCCGCTGGCATAAACATCGCCATTCAAGGACCCGACATGGAGGTCATAATACACGTTGAACTGGGCGCTATACGTGAAGTCATTATTGATGGTGACAGTTCCGCCGCTAGCCTGACCGGTCTGGAGGGTGATGTATCCATAAAGTCCTGGCCCAAAGATCGGATCTGTGCTGACGAATTGCAGCACGTCGAGTCGCAGGGTGATTTGTTCGCCATTCCCGCTGGTGCCCATGCGCTGCATGATTGTGTCCGTGGTGCCCACGTATTGGGTCCCGATCAATCCGCCAAAATTGTAGGTGCTGAGGGGAACGCCCGTCCAATGGACCCCATTAAACGTGGTTCTCGAATCCGTCGTGAAAAGATCCCAGCCAGGCAAGACAGTGAGCGCCCCGCTTGAAGTTTGAAGGAAGAGTGCGCCATACAGGCCCGCAAGCGCGAGCAGGGTGGCGTGTTGGATTGGTCTAGTGCGCATAGGGTCGACTTTCTGTTTGGTTGTTGGTTGATAGGAATCTGCTTGTGGGGTGACCGCGCCTGGGACAGCCGAGGCGCGGATCGGAGAGCGGGAGAAAATGGGTTGCGGGGAAAGGAGGGGTCGGATACTGCTAGGAAATTGCTTTGGGATGAAGGCCGTTAAAAGAGCCGGTGGCCGGCCCGGAGGGCGAGGAAAAGGGGGATGAGGGGGCCGGAACAGCGACTGCAGTACCGGAGCCGACCAAGGCGTTGGTCCGGCGGGATCATGCAGCGGAATGGGGGATTTCGTCAGAATTATGGAAAATTTCCTCAAACGCGAAGATAGCTTTCCGGCCCGCATTGCCAGGCAAATTCTGCGAATTTTCTGAATTCTCCGGCGGCTTGAACCGGCAAGAGTGGGCAGCAACCCTCACCTACCTCGACCGCATGAAACCCGGAACACGCGTTCCTCGGCACCACGAATCTCGATGTGGCCAGTCTAACGAAACGGTTCCAGACCCGCTTCCAATCGGTCCGCCTCCAGCCACCGGAAAACGAGGCTCTCGCAGCATTCCTCGCCCGGCGCTGGGGCGCTCCCATCACCATCACCCGTCAGATCGCGGAAGGGGCCAAGGGCAACGTCAGGGCCGCGATGGCGGATTTGGAGATGTGGTTCGGGTGAGTGGACCAGATCGATCGGAGCCCGTGCGCAGCCGGGCCGGGATTCGGGCTGGCCTGCCGGGGGCAACCAGCCTTGCCACAGTTCGGCAGTGGCGTTGCCAGGTTGCCACCCCGCGAATCCTCACCCGATCCCCTTCTGCAAATCCCTAACACTCCACAACGTCCCTGCTGCCGCCGCG
>JAPLUI010000017.1 GCA_026397725.1 Verrucomicrobiota bacterium | reverse complement strand
TCAGAAAGCGTTGGACTTCAACGCCTATGACGAAATGCTTGCAAGAAAGCCGGATGCGGGAAATCTGCACGTCCGGTTTGACGAGGGGGAGCAGCGGGATTGGCGCAAGCCGCCCGCTGCTCTCTACTCTACTGAAATCCGCGGTTGATCTAACTGCTTCTTGGGATCAGCCGTGGTTTTCCGGGTCAATCCACGGGTCCGGGCCGGATGATGCGGGGCGCGGTCTTGACGCGCGGCCGCACCGCCAGCCAGTCAATGCCCGGGAAGACCGGATCGTCGATCTGGCGGATCTCCTCATCGCCAATATAGGGGCACATCGCGTCCACCCAGGCGATCAATTTCTGCCGGCTGATTTCATCCACCTTGACGTCGTGATGTTTGCCGCCCGAAACCAGCTCGACGAGCCGACTCTTGTACGAGAGCTTGGTCATCGGTGGCGGCGTGCGATAGGCGAGCGGATCGGTCGTGGCGTATCCTTCCACCATCAGCATGTCGGCGATGCCGAATCCCGGCGGCGGATTATCGGGGAGCTTGTAGGCCGCGCCCCACGTCGGATTGCCGGTGAAAAGCCAATACGTCTGGTCCCACCCCAACTGGCCCGGCTTGGGTGTCAGATCGACCTTGGCTTTGGCCTTGGCATCCTTCTGATGGCACTCGACACAGTAGCGGTCGAGTAGCGGCCGCACATAGCGGGCATAGCTTACCGTATCCTTGCCCCATGGCGGCGGAGTGATGGCGACCGGATCGCGGGTCATGGCGATGGGTGGCGGCCCGCCCGTCGGGGGCGCGCTGCCGCTCACCTCGTGGCAACCGATGCAACCGCGGCGCTCGCCGGGCATCACGCTGGTGAAGGAGCGCATCGTCTGCAAGGCGCGGTATTGACCGTCCAACAATTGGAAATGCATTGGAATGCCCGCCGGTGCGTTGAACGACACCGAGCCGTCCTCGAGGATCGGCACGGTGCCGAGCACGCGTTTGACGCCTTCCGACTGGACGCCGGAGACGACCGGGCCGGTGGAAAGATAGGGCCGCGAGGCCCAATACGTGTAGGTCTTGTGGTCGATTGTTAGAATTCGCAGGAATTTCGCCTTGCCGACCAGCGGGTCGGGCACGCCCTGATAGACGCTGTAGCTGAACAGCACGCCCTCTTGCGGTGTGAGGCGGTCGGCGGGCGCGGGCCACTTGACCACGTCGGGGATCACCCGCGGCAGCGGCCGCGGTTTCACGGGGATGGCGTGGAAGATGTTATGGAATCCCTCATAGATCAACTCGCGGTTGCCATCGACATCCATCAAAAAGAGCATGAACTTCCCGGCCCGGTTCGCCGAGACGAGGAAATCCTTTTCGCTCAGCGGATAGGGCGAGTAATACGCGCCATACCCGCCGCTGGGATGGTATTTGGGCGACTCGATGGGATCCACGGGGCCGTTGCCCACCTCCGGCCAGCCGACATCCGCAGTAACCTTGGTGATGCCATCGGGGAAATTGTAGCCCTTTGACTGATCGATGATCCCCACCGATCCCTCGAACCAATTGTGATGGGCGCTGCCGGTGAACATGACGCGCTGGCTGCCGGGAATGCTGCGCGCATCCTTGACCAGATCGGGCCACACGCTCTGGTTGCCCCAGAACATGTTGTTCGCCGTGCCGTCCGGATTGAGCGTCCAAAGCTTCTGCGCCCGCCACAGCGGTTTGTCGGTGTATTCCCAGCGCGTGTAGATCACCCTGCCGTCATTCATCACGGATGGCAGGTAATCGGGTTCGTTGTTAGACGAAATGAGATAGATATTCTTGCCGTCGTTGTCGCAACGGGTCAGCACATAGGCGTTGGTCGGCGGCATGCAGCGCACATAGGTGTTGCTGCGGGTGCTGCTGAAGAGGATGTGTTTGCCATCCGGCAGATAGACCGGATCGAGGTCGTCATACGGGCCGGAGGTGATTTGGCGCAGGCCCTTGCCATCGACGCCGATTTCGTAGATATGGAATGACTTCTCGTTGTGCGGATGGAAGCAGAAGAGCACCTGCTTGCCGTCGTAGGAAACATCGGGACGCCAGAAGGCGCCGTGCAATGGTAGTTGTGGCATCAACTGCTTGAGTTCGCCCGCCGGTGAGAGGCCGTGCAATACTAACAAGCGGGCACCCGGCACGGCCATGTAGCCCAGGCGGTGGCGGGTTTCGTGCGGCCATTCGGAGCCCTGCGGAAAGGGCATGTCCACAAAGGCCACGGAATCGAAATCCACCGCCGGGTTCTTCAGCATGATGCGGCGCTTGATTTCCCTGACCCGGAAATACAGCGGCTCGTCCGGCTGTTGGAGTTTCGCGAGCTGCTGCTCGATTTCCGTTAGTTCCAGCAACTCGGCGGCGACATCGGCCTTGATTCTGGCGGCGATTTCGCGGGCCCAGCCGATTTCCGCCTTGATCCGCGCCGGGGCGGCACTTCCGCCGGCCTGATGGAGCCAGTCGCGCTCCAACACCTTCCGGGCTTCTGCGGCGGCAAGCGTGCGGGTTTCCGGGGTGGCCGGCAGCACCCACGGTGCCACGGGTTCGCCGCCCGGACGCTGCTCGACGGTGGGGCCGTAGGCCTTGGCGGTGCGCAACAGCAACTCGACCCATTCCGGCGCACAACGGGCGGCGTCCCCTTGCTTCAACAGGGCATCGAAGGCGGTGTTAAGCGCGTTGATCGGTTCCCATTTCGTGCGGTCCTCGGCCGGCCGCTGCCGCCACTGGTCCTCGGTCAACGGCATGGATTCGGTCATCGGTCCCAGCAACTGCTTGATCGCGGTGGCACAGACCGAGTTGTCGGCACCCGTTAGATACTCAACGATCCCGCCGCGGGTCAAGCGGCTGAACTCCTTGGTTTCTTCGGGAAACGTCTTCGCGAGCAGGTCATGCACCGCGGCTCCCAGCGAACCGGCGGGCGGCGGCGTGTTGTCGGCCCGCGGCTTTGCCATGGCCTGCTTGGCGGCGGCGAGGGTTGCGGCAAAGGAGCGCCCGGGGACGATGAAGCTGGCGAGTTGATCGGTGATGGCCTGCGAGAGTTTCGCCTGTTGTTCACGGTAGCGGGCTTCGGCTGCCAGATCGCGCGTGGCGATGGCGCTGATCACGTTGGGCGGCAGGGCTTCCGGATAGATCCGCAGATCGTCCAGCGTGCCCTGGAAGCACTCGCCGCCGCTCTGGGAGCCGATGCAGCCCGGGGCCGTGCCGCCTGCGGAGATGGTCCCCGGCCGCTTGAGCGATCCGATTTCCTTGCCGTCCAGATAGACCCGCATGGTATCACCGTCAAAGGTGGCGGCGCAGTGGTGCCACTGGCCGTCGAGCACTTGCTCGGGCTTGAGCGGCGCGTCACATTCCACATAGCCGCCGATGTTCAATCCGAGGGAAAGGACTGTGCCACGTTCCTGGAATGAGAACAACACGCGCCGGTCCCCATCCTCCTTGCGGAAAATCTCGGTGTACTGCTCGAACGCCGTCGGCTTCACCCACGCGCTCAAACACAACTGGCTGATCCCCGAGAAATCCGGCCCGCCGGGAACGCTGAGGTTGTGAGCACCTGCTAGATTGAGCGCGTTGCCGTAAACGCCCGCGACCCGGCTCAGCGCCGCCGCAGGTGCCGCGCAGGACGCGCGGTAGCCATGGCCGCTGGCGTCCGCGCAGTCCGCGCCGCCGGCCTCGTCGAAGGTCCAGTGGGCGAGCAGCGCCGCCCGGGCGGCTGTGGTCAGCGAGAGCAGCGAGACAGCGGCCATGGCCAGCATGGCCCGTGGCGTAAGGCGCGGGTGTTTGATGATGGTGTGGATTGAATTTTTCATGGTGCGGGGTGACGTGTTGATTGTGATGTTAGATTGTGTGCGGCGGGAGGTGTGGTGGTCAGGGTTCATTCTTGTTAGTTGGTTTCCTGCAGGTGTGCATTATTTTGCGGTGAGGATGCCGGACATGACGTAGATCGGCATTGGGAGTTTGAGTTTCTCCTTGTCCCAGGGCCAGCCTTTTCGCCGCCGAGCGAGGCGATCCAACTGAGTGTCGGGGTTCCGTTGATGGTGTCCGTGAGCATCGCGTTGCCATAGTATTTCCAGCCGGCGGACGAAATCAAGGACCAATCGGAGTTTTCGCCCCCGGAACTGGTCGAGCCGGTCCAAACCAGAAAGTTCCCGCCGCCCAGATCGGGTGGACTGGTGCCAAGTTCGGTCATGTCGATCGGGTTTTGAATGGTGCCGTCCCACAGGTCGGAATTGTTGTTAGCCACGAGGGCGCCGGTGAGATTGTAGATGGGCACACCGTTGCCGTCTTTGGCCGGGTCGGTTTGGGTATTGGTCCTGGCGATGACAGTGGGGCCGTCGGCCGGTTTGGCCGTGACGATGGCATGCCATGTGGTGTTGAGGGCGGCGAGGGCCGGAACCGCGGTGGCGGTGCGGGTGGCGAAGGCATTGTAGTCGGCAATGGTCATGGGTGCGGCGGGATCCGCGCCCGACCAACCCCAGGTTTTGGTGCTGGTGACAAACACCAGGCGATACCGGTCGTCCGCCTTCAGTCCTTGCGGCACCGTGACCTGGGCCACCGGCGAGAGGCGTTGGAAGCGCCGGCCAACGGCGGGTGATTTGGGATTGTCGCCGGCAAAGATCCGGGCGCGCAACAGGCACATATTAGGGGACGAAAAAATAATTTAGATTGTTGTTGACCCACTGCCGAAATGGGGTAGTCTCCTGTCGGCGACCCCGATTCCCCCCCCGCATCGACGACTGAGGCCGCCACCCCAAACCACTCCCACTCCGATGAGACGCGCACGCTGGCTGGCACCCTGGAAGGACTCGACCGAGAGACCCGTGATTTACCACTGCGTCACACGGGTGGTGGAGCGGCGGCTGGCGTTCGAGGCGGAGGACAAGGAGCAGTTCCGCTGCTATTCGCGGATGTATGAGAATTTCTCGGGCTGCCGGGTGTTGTCCTACTGCCTGATGGGGAACCACGTTCACATCCTGCTTGAGGTTGCGCCCATGCCGACGGGCGGGCTGACGGATGCGGAGTTGCTGCAACGCCTGAGGGCGATCTACCCTGCGGACGCGGTGGGGTTGGTGGCCAAGGAGT
>JAPLUI010000063.1 GCA_026397725.1 Verrucomicrobiota bacterium | reverse complement strand
GCGCGAAAATACCAGTCGAGTAGCTGCACCACATCGCGAGTGCTGTGAGCCGGTCTCTGCTTACAAGCAACCACCATTGGCGCGGAGCCTGTCCTCCGGGGGGCCATGTCCACACGCGGCATACCAAACTCTCGACTATGACAGGGCCGTTTTCGGCATCCCGTATCTTGATGCGCTTGGACTTTTCCCACGATCCCTTGAGACGGGAAAGTTCGCTGACTTTGAGTGCCCCGTGTTTGCCAGGACTGGTGGGGCGCTGGTCGCCCTGGGGTTTGCCAAGCCAAACGTACGTGTTCTTGGGGGTGTCGGCGTAAAACTCACAGCCGCGATCTTCAATCCAGCAAAGAAAAGAGATGTCACGTCCGTAGAAACCATCGACTCCGATGCGAGCGCATTGAACGCCGTGGGCGTCTGCTTGCTCGATGAGTTCGCGGGCGAGGTCGATTTTGCTAGCCTTCCTGATTTTCTCCTTCGGAATTCCCGCTTTAAGGCAGCGTTTCTCGTTTTTGACCCAGTCGGGGGGAAGCAGCAGGCTTGCTCCTATGAGGGTCGCATTGGCACCGTTTGACAGGCTGCTAAACACGCCGTGACCGTTGTATTGGCGGGCGACCCCAGCCGAGGAAACGCCTTTCTTGGTGAAGCCTGATTCGTCAATCGCCAGCATGGTGTCAGGGTGATTTCCTATACGCTGGTTGGCTTGCCTGGCCGCATGTGCCAATACATCTTCATATTTCCACTGGCTGCCCGTCATGAAGTTCTGAAGGTCCTGGGCCTCGGTGTCGTTCGCCGCGTCAGCTATCGCCTCCGAGTTCTTCCGGGGCGTTTCCGAGAGCAATCCTTGGAGATACGTCCTGGCGTGAACGGCATTGTTCTCAGCACGCTTCTTGGTGGGAGCGAACAGATGGGTGATCATGCCGCAAAACGCTTTGAGACGCGTGGCGACACCTGTGGCCGTAAGGCTGATTTCATTTTTTTTCACCGTCGCGGGGACGGCACGTTAGTTGTTAGGTGGCGGAAAACCGGGCTGATCGCCCGCCGCGCGAAATTTGACAGGGCGCGGCAAAATGTCAAGATTTATCTTAACTTATCTTAACTTAGTAGAACTAAATACCTGCTTCACGCAGTTCACCGATGCGGTCTTGAAGCAAAACCTGATGGATTTCGTGGAAAGCGGCAAAGGCTATGTCGGCATCCACTGTTCGGCGCACACCTTCCTGGACTGGCCGGAGTTCGGGCAGCTTCAGGGGGCTTACTCCGTTGACCACCCCTGGCATGAGAAGATAACGGCTGTCATCGAGGAGCCGGAACTGAGGCGGCATTCAATTCGCTTGCGGCGACTTGGCCGCAGATGCAACGCCCAAACCACGCTAGAAGATGGGCACCTCCGGAAATTTATGAAAAAGTTCAAAATGACCGAAACTGCACCAAAAGCCGAACAACAACCACCAAACTGGTTCAGTAAGATAGTTGACAGGAGTTCCCATATGAACAAGAAACTGCTACAACTCGCCATTACTTTACTCGCTGGATTCACCCCTTGGGCTTCTGCCGAATACCAGGGCTTTCAACATTCAGGCTCGCTCTACCTGCTTACCACGCCGGATGGCGCGAACCTGCCGGCCACGGCCACGGCAGAGGGTTTTCCGCTCCTGGTGCGGCTTGATAAGGGCTGGTTCGATTTCAGCCAGGCCAAGCCCGACGGCGCGGATGTGCGCTTCGCCACCAGCGCGGGCGCATCGTTGGCCTATCAGATCGAAGCGTGGGACGCGTCGGCCGGAATGGCCGCCATTTGGGTGCGCATACCCACGCTCAAGGGCAACGCACGGCAGGAACTCAAGATGTTTTGGGGCAAGGCCGATGCAAGCAGTGAGTCAGACGGCAAAGCGATTTTCAATGCGTCTAACGGATACAAGTACATTGGTGACATGGACGAAGTGCGCGTCTCGACGCGTGACGCGCTCCGCCGATTGGGTGAAACTTCAATACGAAAACCAGAAACCGTCCAAACGCTCGTCAGAACGCTGGTGAAGGAAGGCGGCGAATTCTCCACCTCCGCCAAACCCCAAGGAAGAGTGGAGCATGGAAAAACCGAATATGCCGGTCTGCATCATCAACGGTGCCGTCGGAGGCACCCGCATCGAGCAACATGTGCGCAGCTCTGAATCCCTAACAGACGAAACCACGATCTACGGACGGCTCCTTTGGCGGGTGCGTGAAGCGAAACACACGGCATTCGCGGCATTTGCTGGCATCAAGCGCGAAAACGATCGGGTATGTTGACGGTGGTTCGCGGAAGCAGGAACGGGTGATGCGCGGGCAAAACGGCATAGTCGCCCTCACGTTCTGTGACGTTCCGATTTTCCACGGAATCAAGGACGACCCCACGCGGATTCTGCGCAAGCCGATTCCCGCGAAGGTGGTGGTTCTCACGTTCGACGATGGCTGCGCCAGTCATGCGACGTATGTGGGGCCGCTGCTGAAACAACTCGGTTTCACAAGGTCTTTTTTTTTCCTCTCGGAATTTGCCGACGTCAGGAATGCGAAAGGTGAAATTTCTCAAAGGCTCCAACGATCCCTCCGATTGTCGTCCAACGGGCATGAAGATCGACTGGGAAGTTCCCGGCCTTTTCAATGTCGATCTCCAAAGCAGGAACCTCAGCCTGATGGTGCCGGCAAACAGGGATGGCAGCCATTGACCAAGACACCAGCTCCGATACACCATAAGCATGGCACAGCGTCTGTGAGAAGGAGGGCGGCGAAGCGTGGTTGCGCGGGGAAATCCCGAATCCGACGCTGGAGCAGTGGCGGCTCCGCACCGTGGATGGCGCAATGTGAAAGAAGGGGCACCGATTGCGGGTATGAGTTGCTGCAAATCATATGAAAAAACAAATTGTGATCGGTGCGGCTATGCTGCTGGTGTCCCTCGCGATGGGTCGCGCCCAATACCCGGGCTGGCAGCATGGGGGGTCGTTTTATATCCTAACCACTCCGGACGGCGCGAATCTTCCGGCCTCGGCTGCGGAGGAAAACTTCCCGCTGTTGGTGCGATTGAACCGGGAAGTCTTCGATTTCACCCAGGCGAATGCCCATGGCGAGGACCTCCGTTTCTCAGCCGACGGCAAACCGCTGGCCTATCAGATCGAGGACTGGGATGTGACGAAAGGTGTCGCCAGCAGCTGGGTGCGCATCCCGGTGATCAAGGGCAACGCGCGACAGGAAATCAAAATGTATTGGGGCAAGGCGGATGCGGCCGCCGAGTCCAATGGCGCGGCTGTGTTCAACGAGTCGAATGGTTATCTTTGCGTCATGCACATGGGCGATTCCGTGAAAGACGAACTCGGCACCTTGTCACCCACCGATGTCGGCACGGTGCCAGCGGCAGGAATGATCGGACGGGGGCGGCGGTTTGACATCGGCAAGGGAATCAACTGCGGGGAGAAGATCACCACCCTGCCTGTCGGCGACAGTCCGCACACGACCGAGGCATGGTTCAAGACTGAGGCCACAAACATCGATATCGTCGGGTGGGGAAACCAGGAGTGGCAGGGCAAGGTGGTGATGCAAGTGACCAGTCCCCCGCACCTCAATATGGATTGCTTCTTTGCGGATTGCAACGTGGCTGGGGCCAGCAAGATTCCCATGTCACAATGGATCCATGTGGTCAATACCTATAAGCGCGGCGAGTCGCGGGTTTACGTCAATGGGGTCCTGGACGGCGAGAATGCGGGCGGGTCATCCAAGGGCGCAAGGAACAACCGCGGCACCCCGCTGGCCGTCAAGAGTCCTGCCAGGATGTATCTCGGCGGTTGGTATGGCAATTACCGGTTTGTCGGCGACATGGACGAGGTGCGCCTTTCCAAGGTCGTCCGCTCGCCGGACTGGGTCAGAATGGAGTATGAAAGTCAGAATCCCCGGCAGACCATGGTGGGTTGCCTGGTCAAGCCGGGTGACGCGTTCGCGGTTTCGCCAGCGGCCGTCACGGTCGAGGAAGGCAAGAGCGCGACGGTGACCGCGCAAGTCGGAGGTGCCCAAAAGACGTATTGGATTCTCAAGCGGAATGGCGCGGAATCGGTGGTCGGCGTGGACCAGGGTGCTTACACGTTCGATGCCGGACGCGTGGTGGGAGATACCTCTCTGGTGCTCCAGTTCAAGGCGGTGTGCGCCAACGAGGTCAAGACCAAGGACGTGCCGGTGACCATCAAGGAGACGATTCCCGAACCGGTCGTGACGCTCCAGGCACCCACCACCTGGAATGGCCGGGATGCGATTGAAGTTCTGTCTAACATAAGCAACCTTGCCGCGATGACTGCCAAGGGCGCCGGGGAAACGCCTTGCAAGTGGACTGTTTCGGGCGGTGCCGTGACCAAGGAGATCGCGCCCGGGAAACTGATTCTCAAACGCTCGCAATACACCGGTCTGATCACCGTGGCGGTGGCGGTCGATAACGGCGGCGTGGCCACCGTGGCCTCGGCCGTGATCCAGGTCACCGAACCGGCGCAAGACCCGTGGGTTGAGCGGATTCCCGCCAAGGATGAGAAACCCGAGGACGGCCAGTTCTTTGCCCGTGACGACAAGAACGAAGGCACGCTCCATTACAATGGAACCTTGGCTGACAAGGCCGACACGGTGTTCCTGAAGATATATGCGGATGACAAGCTCCTGAAAACCGAATCCCAAACACCCACCGCGGACAAAAGCTATGCGTTCTCCATCAAACTCAAACCGGGCCTCATCAAATACAAGGTGGAGTTCGGAACCAGGACCGGCGGGGCCGAGACCCCCGTCGCTACCGTGAGCGATCTGGTCTGTGGCGACGCCTATCTGATAGAGGGACAGTCCAACGCGCTGGCGACGGATACCGGCGAGAAGTCACCGTCGGAAACCAGTGAATGGATCCGCAGTTACGGGCGGCCGGGGGGCGAGGAGAAAGGTCCCCGGCGGAATCTGTGGTGTAGTCCGGTGTGGAAGGCCGAAAAGGGTGAAATGGCGGAACTCGGCTGGTGGGGCATGGAACTCGCCAAGCGCTTGGTGCAAAGCCAGAAGATCCCGATCTTCATCATCAATGGTGCCGCGGGTGGCACCCGTATCGACCAGCATCAGCGTAATGAAGCCGACCCCACCGATCTGAAGACGATATACGGGCGGATGCTCTGGCGGGTTCGGCAGGCCCGGATGACGCACGGTATCCGTGCCGTCCTGTGGCACCAGGGCGAGAGCGACCAGGGTGCGGATGGGCCCGATGGCGGCTACGGGTGGCAATTCCATCAGCAGTATTTCCTGGACATGTCAGCCGCCTGGAAACAGGACATGCCGAACCTCCGACACTACTATGTCTATCAGATTTGGCCCAACTCGTGCAGCATGGGCAACGGGCACGGGGACATGATGCGCGAGGTGCAGCGGACGCTGCCACGGCTCTATTCCAACATGGATGTCATGTCCACGCTCGGCATCAAACCGGCCGGCCCCTGCCATTACCCGTTGGTCGGTTGGTCGGAATTCGCGCGTTTGATCCAGCCTCTGATCGAACGGGATTTCTATGGCAGAAAGGTCGCCGAATCCATCACGGCGCCAAATCTCAAGCAGGCGTATTATGCGAGCGCCGCCAAGGATGCGATTGCCCTGGAGTTTGACCAACCGGTGATTTGGTTGGATTCGCTGGCGGGGCAGTTCTATCTGGATGGCGAAAAGGACCAGGTGGCGGCGGGCGCGGTGAACGGGAAGGTGGTCACGCTCAAGCTGAAGACACCCGCCACGGCCGGCAAGATCACCTATCTCAAGGAAATGAATTGGAACCAGAATGACCTGGTTTTCGGTACCAACGGAATTGCCGCGCTCACGTTCTGCGACGTGGCCATTCTTGATCGAAGCAAGTAGAAGTGGATCACGATACTTACGTAAGGAGGGCCTACCCGCGTCTTGTTTCCGCACCGACAAGTGGAACTGACCACGAGTGATGAAAACAAACCATACACACCTGTTATGATGAACACCCGGCAGATCGAGTGAAAGGACGGGGGAAGCCACCTGAATGCGTTTGCCGGATCGCCCTTTGACGCTAGTTTCCCGCAGTCCACCCAACCACCCTCAATAGAATGAAATGCCTGAACAAACAAATGCTCATGACTGCGCTTCTCGCAACCTTCGTTTGGGGATGCCGACCGCCTCAGGTCTCGTCGCCACATCCCCTTCCCACGGGACATGTCGAGATCCATGTTGAATTCAAAGGCATCTCGACCGACGCCTACAACAAGCTGAGCGGGTTCCTGATGGAACTCGCAGAGGAACACAGCGCCTTGCGCAAGGGCTCTGACAGCTTGCGGGACGTTGGAGACCGAAGTTCCTCGCAAGGCCCCTCCTGAATGACGGCTTCGCGGATCAGCGATACACCCCCAATCACCGGGTACCCAGCCCGGAGGTCGAACAGGCCATGAAGAATCGCCTCAAGACCTTTCTCAAGGATAACAAGATCGATCCCGACGACGTGCAACTCGAGTTGCGGTATGGCAAATAAGTCGGATGCAGGAACTACGTGCTCCGGATCGTGGGCGACTGAGTCCAGTTCTGCTTCGTCGGGGAAGCCGGGCTTCCGCCCTCGGCAAGAACTCAACCCCGCTGCTTGCCAGATGCAACTGGAGCTGAGGCGGTCCATCTGGCAAGGAGCTGCCTGCCGCGAACGCTGGCTGCAGGAAATTGCGGAAGACTTCCGTGAAGGACTCAGGAGACGGGCTGGCACCGAGGCGCGGATCGGTATTTACAAAAACGTGTTCATGGATTTGAGCAATCTTTGTTTTCTTTTTCATGCATTTCACCCCTGTTCTTTTAGTTGGATTTGTTTCTCAAGTCTTTGGAGGTCGCCAGAGCGATGACACGGCCTTGATCGCCTACTGCCCAGGGTGAGAAAAGGGGTTGGTCGCCATTCTCAGCAGTTACCGCTTTGTGTCGGAAATCGAAACATTATTCACCCCCCCCCTTGGCCAGATGTCCGAATATCCTTGACGGAACTGGGGGAGGAGAGAGTAATGAAATCCAGATTGATACCCACATCCCCGCTGTCTTTCTGTAGCCTGAGTGATGCGCCGTCCGGCACCGCAACGTCGACCACTGCATTCATGTAACTCCGAGAACTTTCCCTCCTCCTCGGTGAGCGAGGTCTGAATGCTCCGCGCCTCGTTTTCCGCGATGGCGCTGCCGTTGATCCGGGTGAGCACCGCCAGCGCCTCGGCTCGCCGGCCCACTTTCATAAGCCAGCGCGGGCTTTCCGCAGCAAGCAGGATCACGCCTCCGAAGACCACCGCCGGAAGCACCCCGGAAAAGAACATCCATTTCCAGCCGATGGCGGTGTTCCATGCGTCATCGCCCGCGTGCTGGATGAGCATGTTCACGAGCACGGCGGAGAAGATTCCCAGGACGATGCCGAGTTGATAGAGTGTGACCAAGCGCCCGCAAATGAGCGTCGGCGCGATCTCGGCGATATACATCGGCGTAAGGATGGACGCCGCGCCGATGCCGACGCCGCCCAGCATCCGCTAGATGACAAACTGGGTCAATGTGCCGGCAATCAGCACGCCCGCCGACGACAGCGCGAAGCACGCCGCGCAAATGGAGAGGCTTTTCTTCAGCCCAATCCGGGCCGCCAACACGCCCGCGCCGGCCGAGCCGGCAAGGCAGCCGATGAGCGCGCAGCCCGCCGCCCTGCCGGTGCCCGCTGCGTCGAGTTGGAAGAAGCGCGTGAGATAGTCAATCGCGCCGCTGATGACGATGTTGTCGTAGCCGAAAAGAAACCCGGCCAGCGATGAGACGAGCGTGGCGATCACCAATTCGAATCGCTTCCGGATGCGGAAAATCACGCGCTGTTCGAGGGTCATATAGCCGGTGATCCTGGGGTTGGTCGTCAAGGATAGTTTCCGTATTTCTTCCCCGCTTCGAGATAGGCCATGATGTTTTCGTAAGGCATGCCGTCGTGGATGCTGTGGTCGGTGGAAAGGATATACCCGCCGCCCACCTTGCCAACGGCCAGGCACGCCTTGACCTCGGCCTCGATCTCGGCCGGGGTGCCGGTGGTCATGACGAATTTATTGTCCACATTGCCAATGGGGCAGAGGCGGCGGGAGTAGCGTTGTTTGACCTTGGCGAGGTCCATGCCGGCGGCGCGTTCGGCCGGATGGAAGCCGTTGATGCCGGTGTCCACCAGATCGTCGAGCACATCCCATATTTGGCCATCGTTGTGCATGATGACGGGTTTGCCGAGACTCTTGAGCCCCTGCACGAGTTTGCGGAACGGCGGAATGAAGAACTCCCTGAGATGCGCGGGGGACATCAACAGCGCCCGCGTGCTGCCCCAGTCGTCGGAGATGCTGAACGCGTCCACGCCGCCCTGATCCGCAGCGCGCGCGGCGGAGGCAAGCGCCCAGCCGACGAAGGCGTCGTTCATTTCATGCACCAGCGCCGGATCGTCGTAAACCGCGAGCGACAGCGTTTCCAGATCCATCAGATACCAATACATCATGGTGAACGGGCCGAGCACGCCGGCGAGGATGGCGAGGTCGCCGGTGTTCGCCCGGGTGCCGTCGGCAAGCATCTTGAGGCGGTGGGGCGCATCGGGCGATGGCATGGTGTAACGTTCCCAGTCCGCCCGGCTTTTGACCGGCACATCGATCTGCGCCATGATCGGCCAGCCGTTCTTGATGTAGGTCACGCCCCATTCATCCTGATAGTGTTCCCCCTCGGCGTGGGCGGCCTCCTCGGTGCCGCAGAAGCCGTTGATGGGGATCCACATGCAATCCAGACCGAGTTTGGTGGCAAGTTTCACCTGGGCATCCGCCTCGTAAAGCTGCGGGACATGGTCGAGTTCCCGTTTCAACAAATTGCGGCTGAAAAGGTAGTCGCCGATCGGGACGCGGTCCGGCGTGCCGCCGGTCAAAGCCGTTAGAAAGCGTTCTCTGCTGGTCATAGTCATGGTAGTTTACAATGGTGTGAGTTGCGCAAACAGATGCCGGACGCGGGAATGTCATTCATTCATTCACCAATCTTGGGAACACTCTGCGCTTTCGTGCGGATGGAAACTTCCCCGGAGCACGCCCCATTCTGCCCGGCGGCATCAACAGCACAGACCTTGTAGTAATACTGGGTGTCAGGCTCCACAGACTTGTCCTCACACATGGCATGATCGTAGTCCTTGTTCTTGTATTGAATCGGCGATTCGCCATAGCCACCACTGCGTGGCGGAACGTCGTCACTTTTCACGACACCAACCAAGGTATTCGTGCCCGCCACAAAGCCCGATGCCGTGCTCCGGTGCACTTCATACTGCGTGACATCCGGTTCACAGGATGTTCTGAACAACAAGTTGACGGTGTTGTCATGGGTGATCGGTGAGACGAGAATCGGGCGCACCCCCCCCACGGCAACGGGCGGCAGATTCTTCTCCCCCGATGCCAGAGTCGTGACCTCAACGACACTGCCGTTTCCGATGCGATGGTTCACCCTGTCCACTGCAACAACGCGGTAGTAATGTTTCGTTCCAGGCACAAGGCAACTCCGGATCCACCCCCCGATGTTCGGCCGCGGGATATCCGAAAACTCCGGCCCTGCCGACTGGCCAATGAAATTCAGCATGGTGGACTCGCACTCCGGCCGGGTATCGCGGTAAATGTTAAAGTGGCTGACGCCGTCACCCTTGAAATCCCACTTAAGATCCACCTGCATATCGGCCACGGACTGTGCCACCAGGTCATTCACCTTCACTGACGCCGCTCCGCATCGAACGCGAACCGTTTTGACGCCAAACTTCGGCATTGTGAGACGGAACGAGTTGCCGTTTACCGGCAACACTTCACCTGTATCGTTCTCGACCAGCGACACCATTCTGGCCGACTTGATTTCCGGAAGCATCGGCAATGAAACGACCGCGCTTGTCTCCCGACCCTGGGTCTCGTTCAACCGGACAATCAACCCGTCCCCGTTCATCTCCGCTGGCGTTATCACGCTGCACATCACATTGGGGACATCGACCGACATGAAGCTCCCGCTTGATTCCAGACTCCCTTTGTTCTTTCCATCGGCCCTCCAGGAGATCAATGGCTGCTGTGCTTCACGCCCGAATTGATCAGCCCCTCCGGTCTTCCAGTCCCCCGCATGGCTGCGCAGGGACCCGTTGAATGACACAGGCCCCTGCTGGTCCGCGGCAATGTTGCAATCGAACATGTTGTTCATCAGATACAGATAGAGCCGGCTGGTTGTGGGATAGGTGCGGTTGCGTTTGAAGTGATATTCGCTACCAGTGAGTGGAGTCGTGGTCGGCTCGCCGTAACAGACAAGGCTGCCTTCAACGGGACTGACGGTGACGCCGTATTTGTCGTTGGACAAATCGGTGAAGCTGCGAATCGCGTAGTGGCAGGTGGCGCTGCCTTCGACCTGTTGCCGGTAAGGCTCGGCGACGCAGCCGGGAAGTTCGTGGCGGATGGCGAAGCTCGGAACGGCCAACGGCAAGGCGACGAAGATCGCCTCGTGTTGCTGGGTGAACTGACCGTGGAAAGGCGCATTGTCGAGCGAGATGCCGAACTCCACGCGCGGCTGGTCGTGGTAGAGGATGACCGTTTGTTTGAGCGCACGCACGCCTTCCGCTTTGCCGGTGACGGTGAGCACATCGGCGACCGGGCCGCGGGTGACGGTGACGGAGTCGGCTTTTTCCATGTGACTCCAACGGGAATCGTAGTCCAGGCCGCCGGTGCAGGTGCGGAATTCGTAGAGGTATTCGTTGAAGGCGTGCGGGGCGTTGGTCTCGATGAGTTCGACGCCGAGCGTTTTGTCGAAGAGGCTGGTGAGCGCGCCGGTGGCGGGGTTGAACTGAATCCGATAGGACCGGCTTTCCATTGTGGTGTCAGCGGCGGCCACGATGGCGCACGGCTCGCCCGTCAGCGAATAAACCTTGTAGCCGGTGGCTGGGACGTTCTCGGCAAGGAAGATCGCCGTCCCATCCGGCAATTGCTGCACCGTGGTTTCTTTGCCGGTGTCGTCTGCAACCGCCGCCGCCGGTATGTTGGCCCGGACGATGTCGGTGCGCGGATAAGGGAGCGGGTTGTAGACGATGAGGTTCTTCGCACCGGTTCGGGCGACGACGCTGGCAAGTCGATGCGCGGCGTTGGTGAACACCTGCTGCTGAAAATTGGCGGCTTCGGTGACCATCTCGCGGTTTTCTTGAAGCTCGGTCTCATACCATGTCATGTTGCCACGGGGCGTATCCTTCGCGTTGGTGTGCTCAAAGTATTGCAGTAATCGGTGATAGCCTTGGAACAGGTTGATCCACTGGTCGCCGCCACCGGCAAGGGCATGGGCGATGCTGGCCAGCGTCTCCGTTGCCGGCAGGGCCTCGCTGAGCCGGCGGGCCTCGGTCGTCGCGCGGGCGGCGGCGTAATCCTGATCGGACCACTGGTTATTTTCATCGCCAGCAACGGTGTTCAGCTTGATATTCTTCTCAGCCATTTCCTTTTCAATCGCACGGAAGTAGTCGTCAAAGGTGGCCACTTTCAGGCGGGGATAACTGTACTGCGCGTTCCATTGATGCACGGCGTCGGCAACCTTGCGCCACGCCAGAGTGAAGTCGCTTCCGTCCTGCGACAGGATGGTGCTGAACGGCCACTTCATCTTCTCGTGGGCCTGGATCAGCAACTCGACGCGCTGCACCGTCGTCCACTCAGGCGAGGGGTCGTAGTGCCCCTTGATCAGCGCGTGCCGCTCGTAGGTGGTTGCCCGCCGCAGAACCGTCTGACCATCAGGCCCCTGCCAGAAGAAGTTCGGCTCATTGCCGATACTGAATATGTGGCGCCCAGTCTCCCGGTCCAACGGTGGATAATCACTGATGAATCGTCCATTCTCGACATTTGGCATGGTGAGCCGGTTGAAGCCGTGAAAACAGTAGTCGAAGCCGGCTTCCTTGGCGTAGGTGGCAAGCGGCCAGGTCAGGCCGATGACGTCGTCATTTTGAGTCGTCTTGCTGGCGGGGACGCCGAGCAGATCCACGGCGTGGCGACCGCTCATGTAGAACAGCCTCGCCATCAATTCGTGACTCAGCTGCTCGGTGTTGGCGGTGTTGTGCAAGCCGCCCAACCCGATTCGGCCCTCGCGCATCCGCGTTGCCAGTTCGCGCGCGGTCTCTTTGCCGTTGAAACTGATGAAACTCGTGAGCGGCTCGCTGGTCTCGATGTTGAAGCGATATTTCCCGTCGTCTGGCCAATCGTCAGTTTCGCGGCAAAAGCGCAGCGGTAGCCGGATGTTCTCGTGCCGGATCGAGGTGCGCAGCCGGTGAGGGTAATCGCCGAAGCCAAGGTCTTGATGACTGTAGGAACAGGCATAGAACGTCCACTTCTTCTGCGGCTTCCAATCCGCCTTCCGCACCGCCAGCGACGTTCCATCCTTGGCAAGGACTTCAATCGTCACCGGAGCCGGCACCGCCATGTCCGGGATGAGGATGTTGATCGCTGACTTCCCTTTGGCGACAACGCCAAGATCCTGGGTATCCGAACTGCCGGCTCCCATCGTCACCCTGGCAACAGCCGCAACGGGTTCGCCCGGGTTATCCACGTGCAGCCGCGCCAATTGCTTGAGCGGTTGGCCTTCCGCAGGTTTCGGAAACAATGGCGTCGGCTCGATTCTCTCGATCGGGATTCCCGGTGACTCCGCCGCCCGGACCACACCGTTCGCCGCCACACCGATACAGACGATTATATATGCTAGCTTTTTCATATTTGATACTCTTCAAGAGCCGCCGCCAAATCGTCGATCAGGTCTTCGACATCCTCAATCCCGGTCGAATAGCGGATCAAGCCTTCAGGGATTCCGAGCCGAGCGCGTTCCTCCGGTGTGCATTCCACATGACTGCTGGTCGCCGGTGGGGCCACGATCGTTTCCACTGCTCCCAGATTCCCGGCTGCATGGGCAAAGCGGAGATGAGGGATCAACCGCCCGACCGCGTCGAGGCTGTTTTCTTTCAACAGGAAGCTCAGGATCCCGCCGAATCCCCTCATCTGTTGCCGGGCGATGGCATGACCGGGATGGGACTCAAGCCCGGGGTAAAACACCCGCTCCACCGCCGGATGGGATTCGAGGAACCGGGCAATGCGCAAGGCGCTTTCATTCTGCCGCTTGACCCGCAAGTCCAAGGTCTTCATGCCGCGCAGCAGCAAGTAGGCGGACATGGGGTCGAGCACCGCCCCGTGGATTTCACGATAGTGATGGATTTGATCGATCAGATGCTTGGGACCGCAGGCCACGCCTCCGAGGGCATCGGCATGACCGCCGAGGAATTTGGTGGCGCTGTGCACCACCACATCCGCCCCTAACTGGAGCGGGTTCTGGTTGATCGGGGTCGCAACGGTGTTATCCACCACAACCACCGCACCATGGGCGTGCGCCACTTTCGAGAGCCGGGCGATATCGATGATCCTGGTGGTCGGATTGGTCGGGGTTTCCAGATAGAGCAGGTTGCAGCCTTTGGCGATCTCGACCTCGATCTGGTCATGGTCGGCCGTGTCACACTGGACCGTGTCGATCCTGAATTTCGGCATGTATTCATTGAATATCGCGCTGGTGCCGCCGTAGGTGTCCTTGACCGATACGACACGGTTGCCGGAGGCAAGGAGGGCAAAAAGGGTCGAACTGATGATGCCCATCCCGGACGCCGCACTCGTCGCCGCCTCCGCATCTTCCAGGAGGCGCGCTTTCTCCTCGAAAACAGCGATGGTGGGGTTGCTGTTGCGAGTATAGATATGCCCCTCGGCCTTGCCTGTTGCCACATCGAGCCATTCATCCATGTCCCTGTAGCCGAACGCCGTGCTCAACACCACCGGCACCTGGGTCGCCCCAGGCAAGTGCTCTTCCTCCCCCGCCCAGACCGCCCGGGTGCCCTGCCCTATTTGTGATTTCATAGTGGTTGAAATTAGATTTCGCTTTCATGGGATAGCAGCCTAATTGATTACTTCATCATCTTCAGGTTCGCTTCGGCGAAGGCCTTGCCCATCTGGGCGAAGATCTTTGCGCTGCCAAAGTAGTGGTAGCCGCCATTGGAGGCGCCTTTGAGTGCTTCCCTGTCTTTGGGTGAAAGGACTTCCTCCAAGGCGAGATCGAGCTTTTTCTGGTCTACCTTGGTGATGCCCTCAACCCAGGCATCGAGCGCGGCATAATGTTCCGGGGATTCGGGGGAGTATTGGTCGTTGGCATAGACCGCCAAGACGTTCTTACCCTTCTTCAAATGTTTGATCTGTTCGTTTCCGAGGACGATGGAACCATACTGCGGCTTGTCCTGCCACCAGATGTAGGTGTGGATCTTTTGTCCGTTCAAATAAACATGGAACCCTTGTCGCGCCAAAATCGCGATGCGATAGGAATCGTAGTCGAGGTGATCCACTTCAAAAGTGGTGCGCATCAGCAGGAACTCGCCTTTCCCCCATGTTGAGGGGAATTTTTCCAAGGTGATTCCGCTGTGTTTCCACACGCCCTTGCCGATGGGTGCCTTGCCCGCGGTCCATTTGCTGTCATCGAAGTCCGGCATATACCAATTCTCCATCCCCGCTGGCAGGGTGATGTCACGGAATCGCCTGCCGTCATATTTTTCCAGTTTGTCCTTCGTTTCGGTGGCATCGACCGTGACGAAGTGCCAGTTCCGCTCCTCTGGGAGAGGCTTGCCAATCGGCTTCCAAAACTTATCCCATTTCCGTTCCGTATCGAGAGTGCCATCTGCTTTCAATGTGCGAGCCGTACCGACAATTTCGTTATACTCGCCCTGCTTGGGTTGTGCGGCTTCGATGACAGTATCCCAAAAAGGCGCGGTATCTACAGCAAGCACATTGCCCTTGAACTCGGGCATTGCAGCCGGAGCGGCCATGGCTTGGCGGAAGTTGACATTTCTCTCGCCATCGACTCCCAGCACTCCAATAACGAATGGCATCTTCGGGGCGGAAAGGTCTTTGCGCACGTCGCGGATGAAGTGTGCCAGGAGGCGGGAGTATTCGCTATAATCGCCATTCGGATACGTGGTCCCATCGACTAGATCGTTGAAACCTTGAAGCCATACAAATCCCGCAAGTTCGTAGCCCTGCTTGGGATCGTAGGCGGGACAGACCCGCTTCGGATCCGCCAGCACCATTTTCACATGCTCAACCATCATTCGGTAAAATACACCTGAGGCTGCATCCTTGTCATCCTGCCATTTTTTCCGTTCCTCAAGTTTGGGAATGCCGTGGGCACCTTGCGGATGTTTGTCCCACTCATCTTGAATCAGCTTGGGCAGCTTGTATTGCCCCGCGCTGGGCGAACGGAACTCGGTGTTGAGCGATCTGCCGCCCCAGGCGGTCTTGATAATCAGAATGGGCTCCTTCAACTCTTTCTCCATGTAGATTCCAAAGGTGAACTCGGGACCGATATTGCCGCCACCCTTGGTGGGTTGATCTCCACGTGCGCCAAAGCCGGCGGTCAACTTGCCCAGGCCCTCGCCATTGGCACTGCCATCATAAGGGCCGGTCAAGTAGGACATCCAGACCTTGTCGCATACCCGTGGGGTTCCATCGGGATTGCGCATCTCCTTGAGAAGGGGTGCCGTCAGCGGATCCTTGCCGATATAGTCAAAGGTACTGATTGCGGCATGGCCCTCCATGTTGGACTGGCCCGCCAGGATGAACACCTTGAGTGGCTTGGCGAAGGAGATCGGCGATAGAATACACAGCAGCGCTGCGGTTAGGATTACGGTTGGTTTCATAGTTGTTTAGTGGTTGGAATTCCCTTCTTTGGGATTGCAGCTTAGGGCTGCATGATCAATTTAAGGAGATGTTGTATCATGGTAGTTTCAACGGGATAGGTCAGACTTCGATGAGTGCGGACCGAGAAGTCTGACTTCGTGCAGACACAAGCCATAGCGCCCACCCGGCGGATTGAAGTTGAGTTTCACGCTCCGTCAGGCTGGGGGATCCTGGAAACGGGCAATCCGAAGGAACTGAGGATTCCCAGGCAAACCCCTCTTCATCAGCAGGCAGTGTGCGATCCGCTTCCCCGGTCGCCGCACTTGAGACGGCCATCAACCAAAATAATGCTATATGTGTAATTTTCATATTCTTGTTGTCTACTCGCGAGCGTCATGACCGAAAACAGCAATTTCTGCCACGCCGATATTCTGCGCGGTGCCCTTCGTCTTCTCCACTACAAAAACAAGCCACTGGATTTTCTTCGGAGGGAATTTCACTTCAAGTCCTTTTGCGCCGTCATCCGGCAGTTCGCCGGTCTTTATGGTCGTACCATCGCTGAACACAAGAGTGCCGGCCATGATCTGATCAATCTTGTTCGGCCTGTCAAACAGCAATACGCGGTCCACCAGCTGTTCATCGAGCCAGCTCAGCCGTATCATGGCCGACGCCGACTCCCCCTGCGACACCCACTCCCTGCTGATATCATTCTGTGCGCCCTCGACAATGCCGTCCACCGCGCCTTCCGGGGTTGAGCCCGCGTGCGCGGAACTGGCCCGCACCGTCGCTATGCGCGCAATATTGTCGGCACCATCCAGAATCCCAGGCTCGGGCACCGGCTCCGATGGATTGCGAAGTCTGATTTCCTGCAAACACATCGCATACCGGCTTCCCGCGGGCTTTGAATGCAGTTTGACACCATTCACCTCATCTCCGAAATTTGCCGAGTACGATAACCACATTTTTCGGCCATCTGTTCCGATGAACTTTGACGGGATATTTACAAAATAGCCCTGCTCGCCAAAGCGTTTCATGTACGTCACAAGCTTCCACGGCCCTGTCATGCGGTCGGATTCAAGAATATAGGTGTTGAAATACCCGAAAGTATTTCCGCCGTCGGTAGCACACATGAAATACTTCTTCAGCGGTGCGTTATACGTCATCGTCACGCAACCCATGTTGTCTTTCCACGCGGCAATCGGTTTGATCTTGGAGAAATCTATCGACCAGACAGGTATACCAGTCTCATCCTCACCGGCAAGAAATTCATACTTCGAGCTGTCGTTCATATTCTCGATGCCGGGCGTGACCCGGATGAGGTAAATTTCATCGCCTGTTATCCAACTGTTGTAAGCGAAACGCCGCCCATCAGGACCTGCAGAGGCACCATGCGCAGTCAGGTAAGCCTTGCCATCCGGCGAGAACTCCAGGTTCTTCCCGAAGTCAACAAAGTGCGGTGCACCGATCTTAACAGGCTCCGCATTTATCCCAGA
This sequence comes from Verrucomicrobiota bacterium, assembly GCA_026397725.1. Classification (GTDB taxonomy): domain Bacteria; phylum Verrucomicrobiota; class Verrucomicrobiia; order Verrucomicrobiales; family Akkermansiaceae; genus Luteolibacter. The sequence continues at coordinate 39,638 of JAPLUI010000063.1, read as the reverse complement.
CTCGCCGAATAGGGGCTTCTCAGGAGTGCACGGCGTCTGCGTCCAGGTCTTGCCATAATCAGTGGACCACCTGAACCCGACGAACGGACCGAGCCAGGGCCAGTTGTAACTGGTGCCGTCCCGCTTCACCTCTCCTGACGGATGCAGACAATACGTCCCGTAATACCAGACTCCGTTGTAGACAAGACTGCCGCAGGGATACCGGCCGGCATAAGGTGAAGCGTCAGACTTGTAGACAGCATATTCCGAAATCTCCAGTTTCATCGGATCGTCCCCGGTTATCTTTGCCTGCCCCGTAGTGAATTCCTCTCCGTAGGAAGCCGCTTTCACACCATAAACCATTCCGTCAGTCCAGGGCGAGTACATGTTTCCATCAGCCGCCCACGAAGGATACCACGTATCAGCCCCGGTATAGTTCGCATTCCTTCCGGAGAATTCGACGCCACTGAATGATTTCGACGCTTTGAATGGACAATCAGCCGGCGGTTCCGAACGCCACATGCCTGTGGGATAGGTCTTTTCCGCCGCTGGTGTGTCAGGCCCGGTCTTGGGATCCGATCCTTGAACGGTGAGTGATGTCACCAGCACGGCGAGGCCGGCAATCATGGGATGTTTCATGGCTGTGTAATTCATTACTTATAATTGATAGGAAAATGCTTTTCACGGTTGGTGTGAGTTTGAAGTGGTCGCCGAAGGATCGAAGAAAAGTCCGCTGAGCGTTACCAAGGAGCCGCGCACCTTATTGATCCTGAATTTTGCAGATTTGTTATATTTGTAGACAAGGTATGCGCCACCTGAGAAATCATCCACAATTCTTACCGGGGCAACCTGGTTGAGTGTTCCGGCGTCCATCATCTCCACCGCCTGACGGCATCCATTCCTGTTCCAGTCCACAAAATACAGCGCAACCTGGTACTCTCTTTCCCCGTCAATACCGATGGTGAGCGACATTGTCTGATCATTTGAGTAACCCGTGGCTTTGCGGCCGGAGCCGTTGTGCTTGTCCGGCGCCAGGGCCCTTTTGTCGGCAGTCTCCGCGGCCCACATCTGCGGATCAGGCACTCCGCTTTTCGGGAACGCTCTGAAATATTCAAGCGAGGTTACATACGACGGCAGCGCCCTCTCGTCATTCCGTATATCCAAAATGACTTCAGCTCGCTCTCCCCTGGTTACATGCGTCGGCAGGGCCTTCCCGTCATTCCGTTCCCCTTTGTAGTTGCAGAGCACATAGCCGTCTTTGCCGTATACACCGCCCCAATCGCCACCGGTCGTTTTATCTTGTTTAATGAATTGCGCCGCATACTTCTCCGGTGGTTCCTTATACTCAGGTGTGTTCCCGCTGTACGACACCTCTATGCTGTAAGTTCCCGGCTGCACAGAGGAAAAGTACACAAACTCTGAATCCTGGCTCGCACTCCCGATTCCAGTCACCGCGTGGCACACGCCATCCCATGCCTTTGTTCCGTTGACAGCTATCGCAGCGATTGTTTTCTCAACCTTCGGTATCCCGATCCTCCCGACAGTGCCCGCAGGAGCGGTCACCTTGCATGTGCCCGTGTTCACATCAAAGCTGGCGCTGATCTCACCATGAGGTGTCGGGGTCTTGCCCGCCACACGGGTGAGCGACCGGCCAAGGTGGGGAACAACATCATACGTTTTGAAGCCCGGGGTTGTCGGCTTGATGCCAAGCACCTCCTCGTTGAGCCACTTGACAGGCCCCGCTCCCCAGGGATGGCAGAGACTCGTAATGCCGCTCTGGCTGTTCGGCACAGGATCAGATACGCCGACTCCGCTATTCCATGATGGCCGGTAACATTCCCATGGCGTCGTTCCACCCAGTTTGATGATCCCTCCCCACACGTCCTTGATTGACGTAAAGGACTCATCGTAAAGGTTTATGCACGCCATTCCCTGAAGGATGAACAACTGACAAAAGGGATCGAACGACAAGCGAGTCACCCGGTCGAGGAATTCCTTTTCGGCGATCGCATTCCGTTCAACGCCGTTCAACAGTCCCGAAGCGGCCACCTCCGCAAGCGCATGCAGTCCGAACTGGGAGTGCCAGTCGCGGTTCTTGCGCAGCTCCGCCATTTTCGCCTCGGCGTACCCGTTGTATTTGGCTTGCAGGTCGGCACGTCCGTAAGCGCCCATGGCTGCCGCAAAATCACTCCACATCCGAATCGATAGCATTTTATAGGCGTTCTGCGCTTCCTGCGCTCCCGAACCGCCCCTGTACCAGATTTCAAATCCAGTGCCTACGCGTTCGTCCCACCCGAAGAACTTGAGTTTCGGGTTCGTTCCATAGACTTGATAGGAATGATCGAGAATCTCGCATGTGGCGTTGAGGTACTTTTCCATCATCGCGGCATCCCCAGTGTACTGATAGTAATCAAGCAGCCCGATCACCCAATAGAGCGAGTAGGCGATGATGCCATTGTTGCCACCAGCCGTGAGGTCGATGTTCGCCTTGACAAAATCCGAGGTTCCGAAGGCGACGAGTCCCGCAGCCTGCGATGCCGGAGCATCACCCACCCAAGGGATCCTGTCGCCACGTTCCAACAATATCGAGCTGAAGTAGTTTGAAACCAGGCATACCTTCACCCCGTATGCGCACATATACCATGCCTTGGTCAACATGGGGTCGCTACAGGAAAAGCCGCCGTCATAGTTGGTGGGTTTGACCTGACACACGGCCCGGATGCCCGTGATACGCCACGGCCTGGCGGGCGCCTTCACGTGAATCCATGCAAAGCGCACCCCTTCGTAAAGCTCGGCGTTGAGTTCTAGCCGGTAGGTATTGCCATGCTTGACCGGGGCTTTCGTTTTTCCCGGGCCGGGCTGGTTGTGCTCACTGATGCTCATCTCGACATCGACCGGGCAGTCGGGACTGTCGAACTCCAACCAGGCCGCGCTTTCCCGCCCGAAATCCATCCTGATTGAACCCGCCCCGTTGACCGTGACATTCGGATGATCGGTCGTCAGCGAACCCAGGTTGTCGAAGGACGCAGCGGTATCGCTTGAAACAGCGCTGGGCTTCAGCAGATAGATCTCGAGTCCATCGGTGGCCTTTGGCCTGGGCCAGCGGTAGGCAACGAGGGGATCGGGCGATTCCGGTACCGCCGGTCCGGTAAAACTTCCGGTGCTGACATAGGGATACGGCTCAGTAATCGGCGAGGTCCCCGAGACGGGCTTGGCTGAAACAGCAGCCGGAAAAGTCAGCGCATACGTCTTCCTGGCCGGCCCCAAACCGGTCATCAGCGTCTTGCCACCGCTGAGCACCGTGACTTTCTGCTGATCGCCGGCGCGCTCCACCACCAAATCCCAAGACCGGCCGAACGCCCGCAGGTCCCGCAACGCCATCCGCGGCCAGGCCTTGGGCAGCCACGGCGTGCATTCAAAGGAGTCGAGGCCGGTGGGCACAATGCCGAACATACCTTCGGTGAAAACGCGGGGATAAAGCGAACCGGGGCAGAGCATGTCTATCGCATCTTCGTCGGGATACGGCCCCTTGCTGCCGAAAATCTGAGCCTGCACGACGCGCCGGGTAATATCCAGTGCGTCCTCGGTGTGTCCGGCTTTGAACAACACCCGCAGAGCGTAGTAGGTCTCGCGACCCCATTCCGTTGGACGGGTGGACTCCGCCAGGATATCGGCACCCGCCTGCCGTTGGGGCCAGAGCTTGTCTGACATCAGCGCGGCAACAGTGGTCTCCTGCCTTTCGGTGATTCCCATCGCCGGCGGCAGCAATATCCATCCACGCAGGGTGGTATTCTCCTTGTAGTAGCGATAGGTCTTGAAGCCTTCGACTTCCGCACCGAAATAGGATGCGATGGCCTTGCGCAGGGTCTCCGCCCGCCGGTCGAAATCCGCCGCCGCCGGCTTGCCCAGCGATTGCGCCAGACGCGCCGCCAGACGATAGCCACCATAGGCAAGTGACGACGTGCTCAGGTTGGCCTTTCCGGTCGGGTAGCGGCCTTCCATCTCATCGCTCTCCGAAGCGACGATGCCATCGGCGGTTGTGTGTTTGAGCACCGACGCGGCGCACATCTCGATCAACGGCCACATTTCCTCCGCCGCCGCCCGATCGCCTTGGAAGAGGAGGAATTTGGACAGGCCATAGAGGATCATCGCGTCGTCTCCCCGCTCCCATTGGCCGACCTGCAAGGTCGGTTGCCAGAAGCAACCGGGGATGGCACCGCCGCCATGCTCCCGGCAATAGTCCAACCAGACGCGATACATGTTCATGCTTGCCTTGTTCAGTTCCGCATCACCAAAAAACGGGAAAAGCGGACTGGAGTATTCCACTGGATCATTTGCCCAAATGCCGGGCGAATAGGTCAGGCTGCCATTGTGGGTGATCACGCCCTTGATCGTCTCGATCGGACATTCCAGCACATGCAGCTTTTGCAGGGCGAAGGCATGGTCGAGCAGTGGCTCGGGCGTTTCCAGCCGGCCTGGCCCGCGCCAGGCCGCCTCGGCAAGGGCCAGGCGCGCGCCACGCTCGGTCGCCAGGTTCACGGCTTGGTCAGGCCCAGCCGCCGGCCCGGCTTGCACGCAGGTGGAGAATGACAACACGCCTCCGGCTTTCACTTCAACGGCTTTCACCTCCGGGCAACTCCAGCCGATGGTAATATCCTCCCCCACGGGCTTTACTGTACGGGCGGGCGGAACCATCACTACAACTGGTTTGTCCGTGGTATTTCGCACCTGCCACTCATCAATCACCAATGCCTTGGTCATCGAAGGATAGACGGTGCGAGTGACTACCATACCCCCGGCTTCGGGATAGGTTAGGGTCAGCATTCCGTCGAACGTGACCGAGGACGGGAACTCGCTCTTCCAAGGCTGGTCATTGACACGCACCTCAGGAGTCGATTCGTGCCCGGCCACGAACAGGACCTGCTTCTTTTCGACTTCTTTCTGCAGGTTGAAGAACCGGGCGGTATAGGAAAACCCGTTCGTGCGATCGGATTGAACCTGCATCACAACCTTCCGTCCCTGCATGCACAGCACCAACGGCTCCTTGCCGCCGCAGGCGTGCGTGATTCGACCCGGCTGATCCCGGACCCAGAAATCCGCCGTCGCCGGAACTGGAATCGCTAGATCATCCGCTCTGACGGGGAATGCGGTCAGCAGCAGGGTGATGACAAGTATGCTGATTTGAGCTATCTTTGTCTTCTTTGTCTTCTTTGTCATCTATTTCTCTTCTATTTCTCTTCTATTTCATTTCGCCTTCCTGCCCACGGTGAGCGGCCACACCTTCATGGTGATGGTTCCTGTCCCGGGAGCCTCGAAGGGTCCGGACGTCGGATTGGCGGCGTTGCGCGGCTTGCCGAAATAGTCCGTGCCTATCGTGATGGGAGAACCATCAGGATTCTCGAAGGCGCAACCGGAAATGCTGGCTTTGCCTAACCGTGCCGAGGTCACCGGTTGAGATGGCCGTTCGCTCCCCAGGGCTGTGGCCAAGGTCATGGTCAGATAGAAGCCGTCATTCTTCTCAACCAGCGCCAGCGCCGGATCCGATCCGGACCTGAAGATGGGATCTCTTTCATGCTTGGAAGACTTCGCCCCCTGGAAATACACATTGCCATCCATCCACATCGGCAGGTGGGCCTGATCATGTTTCTCCAGACTGCCGCCGCGCATGAACAGGTTGTTGTAATAGTGGTTGTCGCCGGAAGGATTGTCATGAATGGCTACGATTTCGGTGGAATGGGCTTTATGGAACGGAGTCTTGCGCCCATCGAAGAAGGTGGGACATAGATCGATGCCCCCGGCGATGAGGTTGTGGGCATAGACACCACCTTGCGAGTCGTCTTCAATCGATTTGGGCGACAGGAAAATATTATTATCGACCACGAAGGGGCCATGGTTCACCTCGACGAACAGATCGTGGGTGGCGTTGTCATGGCAGAGGTTGTTGGAGATCCGCGCCCCCTGGGTCATCCAGTCCAGCCACATGCCGCGGCAGGTCCGGTAGATGTGATTCCTGCTGATCGTGACATCGATGGCCCCGTGGAATTTGATGCCCGCCATCTCCGCACCTGAGAACAGTTGCCGGACATGGATGTCATGAATGGTATTGCCGGTGATGGTGCTGAACGCCGCGCCCAGACTTCCCACGATACCCGCCTGTTCACAATGGGCGATACGGTTGTCGCGCACCACGTGATGGCCGATGGTCTCCTTGTTCCAGCCATTCTTCAAGCCGCGTTCGATGGTCGTGACATAGCCCGAGGCCGAGCCTGTATTGTGATCCTTGGCTTCGCCATATTTTCCCAGGGTGATTCCCGAACATGTGGAATAGGCGATGTCGTTGTTTTCGATGATCCAGCCCTTGCTCCAGTGGACCCCGATCAGGCCGATCTGCTCCACGGTGGGCGGTGCCCAGGGCGTGCCCGCGTTGCGCAGGGTGAAACCACGCACCGTGATGTAGTTCCGTCCGGTTTTGTCCGGATAGAACACGGACCGGCGCGCGTTGACCTCCACCTGCTGCGCATTGGGATCGACGCCGTTGAACTGCGCCCAGATGACAGTGCGGGTTGCGTCCACGCTGGCGAACCATAGCGGCGTCGCGGTCATGGGCTTCAGAACCTCCTCCAAACTGACCGCCTCGGCGAGCCAGTCGCCATTCAGATAGACAGCCCCGGCGTGATGGCTGCGCTCCTTGGCATCAAACCAGTCGCCGCCAATGAGTTCCGCAAAGGGGTTGAAGCTGCCAAAAAAGGTGTTGGGAAGGGTCGCCTTCCAGACGCCGTCCTGGACCTTCTCCCAGTTCTTCACCTCTTCCGAACCGGTGATGACCACCTTTTCACCGGCGGCCGCCTGATAGACGATGCGCTTGGTATCGGACTCCCCGCCACGCGGCGGATTGATGTATTCGCGGTACACGCCGGCATGCACGGTGACGGTATCACCCGGCTGGGCGAGGTCGGCGGCATGCTGGATCGTGCGCAGCGGCGCGGACGGCGTCCCGGGGCTGGTGTCGTTGCCAGTTATGGCGACATAGAGTTCTGCGGCTTGACCCAGTGCCAATGGCATCAGAATGGCGATAAAAGACAGATGATATTTCATCGTTTTTCCTTGGTTGATGTGAGTAGCCCGCTGTGAGGCCAGACTTTCAGCATTTGCCTGCCGTCCCCGGAAAGCTCAAACGGGCCCGGAAACGGATTCATTTCACTTCTTTTATTGCCTGCATAGTCAGTGGCGAGGCGGAGCGGCGTGCCATCCGGCTGTTCGTATGGCTGGTTCGGGATGACCGCGTTGCCCAACGACTTGGTCGTCACGAGTGCGCGCCTCGGCTCGTCGCGCCATGCTTTGTCGAACGTCATCTCAAGATAAAAGCCGCCGGTCTTCTCGACCAGACGGAGCGCGGGGTCAAACTCAGGTTTGAGGAGCGGCCCGGTTTCATTCCTGGATGGCTTGGCACCTTTGAGGAAGACATTGCCGCCCATCTTTGCAGGCAGTTTCGCCGAGTCGTACGGGCTCAAATCGCCACGTTGCACAAACACGTTGTTGTAGTAGCGGTCGTCGCCACCCGTCATCTTGTGCAGTCCGGCGATTGCCGTGGAATGCGCCTGGTGAAAAGGGGTCATCCGGTCATCGTCGCTGTGGGTGCCTATTTCCCCCGCGAATAAATTGTGGACGTAGGCCCCGCCTGCCGACCAGGCCCACAGCGACACTGGCGAGAGGCAGACGTTGTTGTCCACCAGGAAGGGCCCGTGATTCGCTTCAAAGAACAAATCCCGCTCCAGATTATCATGGAGCAGGTTGCCGGAAACACGGGCACCTTGCGCCATCCAGTCCAACCAGATCCCCTGATCACACCGATAGAGGTGATTCCGGCTGATCTCAACATCAATGGCACCATGAAATTTGATGCCGGCCATCTCGACACCCCCGAACAGACGCTGGACATGGATATCATGGATATTGTTGCCGGTGATGACACTGAACGAACACCCTAAACTGCCCACGATGCCGGCCTGTTCACAATGGGAGAAGTCATTGTTGCGCACCAGGTGGCTGCCAACGGTCGCCTTGTTCCAGCCGTTGGTCAGGGCGCGCTGGATCGTCTCCACATAGCCTTCCGCCCTCCATGCGGAGGTGTTGTCCCACTGGTCGCCATACTTGCCGAGCGCGATCCCGCAACATTTCGAGTGGCTGATCGTATTGTTCTCGATGATCCATCCTTTGCTCCAGTGGGTACCGATCAAGCCCATCTGCTCGGCCGTGGGGGGTGCCCACTGCGTCGCGGCATGGCGTAGGGTGAAACCGCGCACGGTGATGTAGTTTATGCCAGGCTTCTGTGGATAGAAGACCGTTTGACGCGTGTTGATCTCCACGCGTTGCGCGTTGGGGTCGACCCCCTTGAACTGCGCCCAGAGCGTCGTGTTTGTCTGGTCCACCCGCCCGAACCAGAGCGGGGCGGCACCCGCCGGTTTCAGAACCTCGTCAAGCTTGGCCGCCTCGCCCAGCCAGTCGCCGTTGAGATACACGGCACCGGTGTGATGTTCGCGGGGGCCATTGGGATTGAACCAATCGCCGTGGATGAGGTCGGTGTAGGGATTGAAGCTGCCAAAAAAGGTGTTGGGAAGGGTCGCCTTCCAGACGCCGTCCTGGACCTTCTCCCAGTTCTTCACCTCTTCCGAACCGGTGATGACCACCTTTTCGCCGGGGGCCGCCTGATAGACGATGCGCTTGGCATCGGACTCCCCACCACGCGGCGGATTGATGTGTTCGCGGTATACGCCTGCATGCACGGTGACGGTATCGCCCGGCTGGGCGAGGTCGGCGGCCCGCTGGATCGTGCGCAAAGGCGCGGCCTGGGTGGCGGGACTGGCGTCACTGCCTGTGATGGCGACATGGAACTCGGTGGCTGATGCGGCCACCGCAGTAAAGGCGAGCAAGGTCAGATGCAGGAGGTCTTTCATATTGGTTCTTCGGTGTTGGTAGGAATTCGCTTCTCACGCTTGGTGCGCATGGTGCAAAGTGGGATAGGAGGGATTGGGTGTTCCGAGAGCTGGAGAAAGGAAGTTGTTAACTTAACGAGCGGGTTGCGAGGGCTGGAGGTCGCGAGCTTTTTTGTCACCCTTGTCGGCAGGCTTGGCCTGGGGCCGGAGGCGCAGGATGACCTTGGAACCCACGGCGGGCAGATGAGTGGAGTCGATGCTCCACATCAGTGCGCCGTTGTCCGAGCTATGGACCTCGGGCAGGCAGAGCACCTCGTCGCCGAAAGTCGCGATGGATGCCGCTCTTGTCACACAGGTAGCGGCGTGGTCCCTCTCCATCGCCATGCAATATCGAGCCGGCGAAGAGGAAGGTGTGGGTGGGAAACCGGTCGGCATCCTTGTCGCCCTTGTTGTCGGCAGGCATTCCTTGCCCGCCATCGTCGGAGCGCTTGATGAAGTCGCTAATCGGGCGCTCGACGGTCTTGCCATCCTTGTCCTTGACCACAAGGAAGACATCCACCGCCCCCCCTCGTGGCGGGACATCGATCCATCGCGTGCCCTCTTCATCCAGCGGTTTGCGCATCGCGGGATTGCCCGCCTGGACGCCGAGCAGCAGCAACGCGGTGTGAATGTGAATGGGTCTGGCCTCGACCGCGACGATCGACTCATGCTCCTTGGTGCCCTTGGTGCAGGCGATCAATTCGAGCGCGCCTTGCTTGAGGCAGACGGTCGCATCGAGATCGACGCAGCGGTCCTCTTTGTTGACCGACAGTCCCGGCAGTTTGAATACCTTGGCGAGATTCGCTTGCGGAAGGGTGGAGGAGGCTTGGCCCGCAGCCGGACCTGGCGGGACCTCGGCTGTTTGGCTGTACGCGGTTTGGAGCGGCGCGGCAAGGAATGTTAGAAACGCCAGGGCGTTTGGGAAGATGGAAGGGAGCCTCATGGTTGTGTCTATTATTGCTAGGAGATTGCTTTTCACGGTTGGTGCGCAAGAGGGGTCTTCGCTGCGCTTCGCCTGCCCGAGGGGCTAAAGTGCGGTTCGGAGAGCGGGGGAAAAGAAGTTGGTTTAATGGCTCATAACTGAACTATCGGGCCAGCCCGATTTCCGCCATCCTGAGCCCTTCGATAAAGAGGTCCATCTGCCCGATGGGATGATACTGTTGGTCGGCCTTCGGATCCTGTTCGTAGCGCACGCAACTGAAGACCGCCAGAGTGTTCGAGCCCTTCTTCAGATGCTTGGCGTCGTTCTTGTCCAGCATGATGCGATCATACTTCGGATAGAAGGCGAAATAGGCGAATGTATGAATCTCCTGCCCGTTCAGGTAAACACGATATCCTTGGTTCGCCAGGATGCTGATGCGATAGCAGTCATGGTCCAGGTCCTTCACCTCGAAATTCGTGCGCATCATGAGGAACTCGCCAGGTCCCCACGCGGAGTTGTTTGCAATCGTCCTGTCAGGTGTGGCGCTCCACATGAGGCCGTATTTCCAAGCCTTGTAATCACCCACGCCGACGGGTGTCCGTCCGCTCTGCCATTGGCTGACATCGAACCCGGGGTCTTGCCAATTCGCCAAGCCGGGTGGCAATTCAACATTTCGGAAACGCTTATCTTCCCGCGGATGGAGTTTGTCCTTGTCGGTCAATGGATCGAAAGCGCGATAGTGCCAGACGCGCTCCGTCGGCGAGGGCGCTCCGACAACCTGCCAGCCGGCCACCTGCTTCTTGAGCCGCGTAAGGTCGATGATCAATTCGATCAGGGTGCCATCGCCGAGGTCCTTGGCCGCATTTTGACGCTTGATCAACTCAGGCAGGAAGGACTCGGAAAGAACGCGCGTCAACTTCTGCTTTTCCTGAGGAGGGAGCTTTGCAAGCGCCGGTAGCAACCCGACGAAACGATCGCTCACAATGCCATCCGGGGCCCTGACGATATTCATGAGATTCGGTGTATCCAGAACGGTGTGCCTCCCAACCCCAGCAATGGCCTCGGCGAGGTCCGCGGCGGCCTCGGGTGCCTGGCGGATGGATGCCAGGGCGACTTCAACGATGTTGGAGGTCCCCTCCAGCGAGCGCTTGACCCCTCCAACATCCGGCAGGATCTCGCTCTTCATGGTGGCCTTGGTGAAGCCGGCCACGATCAGCTTGCCCGGAGCGCTGTCGTTCTTCCATTTTGCCAGGGCATTCCTGAGCTGATTGAGCATCTGGACGCGCGGATTGTAATGGCGCTCCCGGGTCATGACATCGATCATGACCGGCAGATACTTCACGAAGGATTGCTCGTCGTCCCGCAGGCCCATCAAGGCCATGAACGCCGACTCGCGCAGCCACCAGTCCTCGTTGGTGGTCCATGGGAGAATGGCGGGGATGTTGCGCTTGATGACCTCGACCGGGGCATGGTGCAGCGCCTGCATCGCGCCATCGATCACAAACCAAGCCTCCTTGGGATCACTCATGATCCGGGTGATCGCCTCGTTCATCGCGGGCGTGAAGTCGCCGGGCTTGAGCGCCAGCCTGCCCACCGCAGGTTCGATAAACCACGCATGGTAATCGTTGATGCCATCAAGTGCGGCGCGGCGCAGACGGGGATCCGGATCGCTCAGCAGTTGCTCCAACTCGCCGAATCTGCGGGTCATGGCCAATCCCTTGGCTGCGGCCGCACGCACCTGGAAGCGCGCGTGGCGCACATCCTTGAGCAGCGTGTCCAGCGGGATCGCCTGCACATTGCCCGGGCCATAGACGAGACCGACCGGCAACTGCCAGAAAGGAATGTGGATTTCCTCCTCCTTGCCATACTTGCCGATGTCTTTGTTAGGCTTGGCGGAGTAAAACGCCAGGTCCGCCGCCGTGCCCCAGAGGTGCTCCGGAAGTGAGAAGTCCACCGCATGTTTCGAACGCGGAGCACCGGTGATATGCAGGGTTTTCAGGGGCGCGGTAAAGGCCAGAGCCAGCGCAATCCCCGCGTCGGTGGGATGGAGGGATTCGTGGCTGGACGGAAACGAGAACGCCCCCGATGCCTGCCGGTACAAGTCATACGACCAGCGGAAACGCCGCTGCGTCTGGTGGTACAATTCCGCATCGTACTCGAGCATGTAGGCGTTGGTCAGGCTTTCCCAGTAGATCTCCCAAACATATTCCCTGGATGGCCAACTGGTGAGCGAGGAAAAGGCGAACGCCTCCTTGGCTTTCCGATAGATCGTGGTGTCGCCCCTGGCACCACTGGCAACGTGCATCACGGCTGCACTCGCCCCGTCGCGACCGCCCGACCGGAAGATGTGCCATGGGCGCTGGTCGGCGACCGGGATGGCGCCATGGCCGGCAAAGCGGTACCAGTGGGTGAGCGCGCCCAGCAGGGTCTTCTCGTCAACATTTGCCCCGCACACCTTGCCCAGCACCAGGGTCAGCAACATCTGGTTGCCAGCGGAGTGCAGCATGCCCCCCCCAGCCTCGTAGCTCGGACTGACGCCGGTGCCCCAATGGGTCCAGCCAACGTTATAGACCTGCCGGCGTTTGGCATCATCGCAGTAGTGCTGCAGGATCGGCAGCACGGAGCGGTCTCCCGTCCGCAGATAATACTCCGCGCAGGCGACGCCGTTGTAGCCGTTGTCCCAAGTCATGTCTCCGATTCCCCTGACGCTCCCATCCGCATTCAGAAACTGGGAGAAGTACTCCTTGACGCGCGGGACGTATTTGTCATCGCCGGTCGAGAGCAGGAACAGGCAGGCGAGCCCGTTCAAAAAACCGTGCTTCTTCATCCGGTCCTTGCCGGAGTAAAACTCGGCCGCCCGCCTGACGATGATCTTCGATTTTTCGCAGTTCAACGGGAAGGTCGGACTGTAGGCCCCCAGCACCGGCACCTTGACGGTCACCTGTTTGGGCTTGCCGGCCGTTGCGGGCTCGACGTCGAAGGTGAGGGTTCCGTCCTTCGCCTCGGCCTCCGTCAGCGCGTTGCCAAGCAGCATCAGCGGGTTCCTGCCCACGAGTTTCTCACCATTGACACCAAGGATGACATCCCCTTTGCCGAACTTGCCGAACGCCGGAGTGTCCGGATGGACTTCTTCCACGGTGACCTTGACGCCCTTGTAGATTCTCGCCTCAATTCCGGTCGCCCCTATCGGTCCCATTTCGGACTCGTGGTCGGGATTCGGGCGCATGCCGTAGACCTGCGGCTCGGTGTAGTAATCCGGCGCGCCTTGGAGGGTCGCGGGAATCATCGCGATGAGGCACCCTAGCAGTACCGGGATCATCGGGTGCGGGCCGTAGCGCCGGGGGGATTGACTATTGGGTCGGACTGTTGCTTCTGAATCATTCATGACGGGTGGTGGTATTGACTTTGTTTCTTCCGGTAAAGGAGACGCCAACGACAGCATCCGAGGCCTCGAACGGGCAGTCGGCGGGCGGTTCCGACTTCCACACTTTCCCGACCGTAACTTCCCGCGTCAGAAGCAACTGCACGGGACCGAAGAGGCCGGAGGGGTGATTACCTGGGACAGGCAGCTTCTGAGTAATGCGGGTCACGCGCTTCTCGCGCGGCAACTTTTCATCGCCCGCAATGCGATTGGCCCAGAGGTTGGTAATATCAATCTTCAGCTCGTTTTTACCCGGCTTCAGAAGACCCGTCACATCAACCTTGTACGGGGGCTTCCAGAGGATCCCGAGGGGCTTGCCATTCACCGTCACCTCGGCGACGTTACGAAGCTCGCCAAGAGACAGCTCGACGCGAAGATCTCCCTTGATCCAAGCCTCCGAGACCTCGAAATTCTTGAGGTAGGTCGCGGTGCCTGAGAAATACTTGATGCCGTCATCGGGCATCTCAGTCCACGAGACCAGCTTATCAAGCGTACAGGATCCCGGCGCGCCACGATTCGGCGGGAAGCGGACCTCCCAGGGACCCGTAATCTCATGCGGCATGAGTGGCTTACCTTCGACCTTCACCAGCGGTTCTGGAAGGTCGGCCGTTACAGCTCCTGAGAAGACAACAAAGACCGATCCAGCAGGCGGCAGGTGCACACGCAGCTTCATCCCGCCTGCCACACGCGCATAACCCGTGCAAGGCGTGATCTCGCCTGTGTCAGGATGCCAGAACTGAGGTTTACGGCCGTGAACACGGAAGGTGCACTCGGCATCGGCATAAGCCATCTGTGTGTTACTGACAAAATAGATGTCGCTGTTGAGCGTGCGGCGATGGATGTAGTCGAGATCTGCAGGTGTGCCCGGGCTGGTATAGGAGAAGTCCGGTCCGAGCCCCTTCTTCTGCAACACTTCGCGAATGCGATTACGATCCGCGATGATCCGTCCCTTGCCAACCACGTTGTCTTGCGGGGGTGCATCCGTAACCGCGCCCCAGAGGCGTCCGGTGATCTCACGGACCTTTTCATCGCTGCTCGAACTATCTGCGAGTGAGGGCGTGCGCGTTGGCCGGGGGCCGAGCACTGTGGCGCCTTCGAGCACAAGCTTCTCCAGTTTCGCCAGCACGGGCAGCGGCATCTCCTCATTGGGTGGCAGGACCAGTGCCTCATAGCCCACACCATGGGGCAGGACCAGCCTGCCATCCTTGACCTGGAGACGGTCCTGGATGACCTCGGAGTCGATGACATCATAATCATAGCCTGTCCCCAGCGCATCGGCTGGCGCGGGATTGGGCCGACCGCAATGGGCACATTTAGCTCCATCCAGACGCTTGGAGTCAGGTCCGATACGGCGCGTGGCCACGAGGTTCGGCGCAGCATCGCCGTAGTAATAGCAGGCATCCCCCACGGGCAGTCCTTGTTGCAGCAGATAACAGCAACGCGAGAAATAAGCGAGCATGGGGCCTGACTGATTCCACCAGGTGGCATTGACATTGAAATGCTCGCCGGCGTGATACATATTACCCGGCACCCCGCCACTCGGCGGGGTATGCGCGAAGGTGTGGAAGGTGATGCGGTTGAGTCCGTCGCAGAACGCGGTGTCCGCCAGCCGCTTGTATTCGAGCGGACCATCCTGCCAGCTCCGCCACCCCGTGAAGGACTCGGAGTCCACCACCTGAAGTCCGTAAATGTGGGCAGCGGAGGCCGCCTCTTTTACCACCCAGAACTGCGAGCCATTCCAAAATTCGCCGCGCGGAATATCGACCACACCCATGGCCTTCAGCGGTTCAACGCGCGGATAGCCGCCATGTCCACCCTCGGCGACGAGCTGCATGCCGTACGAATTCAAAAACTTTGTGGAGGCGCGATAATGGCCATCGATCCAGAGGTCGCTGACGGTCTTGCGATAGTCCTGACGGAAGCGGGAGGTGAGAAGCGCATCTGAAAAACTCTTGCCCTTGAGTGCGGGCAGATAGGGAATGGGATCGTAACCCCGGCGCTTGCGGAACTCCTCGACAAAAGTATCAGTCCAGTCCTGCGATGTATCCCGTCCGATTTCAACGCTGTCGACCTCCATATAGCGCATGGCATCCAAACTGAGACGCATCGTTAGAATCTGATCAATGATATACTGGAAATGGCTCCTGGCTGCGTTTGCATCCAGGTGGTCAATCAGCAAACCGCTGGAGTTCGGGCTGGGCACCTTAAGCTTTTCGCCTGTCATGCTGTTGACAAAACGCTGAATCACCCAGGTTCCAGCAGGAACCTCCCAGGTGAGCAGGCCTTTGGAATCCATTTTGGAGCTGAGGTTGATCACGAATGAAACATCGGCGATGGTATTGCCCTTCACCTCGGGAAAGGCGAGCACGGCGATCTCGCGGTAATAGATTGGCAGTCCGTCTTCGCCTTTGGGCGCACGCGGCACTACTGGGAAGGGCAGGACCTGAGAGAGGCTGGCCGGACCCTGAACCGTGATGTCGCTGTGATAGATGCCCTTCATGGACTCCTGCGGTTTGACCCAGCTTCCGCCTGCATTCCAACTGCTCGAGGCCACCATGCCCAGATGTAACCCAAGGCGGTCCGCCTGTTCGATCGCATGGTTGACAGCCTTGAGCGATTCAGGGCCGAGGAAAGGGGGCCCGGCCGGCACCTTCTCCTCCGGATGGGTATGGATCACACCAATGTCCCAGATCTCCGCGCCGGACATTCCCTTGGCCTTCATTTCCTCAAGTTCATAGGTCATCCGGTCAAGATCCACATTGCCGTTCATCCAGTCCCAGAATGCCCCGGGCCGCGCTTCCATCGGCGGATCCCGGAACAAGGCCGCCGTGGGTTCGCGACTCGCCGCCGGGCTGGCGTGGGCGATGGCGAACTCCACGAGTTCCTGGCATTGGAAGAACCCGTCCCAGACATTGTGGCCTTGGCCGGGCGGAATTCTAAGCCTCATCGAGCCGCCCAGCTCGCGGTAACGACTGGCGAGCAAGGCGGAGTTGTCTTTCAAAGGCACCACATCGTCCGCATCGCCGTGGATGTGAAAGATCGGCACGCCGGCTTTTGCCAGTGGAGCGAGGCGGTCGATCGGGTTGTGTTGCGCGAGTTGTTCTTCGAGTTGCGCCGCAGTCAGGCCATAGGCACCGCAGGCCTTATCCAGCCCGGGCCAACTGCGGAGATTGCAAACGGGTTGGATCCCGGCGATGCCGCCAACCGAATCCGGATGCTCGGCGGCCCAGTTGTAGAGCATCAGCCCGCCGCGGCTGCGTGGCAGCAGGACGGGCTTAGGGCTGAACCCTCGCTTTTCAATCAATTCCTGATAGAATGCCGTGAAGTGGGCACGCCCTTGCGGACTGCCATGGGATTCGCCGACATCCACGCCGGCCACGGCGATGCCTGCCGCCAGAAACCGTTCGAACATCCAGGTTTCGCGCGCTTCCGGAAGGGCGGGCAGCGTAGGCGCATACCACACCCACGGGGTGGGGCGATTCGGGTGGAGGTTCGCAGCCGCCGGAAGCATGACAAATGCGCTGCGACCATCGACCTTGAAGACTTCTCCGGCAAGAGGCAGCACTTTCCGCGGTTCTGCCGCATCGGCGGCCCAAGCCCGGTTCATTGGGAGAGTCATCGTCAATGACGACAGCGTCAATGCCAGCAAATTGCGTTGGGATGAAGGCCGTTGAGGGGGCTTCGCGTTGCCAGGCTCGTGCAAACCGGACCGGAGAGTGGATAGATGGGGAGTGTTCATAACTTGTTTGGACTCATCGTTTGGATGCTGACGTGGTGCTGCGGAGCGGGGGATGATCCTTGGCGGCTGGCCAAAGTCGTGCGCCCTTGTGCGGCATCGAGATTGTTCGCCGCCTTGATGTAAATCCAGCCGCGCAGGCCGGTCGAACCCAGATTGTAGGTGAGCTTGCGGTCCACCGACTGCGTGTCCTTGGTGAGATCGGGAACTTGTGAGATAAGCGGGCTGGATAGACCCATTGTGAGTGCGGCCAGCAGGCCGATGGTGCTGATCGATGTCTTCATAATGCAGGTTCTAACGGAAAACAGAAATAAACTGATTACTTGCCGAGCAACTTGGTCAGCATAGGCTCCATTGCCTTTGCCCACTCACGGTAGCCCTCGACGTTGGGATGAAGTGCGTCGGGCATAAGATACTTCCGCAACATGCCGTCTTTATCAAGAAACGTTTCTTTAAGATCCAGCCAATAGACGGTTTTGTTGTCCGCGTAGGTCTTCAGAATGCTGTTGACCTGGTCGTTGCGGATTCTGCCTTCGTGCTTCGGCATCCAATCGCGGGGGAAGATGGCCAGGAGCAGAATCTTTGAAGCGGGCAATCTATGATGGACTTCTTTGAGTATTGCCAACACGCCCTGGGCCGTATCGCGCCCTTCGTTCGCCGGCTCACCGCGATTATTGGTTCCGATCATGATGACCACAACTTCAGGATTCCGGTCTTTCATCCCATCCAGCCCGCCGTCCTGAATATGCCACAGCATGTGCGAGGTCGTATCACCACTGGAGCCAATGTTGACAGCGTTGCGGTTGCCATACTGATCGTTCCACACCTCGTGTCCCTCGCGGCTCCACCCGAATACGATGGAATCACCTATCATAAGAATATCCACTTTCTTGTCGGTCACCCACTTCTTGCGGTCTTCGTGGTGCCTTATGAACTCTGTCCATCCGCCTTTTGCCCGTTCTTCGGCTCGCGAATCAGCCTGGGTTGCAGGAATATCCTTTGCATAATTCGGATCTTCCCACGGCATCTTTTGAGGGGCCGGGGAGGGAGCGGCCTCGGCGGCGAAGGAAATCGGCGAGAGGACGCACAGCAGCGCTGCCGCAAGGATTACATTTGGTTTCATTGTCATTTATCGGTTGGGATTCTCCTTCTTGGGACTGCTCTTGGAGGCGTTTGCGATGAAGTCCTTCAAGCTGATAAGTTTCGGCTCCTCGGTCAACGCTTCGATTTCAGCGATAGCCTTGTCGATGTTCTTTGCTCCTTCCTCGTAATGTGCCGGGCGCTTTTTGCGCAACTCGGGCAGAACCTCCTTGGCGTGCTTGCCATAGCGCATGAGGAATTCCAACCGCTTTGGATACTCATTTCCCCAGCGCCACTCGATGGTGGAAACGCAGAGGTCCATGCCCTCGCGAATGTGGCGGCTCGAGAGGATATCGAGACCTGCCTGCCGGATTCCGTCTCCAAACATTTCGTTGGTAGGCGCGAGAATTTCGATGGCTTTGATGAGGTCCGGCAGGATCAGTGCGAGTTCGCGGTCACTGAGTTTATTGAGCACAGGGATGATGGAGGCGCGGACGACGCTGTCATCGTTTTGCAGGAGTGACTTCATGACCAGATGGAGTTGTGCGCGATCCACGCCTTCAAGTGAGTCCGAGAGGAAGCTGTGCGGCTCGCTGGTTCCGGGATCGGGAGAAAACAAGACACGCGCAGCGGCGTGCTGGTGCATGCGGCGCGGATCTGCGGGCGTTGAGCGTAGGGACATGGCAAAGAGGTCGCCGATGCTTTCCTTGTCACCTAGGCGGCATAGAGCTTCGGCGGCGAGACACTGGAGCCAGGTGTCCGGATCCTTGAGGGTGGCGCGCAACTTCGGCAAGGCGGATGAGGCGCCTTTGCCGAGCCTTCCGAGTGCCTCTGCGGCACCATAACGGGCGTAGCGTTCCTTGCCATCGAGCATCGCGATCAGCGTGGGGGCGAAGTCGCCGCCGCGTTTGCCGATGGCCACTGCGGAATGATAGCGCATGACCGGGGACCAACTCTTGAGTCCTTCGATGAGTTCCTCGTCGCTTCTTTTGTAGTAGCCGTTGTTTTTGCCTTTTGGATACCAGTCGCGTCCTGCCGCAATGACTTTCTTCACGGCTTCGGCATTTAGCGCGGGTGCTGCTGAAGGTTTCTTGCCAAGGATGTAGAGGCTTTTTTGATAAAGACCGAAGGAGAGCAGATAGCCGCCGGTGAGATCCCATTTGGTGTAGTTGTCGTTTTCATCGTGGGGCTCGACCTTCTGATAGACGAAGCCGCCTTTCCAGTTGCGCGAAAGGTCGTAATACCAGGCTTGTTCCTTGAGGTAGGCACCGGTGGCGAGTGGGCCGCTGCGCGAAGCGCCGGGGATGGCCCAGAGCATGTTCCAGAAATTCCCGCAGTGACCTTGCTCCCTGCAATCGTAGGCGGCGGTGGCCATCCAGGAATTGAACGCGGTGGCTTCGCGGTCGCCGAGCAGGTCGAACAACACGGCAGCACACGAGGATTTGCCATTGTCGTCATGCGCGTTCCATGGCGTGTGGTCGCCGTAGGGGATGGCTCCCTTGTCGACATAGTAGCGGAAACACCTCGCGGACTTGCCGATGGCCTTGTCCAAGCCTGGATCATTCACACCGGCCTGGCGGGCGAGCACGAGTGAGATGGTCATGGGCAGGCCGATCGCATTCATGCTGCCATAGCCTTCGGAATGGCCGTCAGCTAGGGGCGGAGCGTGACCCCACATGCCGTTCATGCATTGGTTTTGCACGCCACGCAGGGTGGTTTGCTTCAGTTCGGGAAACGCGGACTTCTTGCCGGTGGCGAGGGTGAATTCGCTGAGGAAGAGGTTCGCATAGGCGATAGACCAGTTCCAAGTGTCCTTGGGTTGCACGGATTCCGCGGCTTTCCTGGCATACTTGGCGAGGGTGGAGTGATGTTTTTCATCGCCGCTGGCCAGCAGGGCGAGGGCGTTGAGATGATCGGGGATGTCGGCTTTCTCAAAACCTTTCTCGGCGATCAGACGGCAGCCTTGCTCGAAGATGGCTTTCGACTTTGGGCAATCGTAAGGAGCAGTCGCGCTGAAGGCTCCGAGCACTTGCAGCTTGAGTTCCACGTTAGAGGATTTGCCATTCCGCCAGATGGTTAGCGGAAGGATGCCGGTTTTCTCCTCGGCAGCGGCAATCGCGTGGCCGAAACTCCTGCGAGCGTCGTTCGCGAACGGCTTGCCGAAGACCCCGAGGATTACGTCATTGACCTGCACAATGTCATCGGCGGGCGAACCTTTGTCCACTGCGGTGACGAGGATCTGCCGGGAGGTTGCGGTTTGATCTTCGGCACGGAAAAACATCCAGCCACGGAGTCCGGTGGGGCCGAGCAGCCAGTCGTGGGATTCATCCTTCTTTCCGCCAGCGGTTAAATCGGGCGGCACCGCACCTGCCTTTTCTACAGCGAATGCCGGGGAAAAGGCCAGCGTGGCTGCGGCGAGCAGCAGGAAGACGGTGATAGGCATGTTTTTCATGAATTTATTTGGGGTCTGGAGATTGCGTTGTCTGGGGAGGATGATCGGTATTTTACTGCTAGGAATCCCCTTTTCACAGCAGGCCCGTGAAACAGCCTCGGAGGAGGGTAAAGAAGTTGCCCATGCATCACGGCAGCGTGGTCACGGCAGCCGGGCCGCCGTCAGGTGAGAGATTGCCCGCGATGTCGCGGGCCTTGACGGTGTAGCGGTAGGTGGTGCCGGGTTTGACGGCATCGTCCATCCAACTGTTGAAGACGGCCGACAGGTCCGCGATCCGCGTGCCATCCCGGAAGACCTGATAGCCGGCGACGGCGTGGTTGTCGGTGGACGGTTCCCAGGACAACGTGACTTTGTTAGCGTGCAATGCTTCGCCTGCCAACACCGGAACGGATGGCGCGGTGGTGTCAACCGCCAATCCTGGCACGGCTTTCACGGGTACCGGGAATCCGCTCTTTTGTCCGGCGCCAGCGGCCCGCACGGCGTAGTAATAGGTCCGGGTGAGTCCGTCCTTCACGGTGGGATCGTAATAGTGGCTGGCACTCACCGTGGAAAGATAGGTGCCGGTCCCCGGTTTGAAGTCGGCGCGGGTGCCGCGGAACACTTCAAAGAAGACGGCATCCGGTTGGTCCTTCCATGAGACGAGACATCCCTTGGCATCGAATGCCGCCGTCACGCCGGCCACCGCCTGGGGCGCGGCACCGCGGGTCAGGCGGAAGGTCTTGAAGCCGAACGGTTGGATGGTGAAGGAAATGACGCCATCCGCGAGGGTCACGGGCGCCTTGTCGTTTTCCACCAGGTCGGTTTCGGTGACGGCGACCGGCTTGAACCAGCCGAGGTCCACTTTGACGGATGTGGCCGTGCCCTTGATTTCATTGAAGCGGACAATGATGCCCTCGCCGTTTGCCTCCGCCATCTTGGCGGCGGTGAGCGTGACATTGGCTTCACTGATGCCGACGAATTGTCCTTTGGAGGCATCAAAGCCGTGGCCGGGTTGTGCTCCATTGATGACGGACGCCCTGAGCGGGCTGGAGGTTTCCGCGCCGAAGGTTTCCGCGTTGCCCGTCTGCCAGGTGCCGCCGGCGTGTCCGCGCAATGAATAACGGAAAACCACGCGGCCCGGTTGGGTCTTCTGGAAGTTGGTCTGCCATTCGTTGTTGAATGCCATGCTGTAGATCCAGGGTTTCGGGGCGTTATAGCTGGTATCCCATCCACCTTTAGACATCCCAATGTCGGGCCTGCCGTAGGAAACCAGCGGGGCATTGAGGGCGGCGAAGGTGACACCCCAGTCGCGTTGGTTGGATGCATCGATCCAACGGTTGACAGTGTAGAAGGCGGTGGAGGAGGTGAAATACTGCTCGGTGTTGGGATCGTTGATGTCGGAGGAGACGCCGGGTTTCATGTCGCCCGTGGGCATTTCGTGGCGGAGCATGAAGTTGTCCACCTTGAGCGGGAAGGCGAAGTATCCCATCTCCACATTGGCGATCCGTGGTCCTTTGACCGCGTCGTTGATGATATCAATCCGGGGCAGCGCGTCGTAGAGCACGACCTTGCGGCGCAGGCTGTCCAGGCCGGTCGCGGTGCCGTCCGCGCTCATGCAGCCGAGGACCGGTCCGGCGCTGGCGGCGAGGGTGGCGGTGGTGACTTGTCCGGCCAGGGCTCCCTCCTTGTAGAGCACATATTGGTTGAGCGGCTGCGGTGCCGCAGGGTCCACGATTTCCTTGTTGCCGTGTTGCTTGTCCAGGATGCTGGTGACATTGCCGGCCTGGTCGAAGGTCACCTTGAAATATTTGTTTTCGAGCGTGTCGGCGGTGGCGCTGATAGACGGGGGAGCGACCGGGTCGCTGTCGCGGGCAGTCAGTTTGAAGGTCTTGTAGCCGTGCCCAGGCACATTTCCGGCGACGAACACCACCGTGCCGTCACCCGATTTCTGATGTCTGACGGGCGTTCCGGTTTCTCCGTCTGTTAGGGTGAAATGCGCCGGGAGCTGTTCCTGTTCGAGCGTGACAAGATCCGAACGGGTCCATGACAAATGGTTATATACAACGATCATCGGGCCGGATGCGGGAATCCGCGAGCCGATTGCCGCCATGGACTCGTTGAGGACTTTGGTGGAGGCCACATCGCTGGCGATCGCCGTGTTGCGTTTCCAGCGCCATTGCTCGTCCACGGACGGGGTGGGCGAGCCCCATGTATGTTCGTCGTAGAGGAGCAGGTTTTCGTAGGCGGTGGCCAGGGCTTCGCAGGGATGGCGGCGCTCCGGGATCGCGATGCCGGCCATGGTGGCGAGGGTTTCGGCGGCGGCGAGCTTGTCATGGTTCATCCGGTTGATGCCTGTTTCGTAGGCGGTGGAGGCTGCGCCGAAATTCCACCAGTCCTCGATGGTTCCCTTGAAGGATGGGATTTTGTCCCCCCAGCGTGCGGCGACATCCTCGAAGAACCGGTCGTAGTTCGCGTTGATGATTTTCGGATAGACATAGCCCTTGTCGTTGAGGGCCTTGATGTTGTCGTAAACCTGGGTGTCCATGGGCCTGTTATCACCGTCATAGGTAAAATTGACCATGGCCAGATCGTAGGGATAACCATGGTTGTTTGTTCCGCCCGCTTGGTAGCCCATCAGTTTGGCGCTGATCGCGGCGGTCAATTTGGTGAGATCCTTGTCGCGGAAGCCCACTTCATCGATGGAATAGTTCCCCACCGGCGCATTCCATACCAACAGGCGGTTCGCCGGATTCCTGCCTTGGGCGTAGAACAATTCCGGATAGGTGGTAGTCCCCCGCCAAGGATTGTGATCGGCGTTGTGGTGGATGGCAAACGACTTGGCTCCGCCCTCGACCAGCGCGTCGATAACACCCCAGCTCAAGACCGGTTCGTCGCGCATGATGATGTTTTTGGTGGACTCCACGCCCGTCTTGTCCTTGAAATGGCGTTCGGCCGGGTAACATGAGCGGGCGAGTTCCTCCGCACCCCAGTTGCTGTGCGCGTTGTTGGCGAACGCCGCACCATAGGCGAAGCGCCCCTGCGCCAGCCGCTCGCGCAGCGTCTCGAACCAGTCGGCGCTGCGGACCGGCAGCGAGGTGTCGAGTTGATAGATACCCTCGACTTCCAGGCGGACCTTTGCATCGTCCGGCCAGGAATCCGAGCGCGGCATGTCCTCGAGCAGTGCCTGGTCCCAGAAACCGGGCCATTTTTTCGTTTTCAGTTCTTCCTGGAAGTCGGTGTAGCCGATGTCCAGGTGGGAGTTGTGGCCCACATAGATGCGCCAGTGCCGGATTTTGTGTTGGGGCAGGGTTTTGGCACCGAGGGGCGCGGTGTCTCCGGCTGCGTTGTCATGGATGGCAAAAGCGACCGGGTCGCCGTCGGTGGTCAGTTCCGGCACATGGACCACGCGTTTGTTGGCGCCCGGGGGCAGGCTGCCAAGCGATTCGATGCAATC
Organism: Verrucomicrobiota bacterium; assembly: GCA_026397725.1. Lineage (GTDB taxonomy): Bacteria > Verrucomicrobiota > Verrucomicrobiia > Verrucomicrobiales > Akkermansiaceae > Luteolibacter. The sequence goes on along the minus strand of JAPLUI010000063.1, from coordinate 15,643 downwards.
CGGCTTGCCCGGCACGCGGATTTTCACCCAGGCATCCACCGCTTGGCCGCGGTGGTTTTCGATGGTCAGTTCGGTTTCGGATTTCAGGACGCCGCCGGCGTTGATGATCCACGGGCGTTGATCGATGTTGGTGATAACTGCCGGATCTGCCGCAAGGGCCGGTAAATGTCCGAGCAGGATTGCGGCGGCAACGATGGAGTAAGGCATGGGCGTGGGCATGGGATGGTCTTAATTCAGTTTCTGCCAGAAAGCAACGCCGATCCGACCGAAGTGGCTGCCACTAGAAGGAGGGACTTTTGAAATCCATTAATGAGATGCATACTATACTTCCGGTTGATATTTGCCATTGCTTTCTTCGTTTGTTAGGCCGGTTGGTTTTAGAAGAGTCCGGGGCAGCGCTTTTTGATCAGATCCCGCTCCTCTTGGGTGAGATCCTTCAATGCAACCGGGGCGTCTTCCGGCCGGCGCTGCTTCTGGTTGATGCGGTTGATCAGGCTCCAGTTCCGCGACGGCTTGTCAGCCGAGGGGTCGGCCGGTTCGCGGGCGGGCAGGTCATAGCGCGTGAAGTCGATCACCTTGCCGGGTTCGTCCTTCTGCCAGTCGCGCAGAATTGCCAGCCGGAAATCGGGATTCATGAACCAGCGGATCTCCAAATTTGGCTCTGAGCCGCCGATGCCGGTTCCATGTTGCACGAACTGGAAGTTTAGATTTTTGTTATCAGGATTCTCGCGCCGCCAGGCCTCGCCGAATTCCCCCTGGGTGACTACTTTGGCATCGGGCCAGCGTTGCCGGATGTTCTGGAGCCATTGGGTGAGGCAAGGCAGACATTCCGGGGGCAGCCCTTTGACCAAACTGATTTCCCAGCAATTGGTCACCCAGCCGAAGCCGTTGCGCTTGAAGCTGTCGTCAAAGTGATTCGCCGTGACCGCCATCACTTCCGCCATGCCCTTTTCCACACCGAGATTGCGATACGACTCGATCGGTCCCACCCCGAGACGGCTGTTGAATCCGCCATCGAATCCGAAACGCCGCGCGCACAGGAAATCACAGGTCCAACCGTCCAGATTCACACAATCAATGAAGTCGGCCTTGCCCTGCGCCGGCTTGCATCCGTGCTCGCGGCTTGGATAATAGGGGTAACTGATGGAGCCGTCGCCGTCCCCGTTGTCGATGCCGTATTGGCTCCAGATCGTGCCTTGGCAGACATGGATGCCTTCCTCTTCGGCCAGATAGCGCAGGTTCTCTGCGGACAGGAACCCGGCCACCAGGCTCTTGGGTTTGTAGCCGTCGCCAACCATGTCGCGGATTTTCAGCAGCGCTTCCCTGATGTCCTGATTGACTTGTTTTCTGGAACTATACATCGGCGCGAAATAGCCACCCGGAATGAAGGTGATCTCGTCGCCGTAGGTCTCGTGATAGCTCACAACCTGTTTGCGGATGGCGGCGTAATTCGGGTGTTCATCATGGAGCGCAAGCCAGGAGAAGGCCCAGGTCACTTTGGCTCCCGGAAATCCCTTGCTGACCGCGTCTCGGAATGCCGCCACGGTTTCGGGCGTGTGAATGGCAGCCTCGTCCACACCCTCGTTCAGGTTACGCGCCGCCTCGATCTGGTTCACGCGGATCACCGTGTTCAAGGTTAGAAAACGCCCGCCCTTCACGGTCAGAGGTTTTTCCGGGGGCGGTTCCAATTTCGTGACGACATAGGTCTTCCCTGCCAGTGCGGTGAATGAAACTTCGGCTGCCACACCGGCTGATTTGACGGATTCTGCCGTTTTTCCGTCGCACTGGACCTGGATCTCCCCATTTATGTTCCCAGGAAAAACAACTTTAAATTCGCGCTGAAAGGCCGATTTCAACTCTACTGAAGTGTCCGTGGGATAGCTCACCTCCAGTTTGCCAAGTTTCAATTTCCGGCCCTTGGCATGGGGCGGGACCACAATCGTCCGGTAATCTTCCTGAACGCCGTATTGGGTATTCACAATCATACTCCAGATGGTTACCCCCCAGCAGTAATCCTTTACCCCCAAACTGCGACCTTCAACACCGTTGTAACGTTCGTGGGCATGTCCGTCATGCTTTCTCACCAACTCCAGCATCTTGTCGGTCATCTCCCTGGCAACGTCGTAGTAGCCATAGCGAACAAGGCCGAGCGCTATCAAATAGTCCGTGGGGGGCCACACGTCACCGCGCCAAAATCCATCCGGGCGGAACGTTGGTTCGTTCATCGCTGAAGTGGTTACCGGATACTTGCTCCAAAACAGCGATGGATCGGTCAACTGCCTGACCAGTTCCCCGGCTTGTTCCTCACTTGCCAGGCCGGCAGTCAGAGCAAGAAACCCCTGCAGCGTGCGCACGCGGATAGGTTTGTCGGTATCCCGGTCCAGGTTGTAGAAGAACTTCGTTTCCGGGTCCCACATCTTCTTGCGGATCGCCTCGGTTCGTTTGGCGAGATTCCGTTCATACTTTTTCATCATTTCGATGCGTCCGGTTCGTTGGCACATCTCGATCATCGCCCTTTCGGACATGGCCAGAAAACAAGTCTGATCGACTCCTTCAATGGTTCCATACCATGCACCGCCTGTGCCGCGTGTGGGATGCTCTGTCAAACGCAGGCCATCGAGCGTCGGGGTGAAATCGAATGTTTCAAAGCGGGCCGTTTGGACGATATCGGCGATCGAACATTTCTTGTAGGCACCATATTCGACCAAGCCGTCATCATCCACATCCCGCTCAGTGGCATACCAGGTCAGGAATGCGTCCAAATATGGCAGGCAGAGATCGAGCAGTGCCCGGTCATCGGTCTGGTTGTAAACCATCAGACAACCCCATTCCAGAATCGGGATTTGGGAGAAGCCCGGCTGCGGCAGATCCGGATTGGTGGTACAGGGCACCATGCCATAGCGGTATGTCCCTTTGGGCGCTTCCGGATTGTTGTCGATCACATTCCAGTAATTCCGAAAGACATCGCAGGCCAATGGATCATCATCCAACGGCGCCCACGCATTGAGAACAAACATAGTATCCCACTGCAACTGGCACTTGGCGTAGGACGTGTCGCCTGCTCCGGAAATCGAGAAAAACCGGTACGGCAGCCCGGGAAGTGCCGGTTCCCACAATTTGTCAAACGTGCAATCGATATATAAATCATGCACCAGCCTGGTCAATTCCGGGTTTTCCGTAGATACTTGTTTCGACAGGTTGTCCTTGGCGCGTCGAATGGTCTTTTCAGCAAGCGTGTAAGTCCTTGTTCTCCCTTCTTCTCCCTGCGCGGTATCCGCCCGGGCGGGCCAGACCGCGGCCAGAGCCAACCAAACCGTGGCCGCTGCCGCGAGCCAGGAGCCATGAAGGTTGCGTTTGGTTTTTCGGGAGGTTACAGTTGTTTTCTTTGTCATTATTTGGTTAGTATGTGTTGTCTTTGTTAGAGTCTTTCAAGCGCTGCCGCCAGATCTTCGATCAGGTCTTCGACATCCTCAATCCCGATCGAATATCGCACTGGTTCCGCCGTAGGTATCCTTGACTGACACGACACGGTTCCCCGATTCCAGGAGGGCAAACAGGGTTGAACTGATGATACCCATCCCCGAGGCGGCACTCGTCGCCGCCTCCGCATCTTCCAGGAGGCGCGCTTTTTCCTCGAAAACAGCGACGGTGGGGTTGCTGTTCCGGGTATAGACATGTCCCTCGGCCTTGCCCGTTGCCACATCAAGCCAATCATCCATGTCCCTGTAGCCGAACGCCGCGCTCAAAACCACCGGCACCTGGGTCGCCCCAAGCAAATACTCCTCCTCCCCCGCCCAAACAGCCCGGGTCCCCTGCCTTATCTTTGAGTTCATACCCGAGGCAGATACTGGTCATCGCCGGTGGAAAGGAGAAAGAGGCAAACGAGGGCACCGGGAATGCCGCCCTCGTTGAATTTCTTCGGGTCGGAATAAAAGGCGGCGGCCTCCTCGATGATGCGTTTTGACTTCGGGCAATCCAGAGGCCAGGTCTTGCTGTAGGCACCGAGCACGGGAATCGTGACGGTTTCCTTGCGCCGGGTCTTGCCGTCGGCGGAGGTCACATCGAATACCATCCGTCCGTCGGTGGCTTCGGCTTTGGTGAGGGCATTGCCCATCACCACGAACGGATTGAGACCTTTCAGGGCCGTCCCATTGATTCCGGTGATGATCTCGCCCTTGGCGAACTTGCACTCGGACGGTGAGCCAGGTGCCATTTCATCGACAGTGAGAGCCACACCTGGATAGATACGCGCCTTGAGGCCGGTGGTGCCGATGTTGCCGAAATACCTCTCGTTGTTCGGATTCGGGCGGGAAACGTACACGTGTTCTTCGGTGTAATAGCCGTTACCAGTTTGGGCTCCGGCATGGAGTTGGGCAGCGAGCACGAAAAGGGTGAGGATAATAGTGGATGATCGTTTCATAATTGCTAGAGGATTGATTTACACGGTTGGTTTAGACAATATGATCGCAAGTTCATTGGGCGGGGCGGATTACCATGACAAATCCACCACCCGGAGACATGCGGGCGTTAACCGCCGAGGAGCGGGTGACAGAGGATTTGTTCACGGAAAGCTTGGTCTTTTCGCCGGACACGTCCGAGAACGCAACCGCGTCCCACTTGCCTGCCGCGAGAAAGGTGGTTTCGATTTCGTGGGTCATGTCTTGATCGGTGCCGTTGATCGCAGCGACATACCAGGCACCTCCGGAGCGACGCGCCATCAGCGCAGCTTTGCCGATTTTGCTGCCGGGCAGGACCTTGGTTTCATCCCATACGGCGGGTTTGTTGCGGATGAAGTCCAGCACCTCGGGGCCTTGGGTCTTGTAGGCCTTGAAGCTGTCACTCCAGTGAAGAAGCGGAGAAGCGTAGGCGACAGCGATCGCCAGTTGCGAGCCGGCGGTGGAATTTCCCATCGGGCCAGGACGGAAGTCTGCGGGAGTGAAATCGGCCGGACCCGTAACGAGGCGGGTGAAGGGCAGGGCGGCAAAGGTCTGGCGCTGGATGCCTCCACCATTCTCCATACCTAAGACCGCCTCACGCGTCATCCAGTTCGGCCACGCGCGTTCCTCACCAGCGGGTTTGTATGCGCCGTGGAAGTTGACCATGACCTTATTGCGTGCGGCAATTTCAAGGCAGGAGCGGTAGAGCTCGAGCAATTGCTGGCTCTCGTTATCCATGAAGTCGATCTTCACGCCGACGGCACCTGCTTCCGAAACATTACGGAAGAATTCCTCCCGGGCGGCGAGATCATTGATGCCACCCGAATGCTGCCAAACCATGAGCTTTACGTTTTGCTTGGCAGCGTAAGCGCAGAATTCCTTGAGGCTGGCCCATTCGTTCCTGCCGTTGCGATGCCAGCCACATTGTTCATCACGCCAGCCATCGTCGATGACATAGTATGGGCAGTTGAGCGAGGCTGCATCGTCCACGAAACCTTGAATGCGTTCCCAGTTCGCACTGTCGCGCTGACCGATGTTCCAGGTCCAGTAGGCACAGCCCGGCTTGATCCAGTCGGTATCCTTCCCTTTGGGGAACAGCTTGGGATCGGGCGGCGGCGAAACGTTGTAAACTATGCTTTGGTTCACTAACGCATCCAGACTGTCCACCGCGATGACGATGCGCCATGGCGTGGTGATGTTTCCTGCGAGATTCCAGCCTTTCGTATCATCTTCGAAGATTCCGGTCAGGATCCGGCCACGCGGACCGATGGTCATTCCGCTGTAACCGATGATGTTCGCCTCGGTGAGGCATGCGAATCCGCCATCGGGCAGTTCGGCGGTAATAGGCATGGTCACCGGTTTGCTTGCGGCGCTGCCTTTCGCGGTGAACGAAAGGAAATTGCCCTCGTAGTTAATTGTGTTGTGATTGGTCCAGTAGGCGGCTCTTTCCGGCAGCACGAACGAGGTGGCCTCGCCGGTGACCTTGCGGGTGCCGCTGCCTGGAACAAGATAGCGCCACGCCACGCCGTCGTCGTAGGCGCGGACATCGAGGGTCCAGGCGCTGTTCGATCCTTTCGCGCGCAGTGGCAATTTCACGCCCTTGCATTGATCCTTCAGCAAACCCGGACCCCGGGGATCAGGGTAAGTGGTGTTCGTGGTGTAGGTTTCCGGTGTTCCGATTTCGACGTTGTCACCGAGATCCACTCCATCGACCATGACGCCGAGCGGTGAAGGATCTAGCACTGTTTTGCCATCGCGTCGGACGGCCAGGACGAGGCGCCCGCCTGAGACTCCCACATGGGCGGCAACTTTTCCGTTAGGACTGGTGACCGCAGTGGACTTGGATGGTGCTGCGGGTGCCTCGCCAGAGAAATGCGGCAGTTCCAGCGTCCAGCGTAGCGCCAGTTGCGGGGGAGAATCGTCATACACGAAGCGCGCGTCGCACCAATTCGCGTGATCAAAGGTATTTCCATTTCCGCCATCGGTGACACGCAGGTCAATCTGCTTGTGTCCCGTCAGATCAACATCCACGTCCTTCGCGGGATCACCTTTGCGCATCAGACCGCTGTCGAAGAGTTTCTTGTCATCGCCGAAAACCTGGAACACCATGCTGCCAACGCCATCGGCCGCATCGTCGGCCCCCACCTTGGCCGTGAATCGCAGCGGGGATTTCCCATCGGTCTTGAACGAACCGGAGCTCGGAGCGTGGGTGCCGACTCCGCGTTTGAATACGACACCTCCCACGGAGAGCGGCTTGTCCGAAATGGACTTGTTGGGCCGCGAGTTGGAATATCCACTGGCGATGTCCCCGACGTTGAACTCATCGAGCCATTTCTCGGCGGCAAAGGAAGTGGAATGAACCAGCGCCAGAAGCAAGACGCAAAGGCTGGGGCAGTGGCGAACGGGAGCGGGAGATTGAACGTGGTGTTTCATGACTGGGATGTGCAGTGCGGTATGATTTCTTCTGACGGTTGTTACGCGTGCAGGTGGCCTCACTGCGCTTTTGATTCAGACGAAGGGAAAGAAATGGGTGTCCGATAGAATGCTTGCGGGGACGCGGGTCTTTTCACTCCAAGTCCGAGTGCTTCAAGCCCTCGAAGTAGCAATCCAACTGGCCGAAGGGGGCTTTCGTTCTCTCGTCGTATTCCACGTTGGTATAGACAGCGATCACATTGGGGCCCTTTTTCAGGTGCGCGATCTCGCCAGATCCGAGGGGCCAGGGAGCATAGTGGGGTTTGTCCTGCCACCATCCGTAGCCCACGATCTCGTGGCCGTTGAGATAGACTCGGAAACCTTGGGGACAGAGGATGCTCAGGCGGTAGGAATCGAAGTCGAGGGCATCCACCTCGAAGGTTGTGCGCGCGACGATGAATTCCCCTTTGCCCCAATCAGATGGATTGGCAAAGGAGACACGGCCCTGTTTGTAGAGGCCGGTGCCGATGGGCGCGCGTCCGGCATTCCACTTGCTGTCGTCATGTTCGGGCTTGAACCAGTCTTTGAGATCGTCGGGCATGGTTATATCGCGGAAGCGTCTTCTCTCACGGGTCGGGAGTTGGTCTTTTTCCGCGGAGGCATCGAAGGACTTGAAGCGCCAGACAAGCTCTGACGCTGGCACCTTGCCGATCGGTTTCCAGCCAGCGGTGGGATTCCGGAGTTTCGCGAGGTCGATGAGGGTGCTCACGATGCCCGGCTTATGGACTTCCTCATAGTCCTTGTAGGAGCGAAGCCGCTTGGCAATTTCCGGGCGGTAAGCCGTATAGAGGATGTCGGTGAGCTCCTTGCGTTGCTTGGAGTCCAGTTTTTCCAGCAGCGTGAAAAATCCGAATGGCTCTCCGGCTGGATTTGAGCTTGGCGCTGCCACGATTCCGACGAGATCGCCGGTTTGCAAGTCGCTGAATCGCAGTATCAGGGCAGTGGCGAGCGCAGGGGCAAGGGTGGGATCCGTGTGCAAGCAGAGCTTGACGACTTCCATGACGTTGTAAGCACCTTCGCCGGAACGCACGCCGCTCTTGATTTCGGTTGCGGACACGGCTTTCTTCATTCCTGCGATGATCAGTTTTCCGGCCTCGCTTTCCGGTTTCTTGTTCCGCAGGGCCTCTTCGAAGTGATTCTTCATCCATTCGCGGGGCATGGTGTGATTTTCGCTGGTCGCCATGGTCAGGAGTGTCGGAAGGATCTTGATGTAGAGGGCATCATCTTTCGCGAGGCCGGAGAGCGCGAAGAAGGCGGCCTCGCGCATCCACCAGTCGGAGTGCTTGATCCAAGGCTGGATGAGCTTGTAGCGCTCCTGGATATCCTTGGCCGGGGCGAGCTTGAGGGTCATCAGGGCGCCAGATTTGACATACCACGATTCCTTGGGATCGGAGAGCATTTTGGTGATGGCTGCCAACATCCCGGGAGTAAGCTGCTCGGTGGAGATGGGTTCGTTGCCTGGCCCAAACCAGTACCTCCAATCAATGAGGCCATCGAGGGCCGCACGCCGCAAGCGCGGGTCGGGGTCGCTGAGAAATTTCTCAAGTTCATCCAATGCGCCCACCTTGCGCAGTGCCAAGGCGGCCTGGGTGCGGACGATGTAGCGCCGGTGATGCATGTTCTTCAGCATGATTTCCCGAGGGAGGCTGCTGAGGTCTTTCTCAGGTTTCTGATAACCATCACCCAATGCGTAGAAGGGTATATGGGCGGGTTCTTCCGGGCCGTATTCATGGAATTTCGGGTTGTGGTCGATGGAAAAGAAAGCCAAGTCCGCCTTGGTGCCCCACAAGTTTTCGGGCAGGGTGTATTTTTGCGAGAAATTCGTTGGCGGTGCGCCGGTGATGCGCAAAGTTTGCAAGGGCGCGGTATAGGAAAGTCCGATGCCGGGACCTGAGGAGCCGACTTTGCCATCGCCCCATTCCATCGTCGCGATACCGATGCTGCCACCGGGTTCACGGCTGAGGTCATGCCACCAGGTGAGACGATCCATAGCCTCGCGGTAGAGCACTGGCTTTTCCTTCACCAGATGGGAGTTGATGATACTCGTCCAGATGCCGTCACCACGGCCTTCATCGCCATGACCCATCGCCAGCCCCGGGTAGCTGTCCAGCATCGCCATGGCCAGGGACTTCGCGGCCTGCTGGTAAATCGTCGTATCACCTTGCGCACCAGAGGCGATCTGCATGGCGGCCGCGATCATGCCATCCTTGCCATTCGAGCCAAACCCGCCCTCGGCGCGGTGATCGCCGTAGGCGACCCCGCCGTGGCCCGCGAAGCGGTAGAAGTGGCGGAGCGCGCCGAGCAAGGTCTTCTCATCGACATTCACGCCGCATTCCTTGCCCAGCAGCAGCGTGGTGAGCAACTGCGCGCCTGCCGCGTGCAGCAGGCCACCGGCCACATAGCCGGGAGAAACTCCATTGCTCCAATGCGTCCACCCGCAGTCGAACTTCTGGCGCGCCTTCGCGTCGTCGCAATAATGCTGCATGATGGGCAATACCGACTTGTCTCCGGTACGCAGGTAGTATTCGCCGCAGGCGATGCCGTTGTAGCCGTTGTTCCAGGTATGGTCGCCGATGGCACTGACATCCTTCGGAAAGGCATCGAAGTAGGCTTTCACCCGAGGCAGATACTGGTCATCGCCGGTGGAAAGGAGGAAGAGGCAAACGAGGGCACCGGGAATGCCGCCCTCGTTGAATTTCTTCGGGTCGGAATAAAAGGCGGCGGCCTCCTCGATGATGCGTTTTGACTTCGGGCAATCCAGCGGCCAGGTCTTGCTGTAGGCGCCGAGCACGGGAATGGTGACGGTTTCCTTGCGCCGGGTCTTGCCGTCGGCGGAGGTCACATCGAAAATCATCTTGCCGTCCGTGGCTTCGGCCTTGGTGAGGGCGTTGCCCATCGCGACGAACGGGTTGAGGCCTTTGAGATCTGTCCCATTGATTCCGGTGAGGATATCGCCCTTGGCGAACTTCCCCTCGGACGGGGACCCGGGTGCCATTTGCTCCACCTTGAGGACCACACCCGGATAGATCCGCGGCTTGAGGCCGGTGGTGCCAATACCGCCGAAATACCTCTCACGGGTCGGGTCCGGACGGGACTGGAACATGGGTTCTTCGGTGTAAAACCCGTCGCCGTTACCGCCACTGGCCCCGGCATGGAGTTGGGCAGCGAGCACGAAAAGGGTGAGGATAATGGTGGATGATCGTTTCATAGGATTGGTTAGGATACGTTGGATGATTTTGATTCGGAGACCGTAGCGGATTGCGAAAGTGGAGATGGATACCGGGGAATCAGACCGACCGTTCGACATCGCGGGTCGGCGCTTGCGTCATCCCCAACTGGTTGAAGAGAAAGGCGAGGACGTCGGCATTTTCCGCGATGTGTTCGGCGAGGGCGGTGCCCATGCCGTGGCCCGCGGCTGAGCTGAGCTGCACGAGGATCGGATTGGCGGAAGCGTTGGCCTGTTGCAGACGGGCGGCCATTTTGCGCGAATTCGCCGGACTGACCCGGCCGTCGTTCTCGCCTGTCAGCAACAAGACTGCGGGATATGAGGTGCCGTCCCGCACCTGGTGATAGGGGGAGTAAGCATGCATCGCCCTGAATTGCGCGGGATCCTCGACGCTGCCGAATTCGGTGACATTGAATGCGCCGTTCGGTTCCAATTCGAAGCGCAGCATGTCAAAGATCCCGACATGGGCGACCACCGCGCGCGCAAGGTCCGGGTGCTGGGTCAGGAATGCACCCATCAGCAAGCCGCCATTGCTCCGTCCTTCCACCGCCAGTCTTGCCGGGCAGGTGTAACCCCGCTCGATCAAGTGCCGGGCGCAGGCCGCGAAGTCGTCGAAGACATTCTGCTTGCGGGTGAGATTGCCGTTGAGATGCCACTCCGTGCCGTATTCACCGCCGCCACGGAGATTGGCCATGACATAAATCCCGCCGCGATCGAACCACAGCCGCAGCGTGCAGTTGAATTGTGGCTGCATGCAGTAACCGTAGCCGCCGTAACCTTGAAGGAGAGTGGGATTGTTGCCGTCGAGCGGTGTGCCCTTGCGCCGCAGGATATTGACGGGAACCCGGGTGCCATCCTTGCTCACTGCGAACTCCAGCAGCACTTCGATGTCGCTCAAATCCACCGGCGAGGTGTTGGTCATGGCCGTTTTGACAGAACATCCCGCACCGCCGTCCGCCGCCGGATCATAAAGGCACCAGGCGTCCGGCTCGGTATAACTGGTGAGACGGTAAAGAACGCGGTCGTCGGCATCGTGATCCGCCAGCGCAATGAGATCCATCACGCCACAAGCCGCGGGGATCGGCAGATCGCGGGGATTTCCGCCCATGAGATCGAAGCGGCGGACACGCGACGGTCCACCCACCATTTCCGATAGATAGAGATGGGAACCCGTGGCAACCAAGCCCTCCATCACCGCATCGCCCTCCGGCACCAGGACCGGTGCATCGGCCAACGCCATGCTGCCATCGGTCGGCAGGCGGAGAATCTTCCCGCGCGGTGCGCCTTGCACCGAGCGCAGGTAAATCGCCGTGCCATCTTTGCCGGGGGACACCTCTTTGATAGAGTCTTCAAAACGAGTGACCTGCCGCCACGCGCAAGGATCGGCCTGCTCCATATCCAGCAGCCAGTGGGCATATTGTCCGCCATCACCGTTGGCCACGCTGGCGAGCAGCCATCGGCCGTCCGGCGAAGCATCCAGAACGGTGCTGGCAATGCGCGGAAAGCCGCCTCCGACCGCATACTCGTCGTTCGTATCCGGCGTTCCCAGGCGATGGCGGTAGATCTGTTGATAGAACCTGAGATCCGCGCACGGACGATCATCCGGATGCGGGTAGCGGGTGTAAAAGACCCCCAAGCCATCGGGTTCCCAGGCCGCGCAGCCGCCCCCGGTCGGATACTGGACCCGTGGGATGCGGTCGGGCAGGGCCAGCCCGGTTTCCGTGTGATAGAAATGCAGCGTGCCCTCCTCGCTGCCGTATTCGGACAGACAGATCGCCACCAGTTTGCCGTTAGGGGATGGCACGAACCAATCGATGCTCACATGGCCTTTGGGCTCCAGTTCGTTGGGGTCGAGCAAAATCCTTTCCGGGATCGGATCCCCGGCCAATGCGAGTGTCAGGATGACCAGCAGGCGCTGCTGTTTTGGCGGTTGGAACTTGAAGGCAAAAAGGCCGCCTGGACGCGCGACGGGTTCGCTATAGGAAGGCGTGACCTGCGCGAACAGGGCGGTCAATTGCGCGAAGACGTCGGCCCGGCTCTCGATCGTGTCGAGATGATTCCGCGTGCGCCGGTTCTGGGCGTCCGTCCACCTCCTCACGGCGGGATCCTTGCCATCCTCCAACCAGCGGTATTCATCCATTACCTCGACACCATGATGTGTGTCGCGGGCGGGATGGTTGGGACTGGAGCGATTTGGAGTGGTGGCTGGGAATACGAGCGAGTCGGACATGGGTGGAATTCTATGGTTCGGGTTCTTGATTTCGTTGTTTCCACCAATAGAAATCGCGTGGGGGAGGGTGCGGCGGGGGTGCCGCACCCTCAGTTGATTCATGTTATGGCGTCGGCGTCACGAGCAGGCGGACGAAGCTCTTGCCACCTGGCGCACCCGTTGGCAGGGTGTAGCTCAGACTGCCGCCCGAGGGCACGGGCTTCGGATCGACATTGGTCCAGGTGACGAGGTCGGGCGAGGTTTGGACCTCATAGGTGCCGCTGTAGGCCGGATCCATCGGCCAGGTGACCGTGTTGGTGCCGTCCAGGCCGGGCATGGCGGTGAACGAGGAACCCGTCTGGCCCATGAAGTATTCGATGCCGTTTTCCACGCCGTCGTTGTCATAGTCCTGATCCGGGGTTTGGCCGGGTGCGTTGGCGTCGGCCCAGCCAGTGTAACCGGAAAGACCGCCCACCGTCACCGTGCCGTTGCCGGCAAAGTAGGTGTCATCCCGGAAGTCGGCACCGGAAGCGACGGAGCCGTAAGAGCCGGAGGCTGTCTGCGCCACCCCGCCGAGGGTCAGCGAGGCGATCGCCCGGGTGCCGCTGTAGTTCAGGTTGACCTTGGCGCCGCCGGTGCTGATGATTAAACCGCCGCTGCCCAGGGCGTTTACGTTGTTACATTGCAATGTGCCGCCCGTGACGGTGGTTGGGCCGGTGTAGGTGTTGACGCCGGAAAGGGTCAAGGGGCCTTGTCCTGTGCCGAGCTTGGTCAGACCGCCCGGCCCGCTCACGATGCCGCCGATGCTCATGTTGCCCGTGGTAAATAGATCAAAGGTCGTGGTGGCCGCCAAGGTGACGGGGCCATACAGGTTGGCCGAGAAACTGTTGCCATTGGTCACCGTCGCGCCGTTGAACGTGAACGCGTTCGTTAGATTGCCGTTGCCATTCAAGTTGAGCGCGGCTGGCGAGTTCACGATCACCGGGCCCGTCCCAAGCAGATCGTTCGCACTTTTGCCCAAATTGAGCGAGCCGGCATTGATGGTGGTGCCGCCGCTGTAAGTGCTGAAATCCCCGTTGAGCGTCAACCCTCCGGAGCTGTTCTTGGTGAGACTGCCGGTACCCGTGAGCGAGCCGGAGAGATTCACTTGCCCATTGCCGGAACCACCGAAGGTCGCGTTGGATCCAAGGTCCAAGTCGTTGGAAATGGTCACGGTGGATCCGCTGTTCTGGTTGATCGTTGGCAGCGTGGCACCATTCGCAACGAACGCCAGACTGTTCCCGGCAAGGGTCACCGTGGCGCCTAAATTGAGTTGGTTGAGCTCAAAGCCGGCGTTCATGTTGTTGGTGGGCGTATGGCTGCCGGCCGCAGTGAAATTGAGCGTGTAGCTTGCCCTGCCCCCGGCGAGCGGCGCGGAGATGGTAGCCAGTTCATTGGTCCAGTTGGCCGCGACGCTCCAGTTGCCGGACGCGGCACTGACCCAGGTGAAGATATCGGGCAGCACGGCCTCGGTGACCGTCACGAAGTAAGTCTTGGCGGCGATGCCATCCTCGGCGGTGACCGTGTAACTCTGCGTGCCGGTGAAGTTCCGGAGGGTGCCCGGAAGCGGCGAACCGGTGGCACCGGCGGAAACCGTGTAAGTGGGGGCCAGATTCGTCCGGTCCGTACCGTATGGCACTTCCATGGTGATCGTGGTGTCGCTAATCGTGGCGGACCCCAGCACGCCGAAACTGAAGGTGAGCATGTTACAGAACGAACTCGCGGGAACCCTCACCATGCCGGTGCCGCCAAAGTAGGTGTCATTCTGGTGCTCGGCACCCGATGAAGTGGAGCCGTAGGTGCCACTGGCCTGCGGCACCCCGCCGAGGGTCAACGCGGCGATGTTGTGTTCGCCGCTGTAGTTCAAATCAAGTTTGGCACCAAGGGTGATGCTCAAGGGACCGCTGCCCAGGGCGGCGATATTCGAACAAGTCAGCCGGCCGTAAGAAATGAGACGGGTTTCTCCGGAGTAAGTATTGTTGCCTCCTAAGATCACGCCATTGCCCGCACCCGGTAGGCTCCCACCACCCTCCACGATCAATCCGCCGACTCCGCCGATGTTGCCGGAGAAGGACACGCGGTCATAGCCCGGGACATAGACAGTCAGGTCACCGTTCAGGGTGACGGGGCCGCTCCAAGTGCCGCCCCATCCGCCATCGGCCGAGAGCCTGCCAACGGTAACGGTCAAGGGATTCGCGGTATTGATTCGGTTCGCTTGGAGAGTGCCGCCATTGAGGGTGACCGGGCCGGTGCCCAGCGCGCCGTTCTTCTGGTCAGCCATCGTCAGTTTGCCCGTGTCGATGATGGTGCCGCCGCTGTAGGTGTTGTTCGCGTTGATCTCCAGATTGCCGTTTCCCGACTTGGTGAGCGTCCCCGTGCCGGCAAGCGGACCTCCGCTGAAGGTGTAGGTGCCGGAGGTGGCGCTGACCGTGGTGGTGAGCGGCTCCATGCCGGACGCGATGGTGATCGTGCCGCCGGTTGTCTTGTCGAAAATCACGCTGTTGCCTTGGGTATAGACCGTAGTCAAATTCGATGCCTGCCCTTTCCAGTTGGGCGAGCCGACGTCCCATGTCCCGCCTCCGTTGAGGTCCCAGAGCACGGTGGATTCAAAGGGAATCAGGTTGACCGTCACGGTATAGATGTTGGTGATCGCCGAATCCGACGATGTCACGGTGTATTCCACCGGGCTGGTGAAGTCGCGGGTTTCACCCGAAACCGCCGGGTTGCCGGCGACGGTGCAGGTGGCGCCATCGGAGAGCGTGAAGGTGGGCGAGAGAGCCGCAGCCGAGGTGCCCTGCACATACCAAGTGACGGCGGCGGCATTGCCGGACAGCGCTCCAATGGTGGCGCCAGGGCCGAAGCTCAGGATGTTGGCCGCAGGGGTGCCGTCCGTTTCCTTGAGCATGATGCCGTCCATGGAATAACCCTGCGTGGTTCCGGCGCCGTTGTCATTGCGCAGGGTGAAGTCACCGTCGGCACCGCACTTGATGTTGGTCCAGCGCGCCACGTAGCCGGTGACGGTGTTGTAGCCCGTTAGGAACGTCACCGATGTCGGCGAATTCACCGTCACGCCGGCCGTGCTGGCCTGGGTAGCGGAGTCAATGTCCGAGATCGAGAACTGGGTGGTGCGCGTGGTGTAGGCTGAGTTGCCGCGGTTGACCGAAGTGACGACCTCATACTCCTTGTTAGGATCCAGGCCGGTGAAACGCGCCTCCATATACGTGCCGTAGTAGGCGACGTTGTTGAAGAGCACCTTGCCAT
>JAPLUI010000383.1 GCA_026397725.1 Verrucomicrobiota bacterium | reverse complement strand
CACTCGCTGGCAGGTGGCGACCAGGAGACCGCCGCCCTTGAAAAGGCGCTGGCCAGATATTGTTGCTACGACAAACGGAAAAAGCGCCGGAATTTCACGGAAACATGGGAGAATCTGGCTTAACTTGACGCGCATGCCCGCCGGGATCAGCGCGAAACCCGGCGGATCCACAGTCGGGTCGAGCGCCAGCCGATAAAATCTCTGCGGCGCCGTCGGATCACGCGGGATGGTGATGACGAGATCGGCACCGTCCCCGAGGAAAACCGGGCCGACGTCGATCCAACTGCCGGATTCCATGGTGTCACTTTGCTGGAGTTGATAGCGTCGCCCCGCCACCGACGGCCGCACCGTGAACGTCAGGTTGCCCCCGGAAATTGCGATTTGCGGTGCCAACAGTTCCCCGGGCGCGATGGGCGGCATGGGAGTGACAACAGCAATGTTGTTGTTGATGGCATCCGCGACGTATAGGTTTCCACTTTCATCCACCGCCAGGCCGGTGGGATTGCCGAAGGGCAAGGGAATGCCGGAGGTGTCGGCGAGTGTGGTCACCACCCCGGCGGGTGTGACCTTGCGGAGGACGCCGCTCCCCCTGTCCCCGACATAAACGTTGCCGCTCCCATCCACCGCGATGCCCTCCGGAAAATTGAACCGTGCGGTGCTGCCGGTGCCGTCAACGCTTTCGGTGAAGGCGTCCGGATTGCCGGCGAGCGTAGTCACGACGCCGGCCGGCGTGATCTTGCGGATGGTGCGGTTCTCCGTGTCGGCGACATAGACGTCGCCGGCACCATCAACCGCCACACCACAGGGGTCGTTAAACCGCGCCGCGCTACCGCTGCCGTCGGCGCTGCCGGAATTGCCCGGACTGCCGGCGAGGGTGCTCACCATGCCAGCAGGCGTGATCTTGCGGATGGTTGCGTTACCCCCGTCGGCAACATAGACGTTGCCACTGCCATCGACCGCCACGCTTTCGAGGTAGCCAAACCTTGCCGTGCTGCCGCTGCCGTCGGCGCTGCCGGAATTGCCCGGACTGCCGGCGAGGTCGCTCACCATTCCGGCGGGTGTGATCTTGCGGATGACATAACGAGAGTCGGCAACATAGACGTTGCCACTGCCATCAACCGCCACGCTATTGGGGCTGCCATAGTTGCCCGGACTGACGACAAAGGTGCTCACCACCCCGGCGGCGGTGATCTTGCGGATGCTGCGATTGACGCGGTCCGCGATATACATGTTGCCATTCCCGTCCAATGCCACGCCAACGGGTTGGGTGAACCGCGCGGTCCGGCGGGCACCATCGGTATTGCCGTAGTTGACCGGACATCCGGCAACTGTGGTCACCACTCCGGCGGAGGTCACCTTGCGGATGGTATTGGCGTCGGAATCCGCGACGTAGAGGGTGCCGCCTACAGCCACCGCCACGCCCCACGGGGCGTAAAAATGAGCGTTGCTGCCAGTGCCATCCTCGTTGATGGGCCAATAGTTCGTTGTTCCGGCAAGGGTGGTCACCACCCCGGCGGACGTCACCTTGCGGATGGTGCCGGAGTCGGCGACGTAGATGTTGTCGCTGCCATCGACCGCCAAGCCAATAGGGGCATCAAACCGGGCGGCGCTGCCGGTACCATCGTCACTTCCCTGGACCCCCGGACTCCCCGCGAGAGTGGTGACCACCCCCGCAGGCGTGATCTTGCGGATGGTTCGGTTGGAGACATCCCCCACATAGACGTTGTCGTTCCCGTCCACCGCCAGGCCTTGGGGAAGACTGAACCGTGCGGCGCTGCCGGTGCCATCGGCACTGCCCGGAACGCCCGGATCACCGGCCAGGGTCGAGACCACTCCTGTGGGCGTGATCTTACGAATGGCGTGGTTGACGACGTCTGTGACGTAGACATTGGCGCTGCCATCCACCGCGACTTTCATCGGACCTTTAAACTCCGCGGTGCTGCCGTCGGGGAGGAGGGTCCCGTCGGAAAAACCCCAGACACCCGGACTGCCGGCGAGGGTGCTCACCACCCCGTCTGGAGTCACCTTGCGAATGGTGCAGTTATAGGTATCCGCAACATAGACGGTGCCGTTTCCATCCACCGCAAGACCAAAGGGGTTGTTAAACCGAGCGGCAGCGCCAAGACCATCGGTGCTGCCGGCCTCGCCCGGGCTTCCCGCGAGAGTGCTGACCACTCCGGCGGTCGTGATCTTGCGGATGGTGCAGTTGCGCATGTCAGCAACATAGAGGGTGCCACTCCCATCCACCGCGACATCACGGGGCTGGTTGAAACGGGCGCTGCCGACGGCGCCGTCCGCGCTGCCGATGGTGCCGTCCGGGCCGGCAAAAACGCTCACTCGGTAAGCCGCGCTCGCAACGCCGCACAGGGTGGCGAGCAAGGCGGCTGCGGTGATCAGCGCATGGGGAAGACGCCGAGCGGTTCCACCGCATGGAAATTGCTTTTCGGGCTGGCGTGCAGGAGGGGGCTTCGCTGAGCTACGCCCGCCCAAGGGGTCTCGCCGAGCGGGGAATTGAGCGGGGAATTGAGTTGCGGATAGGGCGCACATCTGGAGGAGGACTGGATTCATGGTGGTTTGGGGGTTGGTGAGTGAATTGACAGGATGAGGAAGGGGTGGGATTCAAAGAGGTTCAGACTTCATCATCGGATGATTGAGTGAAATACATTTGATGTTCCGGCGCATTTTATCTATTACTTCGAGAAAGTTCCGATAATCATTCTGCTCGTCGGCACGTCCGAGCCAAATACGATCCGCCCTCCAAGGGTGAAGATTTTGTCCTCGGCAAGGAGAAATAAATGATCGTCGAAAGGTTCCGGAAGTGGCGTATTGTAGCTGATGGTGTTGCTTTGAATGTCGTAAACCGTGATGAGATTCGAAATCTGGAAATCACTGTTCACATCGGTTACCGCGAAACCACCGTTAACGGTTGTAATCCCACCTCCAATGATCAGTTTTCCGTTCACAATCGGTTGGGCCGAAGAGTACATTGCAAGGATGGGACGTGGAAGCACTCCGTCTATCTCGGGCAACCATCTTCCGGTAATAAGATCGAAACGACGCACTTTATTGTGAAGGGTGAACGACTCACGAATAGCCCCACCAATAAGATAGAGTATATTCTCATGAACGCCTGCCCCGAACCATATTGACGGATCCGGCAAATGTGTGACGACCCGCCAGGCATTGGAGACCGTGTTGTAAGCCTCAACGACTGTTGCATAGCCCAATTCGTCACTAAGCTTCCCCCCTAATATCAGGATCTCCTCCCCCCATGCGACGACCGTCGCCGATTGGATCTGCGTGGGTTTTGGAGCCGTTTCGGTCCAGGTATCGCTACTAGGATCATAGTACAGATTGACGCGGATTGGACCATCTGCGTAGCCGCCGAAGACATATAGCTTTCCACCCACCACCGCCGAGGAGAGTTCCTCGATGCCGAAGTCGTAATCCGCGCCCCGCGTCCACTCGCCGGTTTTCAAATCGTAGATATCCAAGCGGCTGAGATTCACGCCATCCGGGTTTCCATTCCCTCCGAACAGGTAGAGTTTCCCGTCAATCACCCCACCGGTGAATTGATCCCGCGCCACCGGCATGTTGTCTGCCGCCGACCAAGTGAGTTGCCCGTAAAGCGGATCTAGCTTGAAGAAACGTGAACCGGAAGCGGGCGGTCCCAGATCAAGAGTCGTTGAGTGATCCACAAAGGTGTGTTTCGTCCAAGCGGCGAGATCACTGCTTTCGGTTAGCCAGAATTGCTGGGTCGGAATGGTCTCGATGTCAACATGGACGCTGTCCCCGACCCGGATGCCGATTGACTGTGCGTCCAAAGCCGCTGGGTAAGTCATGATCATGGCCAGGGCTGCGGTGATTTTGATAGAGGGACTTGATTTCATAGTGCCAAGGAGTTTGCTTTTCGGGGTGACGGCACTTGAGGATGCCGAGGGGTGGATCGGATTGCGA
>JAPLUI010000548.1 GCA_026397725.1 Verrucomicrobiota bacterium | reverse complement strand
TCTTCCCTGTGGTTTTCCCGGTGACGGTGAATACCCCGGATGCATCGTCAAACACGACCGAGAGCACCTTGTTTTCGATGGTTTGCGTGGCGGCATGCAATGAACCGGCGCATCCGATGAGCAAACAATGGGCGCTAACGATCCTCATCACACGTTTCTTGGAGTGTTTCATGGTTTCTTCGGTTGGTTCTTCTGCAGATTCACCATTGCCTCGGCAAACGCCTTGCCGATGGGCGCCATGATCCTGGCGGCACCGAGATAATGATAACCTCCCATGTTTTCACGTTTCTCATGGCGATTTTTTCTTCGTGTTATTCGAACCATTCCCACTCGCGGATGCACGAGCGATGAAATCCTTCAGGGACACCAAGGTCGGCGAATCCTTGCTCGCTTCGATTTCGGCGATGGCCTTCTCGATGTTCTTCGCCTCGTTGGCGGAATCCGGGCGCTTGTTGCGCAACTGCGGCAGCACCTCCTTGGCGCGGGCGCCATAGCGCTTGAGGTATTCCAACCGCTTCTGATACTCATTGCCCCAGCGCCATTCGATCGTCGAGACACACAGGTCCATGCCTTCGCGGAGGTGGAGACGGGAGAGGATGTCCAGTCCTGCCAGGCGGATGTCGTCGCCCCACATTTCGTTGGTGGGCGCCAGGGTCTCGATGGCGCTAACGATGTCGGGCAGCAGCAGGGCGAGATCGCTGTCGCCGAGTTTTCCGAGCGCCGGGATGATGGAGGCGCGAACGACGCTGTCTTCGTTCTGCAGGAACGATTTCATGACCTGGTGGAGCTGCTTGCGGTCCACGCCATCGAGCGAGTCGGAGAGGATGCTGCGCGGCTCGCTGTTTCCGGGATAGGGGGAAAACAAGGCCCGGGAGGCCGCGCGCTGGTGCATGCGGCGCGGGTCCGCGGGCGTCGGGCGGAGGGACATCGCGAAGAGGTCGCCGATGCTGTCCTTGGCGGCCTTGTCACCGAGGCGTGTGAGGGCTTCGGCGGCGAGACATTGGAGCCATGTGTCCGGGTCCTTGAGGGTGCCGCGCAACTGCGGCAAGGCGGATGCGGCACCCGTGCCGAGCCTTCCCAGCGCCTCGATGGCGCCATAGCGGGCGTAGCGGTCCTTGCCTTCGAGCAGCGCGAGCAGCGCGGGAGCGAAGTCGCCGCCGCGCTTGCCGATGGCCTCCGCGGAGTGATAGCGCATGGCTGGAGACCAGCTCTTCAAGCCCTCGATGAGCTCCTCGTCGTGTCTATTGAAGTAACCGTTCCGCTCGCCTTCCGGGTATCGGTCGCGCCCCGCGACGATGACGTCTTTCACGGCTTCGGCATTCAGCGCGGGCGCCGCGGATGGTTTTTTGCCGAGGATGCAAAGGCTCTTCTGATAGAGGCCGAATGAGAGCAGATAGCCGCCGGTGAGATCCCATTCGGTGTAGTTGTCGTTTTCGTCGCCGGCTTCGATTTTCTGATAGACGAAGCCTCCCTTCCAGTTGCGGGCGAGGTCGTAATACCAGCTTTGCTCCTTGAGATAGGCGCCGGTGGCGAGCGGGCCGCTGCACGCGGCGCCGGGTATGGCCCAGAGCATGTTCCAGAAATTTCCGCAGTGGCCGTGTTCCCGCTCGTCGTAGGCGGCGGTGGCCATCCATGAGAAGAACGAGGTGGCTTCGCGGTCGCCGAGCATGTCGAACAACACGGCGGCGCAGGAGGACTTGCCGTTGTCCTCATGCGCGTTTCCCCATGGCGGATGGTCGCCGTAGGGGATCGCTCCCTTGTCCACATAGTAGCGGAGGAAACTAACCGCCTTGTCGATGGCCTTGTCCAATGCCGGATCACTGACGCCGGCCTGGCGGGCGAGCACCAGCGACAAGGTCATGGGCAAACCGATCTGGTTCATGCCGCCATAGCCTTCGGAATGGCCGTTGGGCAATGCGGGCGCGTGGCCCCACATGCCGTTCATGCACTGGTTTTTCACGCCCCGCATGGTGATTTGTTTCAGCTCGGAAAAAACCGTCTTCTTGTCGGTGGCGAGCGCGTATTCACTGAGGAAAAGATTTCCGTAGGCGATGTGCCAGTTCCATGTGTCCTTGGGTTGCAGGGAATCCGCGACTTTTTTGGCATACCTGCCGAGCATGGAGTGATGCTTCTTGTCGCCGCCGGCCAGCAGGGCAAGGGCGTTGAGGTGGTCCGGGATGTCGGTCTTTTCAAAGCCCTTTTCCGCGATCAGGCGGCAGCCCTGCTCGAAGATGGCCTTCGACTTCGGGCAATCGTAAGGCGCCGTCGCGCTGTAGGCGCCGAGCACCCGCAGCTTGAGTTCCACGTTCGAGGTTTTCCCATCCCGCCAGAGCATCAGGGGCAGGATGCCGGTTTTCTCCTCGGCGGCGGTGACCGCGTGGCCGAAACTCCTGCGCGCGTCGTCCGCGAACGGCTTGCCGAACACGCCGAGAATCACGTCGTTGACCCGCAGGATGCCATCGGCGGGCGAACCTTTGTCCACCGCCGTAATGACGATCTGCCTGGACGCGGCAGTCAGATCCTCGTGCCGGAAAAACATCCAGCCGCGGAGTCCGGTCGGGCCTAACAACCAATCGTGGCTGTCGTCCTTCCTGCCACCCTGGGTGAAATCGGGAATGGTCGGTTTTTCCGCGGCGCGGACACCGCCAGCGGTGCCCAAACATGCGAGCGCCAGAGCGCCGCACAGGATGACCGCATGGGAGGTCGGTTTGACTGGTTTCATATGTTGTTACTGTTAGGATTTCACACTCTTGCGCCGCCTTGAACTCAGGCGGATATCCCCTCCGGATTACCGGCGGAAACCGAATACTCTTTCACAAACTTAACCCAGAGGATAGAATGGGGCTCCAATTCGTCTTGATTTGGCAGGGGCGCATCCCGGAGAGGTTGCTGACATGGAATGGGTTTCGCGGTCATGCATCCCGCGCGTCGTTTCTCCAGCATCGAAATCACCAGCGAACACCTGCGCGCGGGCTTGTCGGCCGGGCCCCGGGTCGGGACCTTGCCCGGCAGCATAGGCGGGGATCCCGGAGAAAACCCATTAACTCCGGCAAACTCTGTTGTGCCCTAGCGTTTTTCCGCTCACGGGCCGGTGACCTTGAGGCGGACGAAACCGTTGGTACCAGGAGCAGGAATGGTGACCTTGACGTGATCCGTGGGACTGCCGGCAGTGATCGCGACGGACCCGGCACCGGTCAGCGGGATGGGGATGGAGGCCCATCCTGTTAGATTGTTGCCATACTCCACTTCCTGGGTGGTGGCGGGCGGTTGTGAGAGGTCGCTGCGGTCATACTCGTAGAACCAGGAGCTGCCGGTGCGGGTCAGCTTGGGCAGGATGGTTTGCGACGGCACCATGGGAGCGCCGCCTAACACAAACTCCAGCACGTTGGAGATGCCGTCATGATCGGGATTGTCCAACGGTCCGTCGTTGACGCCGGTCGTGAGTCCCAGCGCGGAGTCGGCCGCCCACGCGCCATAGGGCGTGTTGGGCGTGGCGCTGGCTTGGTTGGAGTCGGCACTCTCGCCGGCGGTGTTGCTGGCTGAAACCACATAGCAATAGGTCGTGCCATTGGTTGCAGCCGAATCGGTATAACTTGTGGTGCCTGCGGTGGTGCCAATCACCGCGTAGGGACCGCCACCGGTGGTTGAGCGTTTGATGTTGTAACCGGTGGCGCCGGCCGCCGCGGTCCACGTCAAGGCCACCTGGCTGACACCCGGGGTGGCCCCCAGTCCGGTTGGGGCCGCGGGGGTGAGCGGGACCTCGGCGAAGGTGAGGGCGGCGATGCCGTTGCTGCCATAGATCAGGCTTCCCTGGACGCTTCCCGCCGCCGCCCAGTCGGCGCCCTGCAAATAGGTGATGGTTTTGGCGGTGGAAGCAGCGGTGAGGGTGAGTTTGACGACCTTGCCAGTGACGCTTCCCGAGGCCACCTTGCCAGCCAGGCGATCGAGGAAGAACAACCCATTGGTGGCGGCAATCCACGGGGCGATATTCTGGTCGAACTCCAGCGTGATTTCGTTGCGCGCGGTGGTGCTGTAGCAGGCCTTTTTCAGGTTCGGCGCGCTGAACACGGTGGCGGGAGAATAGCCGTAGAAGTCCTGTTCCACCAGCGGGCTGATCAGGTCGGAGAATTTCTGATAGCCGGCCAGATCATAATGGCAGCTCGAACCGGGGACGATGCCCAGGGTGCTCATGATGCGCATGTTGGAATACAGATCGGGCAGGGTCCGTTGGACCTCGCGCAGTTGATCGTTCCTGAAAGTGTCGCCGCAGGCCGCCGGCCAGATCTGGAAGATATAGTATTTTTGAATGTTGGGGAAATCCTGTTTCCAGGCGGCGGACATGTCCATGAAGTATTGCTGATAGAACTTGTAATTGTAGTCGCCGTCCGGCCCGCCAGACCCCTGGTCCTGTTCGCCCTGATGCCACAGCACGCCGCGGATGCCGTGCGTGAGGTTGGCTCCGACAATCCGGTTGTACAGGGTGGCATAGATCGAATACAGGCTGCCCGGCAGCGCATGGCCCGCCGGATTGGGCTGATGCTGGTCGATCCGGGTGCCGCCCACCGCGCCGTTGATGATACAGACGGGCATGCTGTAGGTCGCTGACAGGTATTCGGCCCAGATCCAGCCCCAAACGCCGAGTTGCAATTCCGAGTCCTTGTTGGTCGCATAGCCCCAGCCGAGCGTGCTGCCATACGAGCGGATCCACGGGCTGGTGTTGGTGTCGGCCGGCACGGCATTGTCGGTGGCCAGGGCGTTCGACTGGCCTTCGATGAGGTAGGCGTCGCCGCAGACCAGATCGGTCACGGTATGGGTTGGGGTGTCGGTTGAGCCGGTGGTCGTGCCAAACTCGACCTTGTAAGTCACCAGGCCTGCGGCGATCGGCACGGCAAAGGCATAGGCGCCGGCCACGGGTGTTAGACGGTGGGTGGCACCGTATGGTGTCTCGGTTCCCCCGTTGGGTTTGGCAAAAACCTTCAGATAGACCGACGTCGTCCCGGCACCCGTGCCGTTGTAGAAGATCGTGCCGTTGTTGGTGTTCGGGTCACGGGCGAAGAACTGTTTGGTCACCGGTTTTTCGTTAGCCCCCGGCGTGCGCTGCACCCAGGCATCGGGCGTCGCGGGCTGTTGGACGGTGATGGTTTTGGTGTTAGAAACCAGGCTGCCGCCGTTGCTCAGCACCAGCGTCACGGTCATCGGCCCGTCGCCTTGCGAGCGGGTAAGCGTCAGGGAACCCGGCACGGTGGGGGTGGCCGCGTTGATCGTCTTGGTCGCGGCCACTCCGGTCACACTCCAATTGTAGGTCGAATTGGCAACGTTTTTGGCCTGCAGGGTAGCCAGGTTGGAAATGTCAGGTGTGATGGTGATGGTTTGGCGGCCGTCCCAAGAGGATGGGCCGGTGAGTGTGAACACTGGATCCGGAAGATCCTCGGTGATGGTGATCGGTATGTCCACGGTCTGATTAGGTGCCGGAGACGGATAGATCGCCTTGAACTGGATGACATAACTCTGATTGCCGGTCACCCGGCCGGCAGTCACCGGAAGCGAGAACGTGTCGGTGGCGAGCAAGGTATCGACACCATTGCGTTTTTCGGTCCAATAGACTTTCTGGGCGCCACTGGCCTGGCCGGTGATGGTGGTGGTGGTGCCTTCCAGGAAGTTCACGGACGTCGGAGTAACAGCGAAGGTGGTACCGGGTTGCACGAAATTACCCACCAGGGTTTGCAAGGCCTTCTGGTTTTCATATTCCAGTTTCACCCAGTTGGCGGAACGAGCGGCCTGAGAGATGCGAACCTCGTCCATGGTGCCGGCGAATGTGTATTCTCCCTGCCATCCCCGGCCAAGGAACATCACTGCCGGACTTGACCCAGAGGCTAGTCGAGTGTGACGCGCCACCGGAGGGGAAGGAGGTGATGTTTTGTCCGCAGTCAACTCCGTTGCCCAAGACAAAATGCCGACCTTTGCCGATTTGGCCAGCGCCCACGGTCGTTCCGTTGTTGGTGGGAGCTGTGTTTCCGAGCACGGATGACAACCCGCTTGGCCTCCATGTCGAGATCCACGTTCACGATCTTCCAAGGGGAGGATATTCCAAGAATTTGCTGGTAGAATTCTGTGCTTTGCATCGGCAGGAGCTTGTCAGCCACAATTTTCCCTGCAAGGATTCCCACCGGCTCTTCACCAAGAGCCTGTTTATATGGCAGTGTTTGCTCTCTTTCCAAAGTGACAAATCAATCAACCAATGCAATAAGGAGACAGAAACCATGAGAAGGAATAATGTTCTGGGGCGTTACACCGACGAGACACAGCACGCGGTGACGCTGACGAAGGATTTCTACATCGGCGTGTTCGAGGTGACGCAGCGGCAGTGGGAACTGATCATGGGCAATCGGTCCAGTTACTTTAACAACGTCACGTTCTACGCCACGCGTCCGGTGGAGCAGGTGAGCTATTACGAAATTCGTGAGAATCCGGCGAACACCGATGATCCGGCTGTGACCTGGCCGACGAACCATGTCGTGAACGCCACATCGTTTATAGGCAGGCTAAGGGCGAAGACCGGGCTGTCGGTTTTAGACCTGCCGACCGAGTCGCAGTGGGAATACGCCTGCCGCGCGGGGACGGCGGCGGCCCTGAACAGCGGCAAGAACCCGACAGGCACGGCGCAGGCCGCGGAGATGGCCGCGGTGGGCCGTTACTGGTACAACGGCGGGAGCGAGTACACGCAGAACGGGGATACGAGTGTGGCCACGGCGAAGGTCGGTTCGTACCTGCCGAACGCTTGGGGCTTGTACGACATGCACGGCAACGTGTGCGAGTTGTGTCTGGACTGGTACGGGACGTATCCGGATGAGGCGAGTGATCCGGCGGGTGCGGCGATGACACCGGGGGCAGACCTTGTGGCACGTGGCGGTGGTTGGGACGGCGGCGCGAGATACTGCCGCTCCGCGCTCCGTGTCACCTGCTGGGAGCATATCCGATACGGTAACCGCGGCTTCCGCGTCGCCACGACCCGGCTTCAGCCGGAAGATAACCAGCAACGTCGCGACCAACCCGCGAAGGCTTCGGAACACGATGCGGTGGATTCCCGCCGCGTGATTTGTCTCGACGGACTCTGGCAGATCGCCGAGGGCTCCAAGGATACGCCGCCGGTGCGGTTCGACCGGACGGTTCATGTGCCCGGCCTCGCAGACATGGCACAGCCCGCGTTTGACGACGTCGGCGTCATGAGCCCAAAACGCGAAGCATTCTGGTATCGGAGGACGTTCCTTGCGGATGGCCCGCTGCCTGCCGTGGCCAGATTGAAGCTTCACAAGGCGATGTTCAACAGCCGTGTTTTCCTCAATGGCCAGGACCTGGGAGAGCGTCAGTCATCGTTCACGCCCGGCTGCTTCGATGTCAAATCAATCCTTCAGGCGGGCACGAACGAAATCCTTATCCGCGTCGGCGCATTCCCGGGCGTCTGCGCGAAGACGCTGGAATTGGATTATGAGAAAAAGAAGTTCACCCCCGGCCTCTGCGATACAGTCGAACTTATCCTCGCAGGCGAACCGCATATCGAACGGATCCAGGCCGTGCCGGATATCCGGCAAAACTCGGTGACCGTACACGCATGGTTCAGCCCCGCCGCGGCGGCGGAGCTCAGATTTGTTGTGCGCGAAGCCGTTTCGCGGCGTGTGGTCGGCACCGCCACCGGTACCGGGCCGGTCACCATCCCGATCAGCAACGCCCGGCGCTGGTCGCCGGAAGATCCGTTCCTCTACGAAGTGGAAGCACGCAGCGCCGGAGACGTGCTGTCGACGCGGTTCGGCCTGCGCTCCTTCAGTTTTGATCCCTCCACGGGCCGCGCGGTACTCATCGGCCGGCCCTATTTCATGCGCGGCAGCAACGTGACCGTGTACCGGTTCTTCGAGGACGACGCACGCGGCGACCTCCCGTGGAACGAGGCGTGGGTGCGCCAGTTGCACCGTCGATTCAAAGAGATGCACTGGAACACCCTGCGGTATTGCATCGGCTTCCCCCCCGAACTCTGGTATCGGATTGCGGATGAGGAGGGGATGCTAATTCAGGACGAATACCCGTTGTGGAATCCAACGCCCCACCCCGGCGACATCGACGCCGACGTGCTGGCCGGTGAGTTCACCGCCTGGCTGCAGGAACGCTGGAACCACCCAAGCGTAGTCATTTGGGATGCCTGCAACGAGACCCCGGCCCCGGAGACCGGCCAGGCCATTCGCAGGATGCGCAGCCTCGATTTCTTCAAGCGCCCATGGGACAACGGGTTTGGTCTGCCGGATGAACCAGGCGACTGCCACGAATCGCATCCCTATCATTTCGACAATCCGAATTTCAAATTGGCCGATCTCGCCTACGCCGATCCCACCGGCGACAGACTGGGGAACGGCAATGCCCACCGCAATAATGACACCCATGCAGTCGTCATTAACGAATACGGCTGGCTCTGGCTGAACCGTGACGGCACACCCACCACTCTCACCCGAAAGCTCTATGAGAACTTGCTCGGCAAGAACTCGACCACAGCCCAGCGCCGTCAGCTGTACGCACGCACCCTCGCGGCCGAAACGGAATTCTGGCGCTGCAAGCGCAAAGTTGCCGCCGTGCTGCATTTCTGCGCGCTAGCCGACTCACGGGCTAACGGCCAGACCAGCGATCACTGGGTCGATGTGGCAAAGCTGACCTGGGAGCCGGCGTTTTACCGCTATGTCCGCGACGCCTTCGCGCCCGTCGGACTGATGATAGACGCTTGGGCCGAAGATTATCCGGCCGGCAAAGCTCAGGAGTTCCCCGTGGTGGTAATCAACGACCTATACGAGAACTGGCTGGGAACGATCCGGGTTCGCCTGCTATCCGAAGGTGCCGTTGTCCAGGAAAAGACGCTGCCGTGCGAGGTCCCCGCGCTTGGCGACGTGAAGCACAAGTTCGTGATCGACCTTCCGTCCAAAGCGGGAAAATATCAGATTGAGGCCGCGCTCATCAAGCCGGGCATTGCCCCTGTGTGTAGTTTGCGTGATCTTCAAATCATAGAGAATAAAGGCAACCAAAGTTTACAAGAGAAGTAATCACTGATGGGCTTGCGGGGTCTGACCGGAATGGCGCTAAGTTAAGGTGTAACACGCTTTGGAATAACACGTTGTATAAGTGTGATAACAACAAAAAATGGAGGCCTCGAAGCATGATAAAGAAACATCTCTGGATGGCTGCAGCTTAGGGTTACTTGATCAGTTTGAGATTTACTTCTGCAAAGGCTTTGCCGATCGGTGCCATGATCTTTGCGGCACCGAGATAGTGATAGCCTCCATTGGATACGCCTTTCAGTATTTTCCATTCCGCTGGTTTGTATTTCTGCTCCATGTGCTTCATCTTATTCTCCCATGAGGTATCGTTTTCTTCGGTCACTTTGGCGTTCACATCTGGCCAATACGTTTGCATTCGTTCTTGCAAGGCTTGCAGTTCATCATCCCAGCGGAATCGTGATTCGGCACCACTCTTCTCAGGCGGTCATGGCACCGGCCAATCATCCGTTCTAAACGGGCCGACCGGCAATCCGCTTGCAGTCCAAAGATTGACATAGGGTCTTGAAGACCAAGCAAAGCGGGCGGCGACCGGCTTCTCCACTTTGTCGCTCCAAACGGCAACCGTTGTCTTGTTGACCAGTTCGGCCTGTGCTTCGACAAACTGTTTGTCTTGGCCGGCAACCACAAAACCTGCGGGCACGCCGCTCAATTTGAGTTCCTCACCGGACATGACATTGAAATTCAGGATGAGTTTGTTGCCCTTTGTCTCCATGGACTTGAAGGCTGGACTGCCCCATGTCGGCGTTTTCTTTCCTGATGGCAGGCTCTTCGCATACACTTCCGCCATCGCCCAGCGCATGGCTCGCTCACCATGCGACTGCTTGCGGAGGACATGAAAGTCGGTGTGTAAATCGTCAGCCGTGACCACGAAACCCGTTTTAGGAGTTGTGCGATGGATGCGGAACTGTGCCTCCTGAATCAAATTGTAGTCGCCTGGTTGATACACACGCTTTTCGTTATCACCGGCGGAAATCTGGACGATGAGAAAGGGCATTGCTGGATAGCTGAATGTCTGGCGCCATGAAGCGATCACCGCACGGTAGCTTGGCTCGAACATGGAGATCGGCTTTGTGAGCGAATTGTTTTCCCCGAGGTAGAATGCCGCACCACGGAAGCTCATGTTTCTGATGGGCCATATGGTGCTGTTGTAAAGGCAACCCGGAGTCCATATCGGCTCCTGGAAAAACGGCTTCAGTTCAGGGATTGTTTTCTGCGTGTCGGCCGGGGTCCAGTAATGAGCGAGAGTTCCGCCTACGGAGGTGTCAACAAGACCGATCGGAACCTGGAGCTGGTCATACAGGTTTTTCGCGAAGAAGAATCCGAAGGCGCTAATTCTCTTCCCATGCACTGGAACGCAGTCTGGCCCGAATACGACCCATTCATTCTTGAAGGGGATATCCTTCTGAGGCTCCTTGTGAACCCAGTCAAGTTTCTCCCAGTCCGGCATGAAACCATTCAGTGTGGTAACACAGCGGATATTCCGATACTGCGGGTTGGCATCGACCTGGTTCTGATCGAATCCGTCCGGGCGAATCCAGAACGGAAAGGCCATGTTGCTCTGGCCGCCCAAGAGCCATACTTCGCCAACCAGAACGTCTTTGATTTCCAATTTTTGGTTGCTTGCGGCAGAACTGACGGTCAGCGTGCTGCCGGTTGCGTTGACGGACATGGGGTCGAGCACGACCTGCCATGAACCGTCGGCCGCTGTCGTGGCGCTCTTGGTTTGACCAGCAAACTCGACAGCAAGCTTCTCGCCGGCCGCGGCCCAGCCCCACACCTTCACCTTGGTGTCGCGCTGCAATACCATATGATCATTGAACAGGCGGGACAATTGGAGCCCGGGTGCAATGGGCGGCAGAGGCATGAGTTTCGGTTGCGCATCGCAGGTCCCCCCAACGAGCATGATGGCAATCAATGCAGAGATCCCTTTCATGCCGAAAACGGCTGCTGAGGCCATACGTTGCTTTCTACTTTTTCTGTTTTTCATGTTTGATTGACGGATGCTTGCCGCGAGGATCGCGCGCGATCCCGGGTCCTTGGATTTTGTCTGATGAATTTCAGCCGCTTCGGAGATCGTCTGGCATCAATAACCGGAATTATCGGAGGTCCATTTTCGACTTTGTCCCCCGCAGCCGAGGCCGCCAACGGTGAAAGCAGCAGCACTGCCGTGAGGGCGATCCTATTGACGTTGGTGAGCATAAGTTATTGGCTTCAAAAGATGTGAGCCCAGCAATTAGGAGGAGGATTCAAATTCACTTCCGTTTCATGCGGATTTTGCATCTTGGCCTTTTATTTGTAGAGCGGGATCAGATACTGTGGTCCTCGGGACTTAGGAAAGCCGCGCGGGGGCAGCTCTTCGGCCATGATGACCGTGGTTTTCCCGTCCTGCGTGTGGCGGATCGCCGTGCGGAAATAGTAATCCTCCAGCCAGGCGTGGGTCGCGGTGGAAATCCTCATCTGCGCGTCCTCCGCCACAAAGGCGGGATTCTCTTTTCCGCCGAAATTGATGACGCCACCCAGCACCTCGGTGCGACCGCCATGAATCGTGCGGACCACGGTGCCCTCACCCTCGCTCTTGTAACCCATGAGCACCAGGTCGCCGCCGTCGTTGAGGATCATCGGTTCGCCCCGCTCCGGATTGAGCTGGCGGGCCCAAACCTTCTGTCCCTTCAGTGAGACGGTGCAGCGCCCGTGGCCGGTGGCGCCGGGAAACGAGCCGCTGGTGGTGACGACATTGTCGAAGAAGACCTTGGCCCCGGGCACGGTGTTGCGGTAGAAGGCCAGCGTCTGGGTATGCATGTCCTTGAAGCAGACGCTGCGTTTGCTTGCATGGGTAAAGGTGCAGTGCTCCCCGTTCCATTGCTCCCATGCCATCAGGCGCTCGATGAACAACGGCAGTGCATCGGAACCCCCGCTGCCCGCGATCAGGAAACCCTCGCGATCCGATTTCTTGAGATCCACCCCAGACACCAGGTCGCAGAAATTGAAGTTGATCGATTCAACCGTGGCCGGAATCACCACGGGTTGGTTCAGCAGGTAGCGGCCCGGCTCGAAATGGATCTCCGCCGCGCCGGAATCCATGGCCGCCTGGATCGCCGGGCGGTCGTCGTTCACCCCGTTGCCGATGGCCCCAAAGCGGCGGACACCGACCGCGGATTTTCCGCTAGTCTGATAGACCGGCGTCTCCTCGACCGGCAGGCGCGCCATGCCCTTGGCTTCCTTTTCGCCAAAGGCGGCAGGAGACACCCGTTCATCGATCTTTCCCGCATCATCAAACCCGGCGAGCGTCACATTGGACACGTAAAGCCCGCCGGCCTTGTGGTCGATGCCGGCGGGTCCTTTGCCGTTCAACATCGAGTCAACCAGCACCGTGAATCCCTGCGGGCTGGTGCAGGTGAGGCCGACCGGAACATCCTTTGTCTCGATCTTGCGCAGGCTGAGGCTGATCGCCCCCACGGTGATCCCGGAAACCCTCTGGCCGCGCAGCCGGATGTCCTCGACGTGGGCAAACATCCCAAAGGTTCCGGAGTCGGCATGCAGACCGTGGTCAAAGCCCTCCACCTCGACATGCTTGACCAGAATCCCGGAGTAATTCCCATGCCCCAGCCGCAGGCCGGCAAAACCCGAACCGTCCCCGCTGACGATCCGCACATTGCGGACGGCACCTGAGTTGTTAGCGAAGAAATCCAGCGCGACCGCCCCGGGATTGCCGCTGCCGGTGTGGATGGTGAGATCCTCGCAGTAGTTGGACATGGACACGTTGCTTTTCTCCGCCGCCATGAACGAGATAACAGGTTTGCGTGAACCGCTGCCAAAGCCGGCGGAGCCATCCTTGAGGCGGATCACCGTGCGGCCCGCACCGGCACCGCGGATGCGGATCTGCTGGTTTAGCTCATTGTTGTAAGTGTTGAAAAGGTCCTTGAGGCGATAGCATAGAGTATCTGACACGAGATAAGTGCCCTCGGGGAAAAAAAGCACCGGCACGAATGGAAACCGGGCGCAGCAGGAGACATGTGTGATTCCGTCGGCGCGGTGGTTCTCGACGCTGCCGGTGAGATAGTGCTTCCCATCCGTGGGCAACGCCTCCACCTCCGCCAGCCCTTGCCGAAATGCCAGTTGGGTGATGCGTGTGACATCATCCAGCGCGCGCAGGATCGCCTCGGTCGAGTCATGTTTGCCCGTCGGGTCGGCAAAATATGGAGCGCTACATATATTGAGCATTTCGGTCATCTCCGCTCCGGCTGAGTCGCGATCAGCAACCCGGCTCCCATTCCCGCTGCCGGACGACACCTCGTCGGCAACAGCAGCGGCCGTCAATAGCAAAGCTCCGATTGTTGCCCGGAAAACATGTCCGTGTTTCATCTTGTTAGTTCGCATATGTGTCAGGCTTTTTCCAGTGTGGAAAAGGGCATGCGCCATTCGGTGAGGCGGTGGGTGAGGAGGTCGGATTGGCCGCCGGGGGTGATGTGGGCGAAGCAGACTTCGTCGGCGAGGGCGGCGACGAGGGCGTTGCGGCGGGTGGCGAGTTCGACGGTGACGCGCTTTTCAGCGGCGGTGAAGCCGGAGAGGATGAGCAGGCGGCCGTCGGCCAGCGGGGTCTGCCATTCGGCGGGGATGCGCCGGGGCAAGGCGCGCGCGGGGCAGAGGATGATGGGGGGCGTGCCGCGCAGTAGGATGCGCAGGCACTCTTGCTCCACGGGCGAATGGAAGCCGCTGATGATGCAGCGTCCGGCGTCGCGCCAACGGGCGGCCTGGTCGTAAGCGGACAAAATGACATTGCCGGGGCAGCGGGCGGAGCAGAATAGCCCGGTCTTGGGCAACGCCAGCAGGTCGAGGTTGCCGAGCGTGGTCAGTTGGTCGGGCGCGGCGTCGCCAAGGCGTTCGCGCAATTGCGCCGGATAACCGGGATTACGATACGAGATGCTAGCGGGTTGCATGTTTACGTAGTCCAGTCGTGAATGGCGCTATTTACGGATCGGCCTCGGAACCACTTGATGGTGCAGGAAGTTGTTTGAGTGAAACTTCGGCGGTCGGCCCCGTTGAAACAACCGTCGTCTGTTCAAAGTCTTCGGAATAAACATCTCGGTAACAGGCTAAAAATCCGGGATGTTTTCTCAGTTCGCTGAAAACAGGCCATTCACGATAACTTTCCTTTTTGAATTCCTCATCATGACCAAGTTTTCGCATGATACAAAAAGCTCCGTCGTGCTTCTCGGTAAGAGCTGCAACCCCGAGCTTGATGATGTCAGATGACGCTGACCAATTGTGCTCGCCTAGTAGTTTGGCACATTTTTCTTTTTCGCCGGACCATTTGTAAGTTTGGGCTAAGTTCAGAATTATGAACCGATATATTTGCTCGTCAGTTGGCTTTTGTTTTCCTGAAAGAGCATATTCTAAAAGATTTTTTGCCAGAGAATATCTGGCATTCGAGATTAACTCAAACGCCATAGCATTAACGCACCTTGCGACAGCATCAACATCCTTAAAGAGCTTAATCCATAACGCTAAGCCAACTTTCACGCCAACGACATATACGCTTTCGAAGGCGTCTTCCAAATATTCCTTCGTTACCTCCAATTGGTGGCCTATGTCTATTTCGGCTGGTAGTTCGACCCCAGCTCCAGTACAGTTTTTAATGTAGGGAGCGGAAACTACTCCGTCACAATGGACAAATAGATGCCGGCGTTGAGCGATTTCAATGAACCCTGGCAATTCTGGAATAAACGAGGCAATAGGTAATTTGAGATTCTCGGTAATCCATGCAATTTGATCCTCGTGACTCTTGCGAACAACGGAATCGACTTCACGCTCAATCAAACGCTCCCGCGCTTCTTCGATACTGCCATATTGAACGAGTTCTTTGAATGTGATTTGTTTCTCGGATGCATTCAGCTTTTCTGGACAAACATAATAAATCAAACGTAGCAAGCGACCGAGATAGGCATCATATTGAGAAATCTGGGATGTAAGAAAGCTACGGTGAATCAGCCTATATGCTGTTTCGTTATTATGTAGCTGCCGCTGCATTTTTAACACCTTGGCGACATTTTCCCCTTTAAGAGTGAATCGATTTTGTTCCCCCGTAGCTGTTTGTTCAGTACCGGATGCTTTTAAGAGCTTTATGAATTCGACTTTCTGTTTTTTAACCTCCGTCTGCATGGTCACCATTACGCTGGGCAGAGATATCAATAAGCTGTCAATGGACTCAGCGAATCGCTTTACTTCCTTCTCAAAATCCTTACCATCGAAAACCGGGGTCTTTGTATCTGTAATTTCACTCATAATGGTTGTGGTGCTGGTCGAGATTCTGTTTGTCGGATTTCCATAATGTTTTTATTCTTCCTCGGTTTCCGTGCTGCGGCCGAGGCGGTATTTGATGTCGTAGTTCAGGATGAAATCCAACTCCTCCGCCGTGAACCCGTAGTGACACGCCAGCACCGTGTCGATTTCGTCGAGGATGGGTTTGGACTGAACAGGGAAAAACTGCTTCTCAGCAGTTACTTTCCCATTTCGAGCAACTTTTTTCTGAATGACTGAGTTCTCTTCGTAAGAATCGAGCAACCGCTCAGAAAGGTTTTTGAATTTTACATCCTTTGCTCCATCGGGGACTGGAAGATTCAGAGCATCTGTTTTGGTAAACCGGTAACAATCAGAGCCAACGATCCAATACCAATAAGCCAACTGGCTGTTTAGAACACAGATTGTGAACGGGGCAAGCTCCTTTAGAATTGAAAACTCCTGATAGTTGTCCGATAGCTTTTCGGTGATGCATTTTCTCCAGTAACGCCCGAACCCGTGAAAAGCCAGCGACGTGACTGGGCCGCCACCGGTGTATCGGTTGATGTGATTGGCAATCTTCCTGAGCTTTGTCCAGACGCCTATTTCCTCAGCGTTTCCGAACTTGGGGAAGGCGCTCAGTTTGATCTGCGTTTCGTGGGTCACGTATTGGAGCGTAGCGAACAGCTGCTCTCGGAAGACTGATGGCCACCGCCTGAACGTGGAAGTGCTGTGACAAGTTTTACCTTGTTGCCCACCAAGCACAATCGTGAGGTTCATATCGACACCATTGAAGAGTTTGCTCGGCCGCACCGCAAAATGCGAAATATGCAGGCATGGAGTTTTGCGAATCTGTGTCTGGAACGTGGCGTTGCCGTTCGCATTTGTGCTGCTCAACGGAAGAATGAATCCGTAGCGTCCTTTCGTTAGACGCAGGGAACGTTCGACAGCCAACGCATAGAGATTTCCGCACTCCAGTGTCGTGAAAGCTGAGTCCGGCACGCGATAGACTCCCTGAACCTTCGTGTAGTCCACGTAGGGCGGGTTGCCGATGATGACATCAAACCCACCGCCGTTGAGGATGCCGAAGAACTCGACGAACCAGTGGAAGGGCTGGTGGGACTGTTTCCAGTTGTCGAATTCCTTCTGCGTTGGTTTGCCGCCAAAGTAACTCTCGGCAAGGAAGCGGTCGCACTTCACGCGGGCGTCTTTGAGCCTGTCATCAAGCTCCCGCTTAAATTTCGCTGGATTGTCCCCATCTTCTTGGACTTGGACAAATGTTTTGAAAGCGTGAGCAGCATTCTCGGAGGCTTCGAGCACCTGCTTCACCTCCGCTTTCAGAAGCAAGTTGTCGTATTGCGCTACCGCTTCCAGTTCGGCGCGGGTTGCGTAGCCGACGAGGGTATTGCCGGCGCGGACGTTGAAATCAATGTCCGGCAGCGGCTCGATGCCGAGGTTTTTATCGTCGGTGTCCGGCTCGACCTGGGCGGCCAGCTTGAGGAAGAGCCGCAGCTTGCAGATTTCGACGGCCTCTTCCATGAGGTCCACGCCGTAGAGGTTGCGGAGGATGATGGTCTTGTAGATAAAGTAGCGCTCGTTCGGGTGCCTTTTCCTGTCGCGAGCCCTGTCGAGAACGCCGGTAAACTCGGCCATTTTGCCGTGCGGGAGCACCGGATGGCCTGCAGGCGATAGCTTGCGTTTCTCCGGGGGTTGCTCGGTTAGCGCCTCGCAGAGCATGGCGTCCATGCGGTCGAGGCAGGCTTCGTAGAGCGGCTCGAGGATGTTCAGCGCGGCGAAGAGGAAGGCGCCGGAGCCGCAGGTGGGGTCAAGGATGGTGAGGGCTGGCTGCGACTTCCGCGTGCTCTTCGCGTCAGGGACGAAGCCGGCAAGCGTGTGCCAGATGGCAGCGAGCAGTTCCAGAGAATCGCACCGAGCGATGACATCCTGCGCGAACTGGCGGAGGTCGAGATTGAGGGTGATGAAGTCGTTGACCTCGCGGACTTCGCCAGCGGCGAGCTTCTGCCGGACTTCCTCGTATCGCTGGCGGCGGGCGACGACTTCGCGCCAGATTTCGGTGGACAGCGCGTAGTCGGCGGGCGCGGGTTTGTTCCACGGTTTGCGGCGTTCGATGAGGTTGGGCTTGGTGGCGTCGAGACCGGCGGCAATTTCCAGCGGGAGCGAGAGAGGTTTCTCCAATGGCTTTTTCGCGTGGATGTCCCAGGTGATGCCGTGGCGGACGGCGGGATAGATGTAGCGGTCGGGATTTTCGCGGAGCAAATCCCAGACAGTCGGGCCGTCGGGGTTTTCAAAGGCGACCTTGCACTTGGCGCGGGCGGCGTCGAAGAGGAACGGGAGGACGGTGTACGTGCTGATGTATTCGGTGATGTCCTCCTTGGTGTAATACGCCCCCATTTGCTTCTGGTTGATGTATTTCTCGAAGATGTAGCCGAGGACGTCGGGGTTGATTTGTTCCTTATCGCCCGGCTTTTTTACCGTCCGCTCAGGGTCGAGCACCCAGTCCCAGTCGTCGAAATAATCAAAGATGGCCTCGAATGCTTTATCGGGGATCTTGATGTCCTTACCGTAGCCACCCTCGGCTTTCGGTCTCTCCAGTTTGTGAACATCGAAAATTGTGAGCGGCGTTATGGAAAGCCGATGAAATGGGCGACTTGAACGTCGGATGGCGCTTGCGTTAGATCTTCTTCGAAAGCTTCTAGCAAAACTCTTCTTCCTGCGTCTTCTTCCCGGTCTTCTTCGCGGAGGGTGGCGGG
>JAPLUI010000264.1 GCA_026397725.1 Verrucomicrobiota bacterium | reverse complement strand
TTGTCGAGTTTGCCGCAGAGTTGCTCGAAAAAAATCCGCAGCATGTTGGTGAAATCCCCGGAATCCGGCGAGACCTCCGGCGGCGTTGGGGCTGCCGCCATGTAGGGCAGGCGCGAGACGAGATTTTTGACCACGGACGGAATCCCTTCACGGGCATCCACGATCCCTTGCACCGATTCCAGCGAACAATACAGCGCGTGATACCGGCCACCGGCTTCAAGATCCTGCTGCAGCGCGTTGAGCAGCGTGGTCTTGCCGCTCTGCCGCGCCGCGTGGATCACGAAGAACATCTCGGAGGCGATGAGTGAGTGGATCTCCGCACACCGTTCGCTGGTCGGTAGGAGGTAATGTTTGGCCGGGACGCACGGTCCGGCCACGTTGAAATAGCGTTGCATGGCCACACCCTACCCGCAAGCGCCGGTGATGACAAGCGCCGGGCGTGCGGGAAGGAGGAGGAAGACGCGTCATTGCCAGGCCTCTCTTGACAGGGCGGCTCGGCCTCGGGCCGCCCACGGGTCCGCCCGCACGGGCGGTGCGAAAGCGCGGTGATTGGGCCGTACTTGCGCGGATTCACCCGCGGGGGCAGTCAGGGCGCGGCGAGGCCGCCACGCCCGGCGTTGCCGCCGCTGTCCAGGATGGCTTACTATGGCGGCGCGCTGTGGACGCCGATGCCAAGGCGCGGTGCATGGGCGGTGGTCGCGGTGAACAGCGGGGGAGCTTGACGCGGCCCGTTGGTAACGACGCTCATCCGGCGTTCCTCTTCGAGCTATGCCGGGACCAGTGGAGCGCCGCCACCATGCGGTGCATGTGGTTTTCGCCAGAAATGAATCTTCGGCAGGCCGGCGGCGATGAGCGTGTCGAGCACCACGTGCGCCCACCGCACGCCGCAATCATCCGTCCGCAAATGATCCCGGCCATGGGCATGGCACGCCACCTTGAGCCTCACGGTTAGAGTGATCGTTGAACGGATAACTTCTGTTCCCTGCCGGTGTCGGGGAAGCTGGCCCGCAGGATCCCGGTCTTGGGATCATGGGTGGCATCCAGCGGCTTGCCGTTGAGGGAAACCGCGGCGGGCGTTTTGGCGATGCCGTGGAGCAGCAGTTCGCAGGCACGTTCGGGCGGGATGAACTTGCCATCACGCGCATGGATGACAACGGTGATGCCGTCCTTGGTATCGCGCATCTCCATGGGCGTGGTGCAGGAATCGCCATCAATGTACTTGGTGCTGATGCCGTCATCCTCGTAGAGCGAGTAGCGCGACTCAGGGCAGCCGTAGGGGTATAGGTCGAGGGTGAGCGGAGAGAGCGGCTTTTCGTTCACATGGCGAATCTCCGGCCCCATGGGAATGATGGCACCCGCCTTGACGAAGAGCGGCATGCGGTCGATGGGGGCATCGTAGGACTCGAGGGTGCGCGGCCCGTCAAAGACCTGACCGGTGAAGTAGTCGATCCAGCGGCCCTTGGGCAGATAGACCGGACGGGAGGTGCCTTCATTGAGGATGGGCGCGAAGTAAAACCAGTCGCCCACCATGAACTCGGAATCCTTGGCATAGTAATCGGGATTGCCCGGATCTGTTAGCACCAGGTGGCGCCAGGCCGGCATGCCGGTGGTGTGGGCCTGCCAGGCGCAGGTGTACCAATAGGGCAACAACCGGTAATGGAGTTTGTCAAACCTCATGAAGATCGCTTCGGCCTCCTGGTCCCAATTCCATGGTTCACCATCGCCGGCGTAGCAATTCAGGTGCGCCATGGGTTGCATGAAGTTGAGTTGGGCGCCGCGCACGCATCCGGCCTTGCTGCCGGGGCCGAAATAACCGCCCAGATCCTGGGTGGTAAGCGGGAATCCTGACAGGCCGTGGCCGAGCTGGGCCCGCACGGTGCCGCGGGCGGAGCCGAGGTGGGGGCCGGTATCACCCATCCACCAGTAGGCGTATCGCTGGCAGCCGGTATAGCCGCCGCGGGAAAGCACCACCGGGCGCCGGCCCGGATAGGCCTTGCTCATGGCGTCATAGGTCTCCTTGAGCGCACGCAGTTGGAACATCGTGCCCCTGCCCTCCAGCTCATCCATATAGATTGAATCGACGTCCTGCTTATAGATACGGGCGGTGAGGTGCTCGCGATACGGCTCCCACTTGCGATAGGGATAGTCCGTGTCCATCAGCATGCCCACATACGAGTCGCTTGAATCCGCATAGCCGACGACCCACCCGTTCATCTCGTGAATCGCGGCGGCAGTAGCCTTGACCTTGCTATCGCTATCTTGATGCCAGCTCCGATTGATGAAGGTGATGCAGCCGTCGATTGGATAGCCCTCATTCCTGAAGCGGGTGAACTCGCCCGGGGTTTGGGTGTCCTTGCCCGAGCGGGTGTGATAGGAGAGCCCGAAAACCGCTTTGGGAAACATCGGTGGTTTTCCGGTCAGGGTGGTGAAGCGGTCGATGAGGTGATCAAAGCCGGGGCCATATAACAGGAAGAAATCGAGGTCCTGCTCCTTTTCCTTGCCCCTGACGGCGCGTGACGGGACGTCTCCCGCGCCGCCCACGGAGAGTGAGAACGGCTTGCCGTCATTGCGGAGGTCGAACTCGATTTGTTCGCCTAACGCGCTGTTGACGAACAGGGCGTAACCTGCGGTGCTCATGACAAATGGCGCCGGGCAACCGTTGCCCCAGTGGTCGTAGCAAATGAAGCTTTTCCCGCGCAGGTCACAGCCATCCTTGGATTTTTCGCCCGCTCCAAACAGGTGCTCCTTGGCACCCGCGGCATCGGGTTCAAAAAACGCGGTGAGGTTGGTATCGAGCGTCGAGCCTTCGGGGTTGCGCGTGATGAGCGTCGTGCCGTCCGCCCGCAGGAAATGCAGCCGGAAAGGCTGCTTGTCCACGCGCACGGTCAGGCACTTCGTGGCAATCCGCACCGAGTCGCCATCCGTCACGCTGATGGATGGAGGAGCCCCATAACATCCCTCCAGAACCAGCGGCACATCGTGCTTGCCACCCGTGTCGGACTTGGCACCCGACAACAGGGTGACGCGCACGACATCGTCCGCCCAGAACTGCAGCCTCACTGAGGGCTTGCCGCACACCAAGGTCACGGAATTGCCGTCCTGTTTCCAGGACTGGACCTCGCCCAGCATGGCGGCAGACGCGTGGTGGTTCATGGCGGCAAGCATGAGGCATGCCGAAACCGCCAGAGCGGGGACTTTCTGATAGATCATGGTGATTTTTCTTTTTCAAAAAATGGATGGGTGCTGAAGGGCGTCACGTTGAGTGATTCAAGAATAACTTGCGATTTCACTGAGCTGCGCCGCATTCGGGTTGGCCCGATGGGCGAAGGAGAGGATCACCAAGCGGAATGAATCCGCAGTCACCGGATCAAACGTGGCCCGGTAAACCCTTCTTTCATGTTTGCGGGTCACGCGGTAGAGTTCTCACAACCCCTCGCAGCACGACATGAGTTCGGGACTGCGATTTTCTCATAAACCACGACATCCACTGGAACCCCGCCCGCATCAACCTACCCAATGCCGTACCCATCCTCGACTGCCACCACCCCCGTGAACACGCGGGCGGATTGGCGGCCGCGCTCGTGGACAGCGGCCCGCAAGCCAAAGCGCAACCAAGCCGAACGAAAACCGAAAGAAAGACATTGCCCGAGTCTCCGGGCTTGCCCTCTGGCGATTTCGGGGCATGCTTTGCCGCGTTGTGAATTTCATTCCGGTCGAGCCATCATTGGAAGTCTTCGCCGAGCTGGCGGGGCAGGGGAACGTTGTCCCCGTCTATACCCAGCTCGCGGCGGACTTCGAGACCCCGCTGTCCGCCTACCTGAAGGTGCGGGACAGCCGTCATTCGTTTCTCCTGGAAAGTGCCGAGAGCACTGAGAAAGCCGGGCGCTGGTCGATTGTCGGCAGCGGCCCGCGCCTGGTGTTCGAGGCCAGGGACAAACAAATCACCATCCGGGCTGGTCCGCAAGCCCGCACCTTCACCACGGCGGACGATGTGTTAGGCGCGCTGGAACGCGAAATGGCCCATTACCGACCGGTCACTCACGGGGCGCTGCCCTTGTTTTCCGGGGGCATGGTTGGCTATCTCTCTTACGATGCGGTTCGCCAGTTTGAGCCGACGCTGGGTCCGCCGCCGCCCGATCCGTTGGGTATTCCGGATGCGATGTTTGTGTTGGCGGACACGATGTTGGTGTTCGATCACCGGCTGCGCCGCCTGCAGGTGGTGGCCAACGCCTTCATCGACGAGTTCGCCAACCCCGCGCAAGCCTACGCCGCCGCCCGCAGGAAGATCGCCGCGCTGGTGGAGATCCTCAACCGCCCGCTGCACGTGCCGGCCCTCAACGGCCTGGTTCAGGTCGCGCCGGTGGATGCCCAAAGCAACACCAGCCAGGAGGAATTTGAAGCGATGGTGCGGGCCGGGAAGGAATACATCCTGGCGGGCGACATCTTCCAATTCGTGCCAAGCCAGCGCTTTGAGACGAAGTTTGAGCAAGCGCCAGTGGATCTCTACCGCGCGTTGCGTTACGTCAATCCCTCGCCCTACATGTTCCTGCTGGAGCTGGGGGATTTCGCCCTCGTCGGCAGCTCACCCGAGGTGCATGTTAGATCGATCCGCGGGCGCATTGATATCCGTCCGATCGCCGGCACCCGCTGGAGAGGCCAGACGCCGGAAGAAGATGACGCTCTCGCCGCCGAGCTGCTGGCCGATCCCAAGGAGCGGGCCGAGCATCTGATGTTGGTGGATCTCGCCCGCAACGATGTCGGGCGGATTGCCAAGCACGGGGCGGTGCGGGTGGATGATTTCATGATTGTGGAGCGATACAGTCATGTGATGCACATTGTTTCCAACGTCAGCGGGGAACTGGATCCGGCGCACAGTGCCTATGATGTCTTGCGGGCCACCTTCCCCGCCGGAACCGTCAGCGGCGCGCCGAAAATCCGCGCGATGCAAATCATCAACTCGCTGGAAAAAAACAAACGTTGTGCCTATGCCGGCGCGGTGGGGTATTTCGGCTTCGATGGCTCGCACGATTCCTGCATCACCCTGCGCACCTGCCTGCTCAAGGGTGGCAAAGCCTACGTCCAGGCCGGCGCCGGCGTGGTCGCCGATTCCGATCCCACCTACGAATACAACGAAACCGTGAACAAAGCCAAAGGCATGCTCCGTGCCATTGCCCTCGCCCGCACCCTGGTAGAATAGACCGATGAATCAGGAGATCGGACGGATCGGACGGATCAAATGACTGACAACTGACAACTGATAACTTGCCCCACCCATGCTATTGATCATCGACAACTACGATTCCTTCACCTCTAACCTCGTGCAATACTTTGGGGAACTGGGGCAGGAGATGAAAATCTTCCGCAATGATGTGCTCACGGTGGCGGCGGTGAAGGCGCTCAAGCCGGAGCGCATCTGCATCTCTCCGGGGCCCTGCACGCCGAATGAGGCGGGGATTTCCTGCGAGTTGATCCGCGAACTGGGCGCCACCACGCCGATCCTCGGGGTTTGCCTCGGCCATCAATCGATCGGGCAGGTTTATGGTGGCGAGGTGGTGCGGGCGGATCGCCTGATGCACGGCAAGACCTCGCCGATCCATCATGCGGGAACGAGTGTCTTTGGCGGGATGCCCAGTCCGTTTGAAGCCACCCGCTATCATTCCCTCATTGTCAAACGCGAGACCCTGCCGGAGTGCCTCGAAATCACCGCCTGGACCGCCGAGGGCGAGATCATGGGCCTTTGCCACCAGCACCATCCCGTCCATGGCGTGCAATTCCACCCCGAGTCGATCCTGACCCAGCACGGCATGCGCTTGTTGGAAAATTTCCTGAGACTCTGAGTTCCGGGGTGCCTCATGGTGGAGGTGCGATGGGAGATAGACGCGAACCGTTGCCGTCGTATCGGAGAGGGTGGTTCCGCCCGTGACCGCCGCTCACCAACCCCACCCGAGAAAACCGACCCGACCATGAGACTCCTGCCCTGCAACCCGCCGCCGATCCATGCTGATGCACGCACCCGGGGCATGGGGGGGCGGTGTTGGGTGTTGGGTGCGGTCATGGCCGCCTGCTGCACCGCCGCCCTGACCGCCGCGCCCGACGGGGACCTGCTCGCCTGGTGGAGCTTTGACCGGATCGAAGGCCGCACGAGCACCGACGGCACCGGCGCAGTACAAGATACCATCGGCGGCAACTTCAAGCACACGGCCGGGGTGCTAGGCAAGGCGCTCAAGTTCGACGGTTTCACCACTGAGATCGTGCGAGCTGCCGCTGCCGCGCCACAGCTTGGCACGGCCTTCACGCTGGAAGCATGGGTTGCCCTGGGTGCCTATCCGTGGAATTGGTGCCCCTTGTTAGGCCAATGCCGGGAAACCCAAGCCGGCTACGGCATGCTGCTCGGGCCGCGCGGCCAGTTGAGCCTGCAATTGGCGCTCGGCGACACCTGGGCCGTCTGCACCTCCAAGGATTTCGCGCTGCCCTTGCGCCAGTGGACGCAGGT
Organism: Verrucomicrobiota bacterium; assembly: GCA_026397725.1. GTDB lineage: Bacteria > Verrucomicrobiota > Verrucomicrobiia > Verrucomicrobiales > Akkermansiaceae > Luteolibacter. Next base: position 55,242 of record JAPLUI010000264.1, on the reverse strand, counting down.
TGCAGCCACTTTTGAACCAGGCCTCGGCCTGGCGATTTTCATCAATGGTGAACCCGCCGGCACCTTGGCCGCGACCGCCGCGTGGCGTGCCGCGCCGGACGCCGACCTGCGCATCGGGGTCATCCCCGCGCCAGCCAAGCCGTCTAACATTCATCGCGAGTTCGGCACCCTGCCCGCCTGGTTTTCGCTCGACGGCATCATCGATGAACTCAAGATCCACGGCCGCGTGCTGAGTTCGGCCGAGGTGCGGGCGGCCCATGCCGCCGTGCCAACGCCGGGTGAGCCCGAGCTGCCGCTGCGCAAGATGCCCGCCGGTCCGCCGGGCCCCGGGCGGTTTGGGGCCTACTCGACCCGCCTCAAGTACTACGACGAATGGGACGCGCTGTGGCGGGTCGGGCCGGATCCGGACGTGTTGGTGCGCTTCGATGAATCTGCGGCGCGGGTGGTGTTCTGGCGCGGCACGCGTTATTCGCCGGCCTGGGTTTCGGAAAACGACTTGTGGATGGCCGACCAAAGCGTCGAGGCCTGGAACAACGAGGAAGGTTGCTTCGAACACATGCAGGACCCGCATTGCCTCTACTCGCATGTTAGAATCATCGAGAACACCGATGCCCGCGTCGTGATCCATTGGCGCTATGCCCCGGTGAGCGCCTACAACCACCTCTGGCGCGTGGATCCCAAGACCGGCTATGCCTGTTGGGTGGATGAGTATTACACGATCTATCCGGATGCCGCCGGCGTGCGCAAGGTCACCTGGCAAGCCGGCACGCTGGGCGATCCGCACCAATTCCAGGAATCGCTGCCCTTCACCCAGCCGGGACAGTATTCCAACGACGTCGTGGACAAGGACTTTTGCACCGTGGCCAACCTCAAGGGCGAATCCGCCAAGCTCTCGTTCGTCGCCGAGCCGGCCAGGAAAAGGACCGACCTGCCACCTGACCTCAGCATGCAAATCTACAACTTCAAGGCCCGCAACCGCCCGTTCATCATCCATGAGACCGGCACGAACATGCACAATCTGCTGGACCGCATTGAAACGGATTGGACCCGCCCGGGAGGTTGCAGCCATTGGCCGGTGGGCCAACTCCCCTGCGACGGCCGCACCAGCCAGGCCCCCGATCAACCAACCCATTTCCTCAGCTTCCCGATTGCCTATCCGCCGGTCCACACCGATGGCACCCGCGAATGGTGGCAGAGCCTCTACGGCATGACCGACAAACCCATCGCCGAGCTGACCAAACTGGCACGCAGTTGGGCGCAGGCCCCGGACTTGGTGGTCACGGGCGAGGGCTTCCGTGCCACCGGCTTCGACCGCGGCGAGCGTGCCTATCAGTTGACCCGCGACGCTGCGGCGGCCGGCAAGCCCCTGAAATGCGAAATCCGCGCCAGTGAGCAATCGCCTCTGGCCAACCTCCCGCTGGTGATCCAAAACTGGGGCGAGGCCGCTGCCACGCTGCAAATTGACGGCCAGGATGTCGCCCGCGGCAAGCAGTTCCGCCTCGGCCACCGCTATCTGCTAGACGGCACCACCCTGCTGGTGTGGATCAAGCTCGAAGCCACCAAGCCCGTGACGATTTGCTTGGCAGTGGCGGAGCAAGGTTGAGGTCATCCGCGCGGCCAATCGAGCAACGGGATCGTCTTGCGTCCGAGGTGACGATAGATGCGGAAGTGATTGTCGAGGGTCCAGACGACTGCCCCCCGGTTGATTTCACACATCCTCACCACGGTGGCGTCGGCCAATGACATCGGGATGTCGGCGTATTTTTTAAGCAGTCCGACGAGAGACTCCCTTTGGGCTTGGGCGTCGAAGCCGATCCGCAGACCACCTTCCAGCCAGAATTCCCCGCAGGCCGCGCGGGACTTCCGCATGGGCGCGAGCAGGAAAAACACTTCGCTGAGGATCGCCTCGGAGGTTAGCAGCGATTCGCCGATCCGTCCCAAACAGTCCTTCGCCCAGAGGTGGCAGGCATCCCCACGGTCAAAAAGCGCGACGAGCGGACCCGTGTCAGCGATCACGGGGCGGTTCATTTCCCGAAGTCCCGCAGGTGCTCGGAGTTGGTGGAAAGGTCTCCCGGCCCCTGGTCGAGATGGGTGAAAAGATGCCGGTGTTTGTCGAGCAGCGACCCCTGCGCATCGACGGCACCAGCCAGCACCGCCTGCAAGGCGTCGCGCAGCAAGCGGGACGGACTGGACTTGTGCTGGGCCGCCGTTCGGCGGAGCAGATTCTTTTCGGCCTTCGAGACCTTGATCGAAAGCGTTTCGGTGAGCATGGCCAGAGTGTAGTCCTGTTTTGCCCGATGCCAACCACAATCTTGGCGACCGGTACACCTTGCCCATGTGGAGCAAGCTCGAAGCCTGCGAAGTCCGTGACGATTTGCTTGGCAGTGGCGGATTCCTGAAGCATACTGCCAGCCACCACTCCGCCACCCCATACCCCTATGACCATGCCCCAATTGATCGTTGGAAGTGCCCTGCAACTCGGCCTGTGCCTGGGTGCCCAGGCCGCGCCATCCCAGCCCGAAGCACCCAAGCCCGAATCGCGCACCGTGCGCGTGATCGAAGGCTGGACCGTGCGCGTCGATGACCGCCTGCTCGCGCCACCTAACAAGAAATTGGGCACGCGGATCCTCAAGTCGCTGGCGGCACGGCTGTCTGACATCAAGGCGGTGGTGCGCCCGCACTGCCTGGCCAAGTTGCAGGGCTTCGCGATCGTGCTCGACATGACTCACGGCAAATTGAGGCCGATGCAATATCACCCCGAGGCCGCATGGTTGATAGAGAACGGCTACGCCGCCGACCTCGCCGAGTGCGTCCACATCCCGGTGGCGGCGGCATTGCTCGAAGCACGCCAGATCAACGTCCAGCCATGGTGCGTGCTGCATGAATTGGCGCATGCCTATCACGATCAGGTGCTCGGTTTCGACGAGGCGCGGATCCGCGACACCTTTAAGGCCTACAAGGAAAGCGGTCACGGGGATGCGGCCTTGCTGATCACCGGCGAACGGGTCCGGCATTACGCCCTAACGGATCACAAGGAGTTTTTCGCGGAAATGACCGAGGCGTACTTCGGCACCAACGATTTCTTCCCGTTCAACCGCGGCGAACTGATGACGGCGGAACCCGCGATCTATCAACTGATGGCCGCCATTTGGGGCCCGTTGGCAGCCGCCGAGAAGAAACAGGCAGCCACCCCGGCCGGCCCGCGCCTCGCCCCTGGTACTGCCGCCACCACGCTCTGGTATGCCCAGCCCGCCACCAAGTGGGTTGAGGCGCTGCCGCTCGGCAACGGACGCCTCGGCGCGATGGTTTTCGGCGGCACCGCCAGCGAGCGCATCAACCTCAACGAGCAGACGATCTGGACCGGCGGGCCCTACGAGCCAACCCGTGCCGGCGGCCCCGAGGCCCTGCCCGAAATCCGCCGCCTGATCTTTGCCGGCAAACACCGCGATGCCGAGGCCTTGTTCAACAAGACCATGATGGGCAATCCCGTCGAGCAGATGAAATACCAACCGTTAGGCGACCTGTTGCTAGAGTTTCCCGGTCATGAATCAGCGACCCACTATCGTCGCGACCTCGATCTCAACCAGGCCGTGGCCAGCGTCACCTATCAGGTCGGCGACAACTCGTTCCGGCGCGAGGTGTTTGCCAGCGCCCCGGACCAGGTCGTGGTCGTGCGCATCACCGCGTTCAAGCCGGGCTCGCTCACCATGGCCGTCAAACTCGCCGGCATCCCTAACACGAAAACCCCCGGCGACGAACAGTTTGCCAGCGAAGTCACCAAAGACGGCGAACTCGTCCTGCGCGGGAAAACCGCCACCTTGTTAGGCATAGCGGGCCGCGTCCGCTATGAGGGGCGCGTGCAAATCCTGTTAGAAGGCGGCGAGCGCGTCGTCGGCAAGGATGGCGTGTCGATCGAGAATGCCGACGCGGTCACCTTGTTAGTCGCAGCCGGTACCAATTTCAAACACTACAATGACATCACTGCCGACCCTGCGGCACGGGTCCGTGACCACCTCGCCCAGGTCAAGGGCAAGTCGTTTGACACCTTGCGTGCCGCGCACGTCGCGGACCACGGGAAATTCTTCGGCCGGGTGAAGCTGAGCCTGCCGGAGACCGCGGTGTCGTCGCTGCCGACCGACCGGCGGCTCACCGATCACATGTCGGCCAGGGACCCGCAGTTGGCGGCACTGATGTTCCAATACGGCCGCTATTTGTTGTTAGGCAGCAGCCGGCCCGGTGGCCAGGCGGCCAATTTGCAGGGGCTCTGGAACGAGGACATGAACCCGTGGTGGGAATGCAAGTTCACCACCAACATCAACACCGAGATGAACTACTGGCCGGCCGAAACCACCGCGCTGCAGGAATGCGTCGAACCGTTAGTCCGAATGGTCGGTGAGTTGTCGGAAACCGGCAGCAAGATTGCCAAGTCCCACTACGGGGCCAAGGGCTGGGTTTTCCATCAGAACACCGACCAGTGGCGAGCCGCCGCACCGATGGACGGCGCCACCTGGGGCACCTTCTCGACCGGCGGCGCCTGGCTCTGCACCCATCTGTGGGAGCGCTATCTGTTCAGCGGCGATAAGACGTATCTGCGCGAGGTTTATCCTTTGTTCAAAGGGGCCTCACAATTCTTCCTCGACACCCTCGTCGAGGAACCGACACACCAATGGCTGGTCACCTGCCCGTCCAACTCGCCGGAAAACTTCCCGGCCGCCCCCGGCAACGGGCCGCACCAAGTCGAAGGCATGGGCTACGACGTCCCCGGCACCACCATCTGCGCCGGCTCGACCATCGACATGGGGATTGTTAGAGACCTGTTCACCGCCTGCGCCGAGAGTTGCAGGATCCTGGGCGTGGACGAGGACTTCGGCAAACAGGTCGCCGCGGCGCGGGCGCGGCTGGCGCCGATGCAGATTGGCAAGCAGGGCCAGGTCCAGGAATGGTTGGAGGACTGGGGCGTGCTCGAAGAAAAACACCGGCATATCTCCCATCTCTACGGTTTGTTCCCTAGCAACCAGATCACCCCGGCCGCCACGCCCGAGTTGGCGCAGGCCGCCAAGGTCGCACTCAAGCTCCGCGGCGACCTCGGCACCGGCTTCGGCATGGCCTGGAAAGCGGCCTGTTGGGCCCGCCTCCAGGATGGCGACCACGCGCTGAAATGCCTGTCTAACCTCGTTGCCTTGCAGACGACTCCCAACCTGTTCTCCAAGTGTTTCCGGGCGGCGCAGGTGGACGGTGCCCACGGTGCCACCGCCGCCATCGCCGAGATGCTCCTGCAATCGCATGCCGGCGAACTCCATCTGCTACCCGCCCTGCCGAAGGACTGGCCCAGCGGCACGGTGAGCGGCCTGCGTGCCCGTGGCGGCTTCACCGTGGATCTGGCATGGAAGGATGGCAAACTCCTAACCGCTGCGATCAAATCACAGGCCGGCAATCCGCTGCGCGTGCGCTATCAGGACCGCGTCCGCGACGCGCAACCCGCCAAGGACGAAACCTTTCGCTGGAACGGGAACTAACCTAACATAACATAACTTATGTTGGTCAGTATCTTCAATGATGTGATCGGTCCGGTGATGCGCGGGCCGTCGAGTTCCCACTGTGCCGCCGCGTTGCGCATCGGCCGCCTCGCCCGCGACTTGATGGATGCGGATTTCAGCGACGTGTTGGTCGAGTTCGACCGCAATGGTTCGCTGCCAACCACCCACGACACGCAAGGGTCGGACATGGGCCTGTTCGGCGGCTTGATGGGCTGGGATGCCGCCGATGCCCGCTTGCCGGGCTCGCCGCAGGCCTTGCGCGACAGCGGCGTGCGCATCTCCATCGAAACGGTGGACGCCGGCGACCCTCACCCGAACACCTATCGGCTCACCCTGCACAGCGTGCGGGAAACCCACACCCTGCACGCCATCTCGACGGGCGGCGGCATGATGGAAGTGATCGACCTCGACGGGTTCAGGGTTTCAATGTTCGGCGATTGTTGCCAAACCCTGTTGTGGGTGGCAGGGCAGGGGAGCGAGGTCGTCGCGGCACTGCAAGCTGGCTTTGCGGCCGATGCCATCCTGCTGCATGAGGCCGACGGCAAACAACTCGTCGAGGTCAAGGCTGCGGATTTCGTCAGCGATGATGTTCTATCCACACTGCACGGCGTCCGGTCGATCAAACGGCTCGGGCCGGTGCTGCCGGTGCTCTCGCGCCAGAACACGCGGGTGCCGTTCGGCTCCTGCGCGGAAATGTTGGACCACGACGCCGGCCGCGGCACGCCGTTGTGGCAACTGGCCGTGCAGTATGAAATGGCACGCGGCGGACTCAGCGAGACGGAGGTCGTCGCCAAGATGGTGGACATCGTCCGCATCGTGCGCCTTTCCATCGCCGAGGGCATCGCCGGCACCCACTACGACGACCGCGTGCTCGGCCACCAGTCCGGCCGCTTCGACGAGTTGCTGCGGGCGGGCAAATTGCTAGATGGAGGTGCCCTCAACCGGATCATCCTGTATGTGACTTCGTTGATGGAAGTGAAAAGCTCGATGGGAGTGATCGTGGCGGCACCCACCGCGGGTGCCTGCGCGGCGCTGCCCGGCGCGGTCATCGCGATGGCGGAGGCCATGGGCCTGGACGAGGAGGCGATGGCAAGGGCCTTGTTAGCCAGCGGGCTCATCGGCGTGTTCATCGCCACCCGCTGGACCTTTGCCGCAGAAGTCGGTGGCTGCCAGGCCGAGGGCGGATCCGCCGCCTGCATGGCCGCCGCAGCGCTGGTCACCCTGGCCGATGGCACCCTGACCCAAGCGGTCGCGGCGTCCTCGATGGCGTTCCAGAGCATGCTCGGCCTGATCTGCGATCCGGTGGCCAACCGCGTCGAAGTCCCCTGCCTCGGCAAAAACGTGATGGCCGCCAGCAATGCCCTGGCCTGCGCCAACATGGCCCTGGCCGACTACGATCCGGTCATCCCGCTCGACGAAGTGATAGAAACCGCCAAGCAGGTCGCCACCCGGATGCCGCGCGAAGTCCGCTGCACCAACCTCGGCGGCCTCTCGCTCACGCCGACCGCGCAGGCCCTCGAGGCCAACCTCGCCGCCCGCCGCGCCGCCGCTTGCGGCACCGGCTGTGCCTGCGGATGAGGCAACAGGTCAGGGGCCTAACATAATACCGCCCCCGAGGTCAATCCTCGGTCATGGAACAGTACCAAAATCAATTTGGCAACAACATGAATGAAAGAACTCCACCACAATCAACGAATCAACACCCAGATGAAACCAAACGGAAGCATGATGAAAACGAAAAACCGAATCGGATTGACCATGATGGCGGTGGCAATGCTGCTGAGCCTGCCGGTCATGGCGGCCGATGGCCCGCCGGATCTCACCAAGGGCGAAACCACCGGGGTGGACCGCAAGGGCACCTACAATCTGGGCGCCACCGGGATGCGCGGCTGGATCTATCTGAAACCGGCAACCCACTTCGATGGCTTGCAGGGGCGCACCACTGCCCCCAGCCGACAGATTCTCGTCACCCATGTTGGGGCCAAGTCGCCGGCCGACGGCGTGATCCAGGTGAACGACGTGATTCTCGGGGCCGGCGGCAAATTGTTCACCAGCGATGCCCGCCGGAGCATCGCCGTGGCAATCCAGGAGGCGGAGAAGGAGTCTAACAATGGTGTCCTCAGGCTGAGTGTTTGGCGGCCCAGTGACTCCGCTCAGGGCAAGACGGGAAAATCCCGGGACGTGCAGCTCAAACTCAAAGTCATGGGGACCTACAGCGCCACCGCGCCCTACAATTGCCCGAAGTCACAACAGATTTTCACGAACGCCTGCAAAGTGCTGGAGAAGGAGCCATTGTCGCAAGACTGGAGCGGCGCGATCACCGGCCTCGCCTTGTTAGCCACCGGCAACCCTGAGTATTTGCCCAAGTTGAAGGAATTCGCCCACCAGATGGGACCGCCTACGATGAAGCTCGAAAGCAAGCTGGAAAGTGGCGGCTTGGGTGCGTGGGAGAGTGGCTACCGCAACCTGTTCCTGGGCGAGTACTTCCTGCGCACCGGGGACCAGGAGGTGCTGCATGCCATCCGTGAAATCACCGTCTCGACGGCGAGAGGGCAGGGGATGTATGGCACCTTCGGCCATGGCTTCGCCGACCTGACACCCGATGGCAAGCTGCACGGGTCGATCCCACCCTACGGCCCGGTCAACCAGGCCGGGCTGGGGGCCAATATGGCCATCGTCATCGGCAAAAAATGCGGCGTGACGGATCCGGAGATCGATCCGGCCATCGAGCGGGCGTCGAAGTTTTTCGGTTACTTTGTGGACAAGGGGGCGATTCCCTACGGCGAGCACGAACCATGGCCGTACCATGAAAACAATGGCAAGAACGCCATGACCGCCGTGTTCTTCGCCTTGCAGGGTAACCGGACCCAGGAAGCCCAGTTCTTCGCCAAGATGGCCGTCGCCGGCTACAAGAACCGTGAGTGCGGCCACACCGGCCAGGGCTTCAGCTATCTGTGGGGCGCCCTCGGCGCCAATGCCGGCGGACCTGCGGCAGCGTCGGCGTTCTTCAAGGAGGCCTCAACCCACCTCGACCTGGTGCGGCGCTGCGACGGCTCATTCACCTATGACGGCGGCGAGCAATACGGCCCCGGCTCGACGGATGACAACACCTACTACGGAAAGAGTAGTTACAGCGGGCTGAGCCCGACGGCCACCTATGTCCTGACCTATTCGCTGGCCTTGAAGAAGCTTTGCATCACCGGCAAGGACGCGAACCCGGCGCACGCGCTGACCAAACCCGAGGTGGCGGCGGCCATCACCTCGGGCCGTTTCGATGTGGACCGCCTGCAAATGACGCCCAGCCAACTGGTGGCGGCGTTCGGCGATTGGTCGCCGATCGTGCGCGGCTGGGCGGCGGAGGAACTGGCCAAGCGTCCTGCCGCGAAGGCGATGGTGCCCGAGCTGATCAAGATGGCGGAAGGACCGGAGGTGCATGTCGCTCAGGGGGCCTGCGAGACGCTCGGCTACATGAAGAGTGCCGAGGCGCTGCCGCTGTTGGTGCGCCTGCTCTCGCACGACGACCGCTGGCTGCGCTTCAAGGCCGCACAGGCCCTCAAGAACATCAACAACGGAGCACGACCGGTGCTCCCGGACATCCTCATGGCCACCGCCAAGACCGCCGAACCGCTCACGCCGATCAACTGGGCCGATCCCGTCCAGCTCACCCAGGGTCAGCTCGCTGCGGCCTTGTTTGCCGGCCCCTTGGCAGATGCCGTGAAGGGCAGTGATCCCAAGTTGCTTTACCCGGCGATCCGGGCCGTCGCCAGCAACGCGGATGGCATGGCACGCGCCACCCTGCGCGGCTATTTCGAGAACAATCTAACTGTCGAGGACGTGCAGGCGCTGGCACCGGACATCTTCGCCGCCGTCAAGACCCCGAGTCCGGCGGACAAGATGTTCTCTAACGAGATCCGCATGGGCGGCTTCAAGGCCCTCACGAAATATCATTTCAAGGAGGGCATTGAGGCGGGGGTGGACTTCGCGAAGACCCAGGGTGGCCACGGCAGCGAAAGCCGCACCGGCGAGATCATGAAGGCGATTGTGAGTTATGGCACGGCCGCCCGCGAGGTGCTGCCACAACTCAAGGAGTTGATCGCCCAGTTCAACGCGGAATTCAACAGCGGGCATTTCCCCGGGGACTGCAACAAGCAGCGGGTGACTTCCGTCGAAGAGGCGATCAAGGCCATCGAGGCCGCCACCACCCAGCCGGAGTTGCGCAGCATCAAGAAGTGAGGTTTGTGACACGGCTGGCTGATGGCTTCTCAGGCGGCCGTGTCCTTTGACTTGCGGACTTCTCCCGACCCGTCTAAACTCGAGTCGTGACCGCGCTCAACAAGCCTGCATTCATTTCCGTCGAGGACTATCTGACCGGAGAAGAACTTGCCGAAACCAAGCACGAGTACCTTGGCGGCACGATCCACGCGATGGACGGCGGCACCAACGACCATGCCGCTGTGGCCGCCAACGGCGTGGTCGCCTTGGGCTCACGTCTTCGCGGCAAGCCGTGCCGTCCCTTTGGCAGCGACAGCAAAGTGCGGATCGAGTTGCCTGAACACACCCGCTTCTACTACCCGGACGTGCAGGTGGTCTGCAGCCGGAATCCCGGCAACGAGCGATTTCAGGAGCATCCCGTCCTGATCATCGAGGTCTTGAGCGAATCGACCCGCCGCACCGATCTCGGGGAAAAACGCAGTGCCTATCTGGCGATCCCGTCACTCAAAGTGCTGCTGCTGGTTGAACCGGATAGGCTGCGGGTGACGGCCTACCGCCGCCAGCCGCAAGGTGGCTTTGTCGCAGCGGACCATGCAGGAATCGAAGCCGTCATTGCCTTGCCCGAAATCGAGGCCGAATTGCCCCTTGCCGAGCTTTACGAGGGCGTCAGCCACGGCGGCGGCTTGCCATGATCCGTGCCACTCTCGCTGACCGGTAAGATCCAAGGCGTCAACCAGCCACTCACATGAAAGTAAGAACAGGCTCATGACCAAAGACTAAGGAAGTCGAATGAGTATCTGATTGCGACCCGTGATCTGCTTCTCCCCCGCCTGATTTCCAGCAAGCTTTCGGTGGAGGGGCTGGACATTCGGTTTCCACCTGGTATGGTGGAGTGAACCTGAAATGAATCATGCCGTATGAACGCAAGAAACGGACCAAACGGACCAAACGGACCGGGCCGACCGGGCCGACCGGGCCGACCGGACGGACCGACCGACGGGGGACCGGGGCAGGGGCGGGCGATGTCCTCGCCGGCGGCAGCGCGGGTGTATGGGCAGCACAGTGGCTACCGGAATCTCAAAGCGTATCAAGTGGCGGAACTGCTGTATGACTTCACTTGCCGCTTTTGCGCCCGCTATGTGCCGAAGTCCGACCGCCATCACGATCAGATGGTCCAGGCGGCACGCAGCGGCTATCAGAACATCGCGGAGGGCAGCGAGGACAGCGCCACCAGCAAGAAACTGGAAATGAACCTGACCAATGTGGCCCGCTCCAGTCTGGACGAGGCCCGCAAGGACTATCTCAAACACCTTGCCCGCCACGGCCTGCGCCTATGGCAGGAAGACCAACCCGTCTTCGCCGAAGCCCGCAACCTGCACCCCAAAACCCTGGAGGACGCCGCCGCCTGGGTCAACCAATCCGGTGCGGCAGAGCCAACCGAGGAACGCGCCGCCAACCTCGGCGCGATCCTCGCCACCCAAGCCCACTGGCTCACCGAGCGCCTGTTGGACCGGCAGGCCCGCGACTTCGAAGCCGGCGGCGGCTTCTCCGAACGCCTCTACCGCGCCCGCACCGGCAAACCACCCCACCCCGCCACCAAATCCGTTCCGTCCGTTCCGTCCGTTCCGTCCGTTCCGTCCGTTCCGTCCGTCAAACCCGTCCCGCCAGCTCCAGGCCCCCCTGAAGGCTGGAAGAAATCCGGAAAATAGGCTTACCATGTTCACGCAAACGTGAACACGCCGCAATCCATGAACATCCAACCCATGTCACCCGCTGCCGTCGAGCGGGCGCTGGCCGTGGGCTTGGAAAAGCTCATCACAGGGATGGGTGGCGTGGAGGAGATTACCTGTCAAACCGAGGGCCCGCTCCGTCGCCGAGCCACCACGTCCGCACTTGGAGGCGTGACAGGCTGCGAGCCATGTTCCCACGCTCCAATATCCCCCTCAGGCTCGCTGATGGGCAAGTAACGAAGATGAGTTTCCAAGGCCCTGCTGAATTTCCCGGCTCACCCGCTGCCCAGGAGAGCCGGACGCGTGAAGCACCCATGCCCGTCGGTGATTTCCGCTGAAACCCCGACACACCGGGCGGTGACCACGGCTGTGACTGGAGGGCGTTTGAGTTTTGCAACTCATTGGAACAAAAGGCAGTGGAGGCGAGGGGAGTCGAACCCCTGTCCGAAACGCCATCAACACCGGTATCTACACGTTTAGCACGAGGTCTGGGATTTCGGATGCGCTGGGCCCTCATGCGGCGTTGAGCATCCTAGGGACCTGTTGGATCTCGGCGAGAGGCCCGGTCACCCGGCTTCAAGCCCAGCCTGCTAAAGTGTCGTCATCCCCCTCAGTAGGCGTCGGGGTTCAGACGTGACTGTCAATTAAGCAGCCAGTGCGAGCTCGTTAGAGTTTGCATTTGTTTGTTTTGAGCGGCTTTTCAGGAGGCCAGCCGTTCAACCTCCACGTGCAACCAGCGCATCAGACATCCCGTCGAAACCAGAACGCCCCCTTTTGCCGGACGCGGGTAGGATGCACGGGGCTGCCGATTATTCAAACAAAATTCGCAAGCTCGGGAAAAGCAGGGCCCAACCGGCAGCGCATGGAAAGCGCAAGGCCGCCTCACTGCAAGGGCTTGCAGAGGTGGCCCGAGACGGATTTGAACCATCGACACGCGAATTTTCAATCCGCTGCTCTACCAACTGAGCTATCGGGCCATGCCATGCCACCCTTGCGGGCGGGCGGGGATTTAGGCACGCCGCACGGAGTTTGACAATCGGAAAGTGAAATATCCGCTGATTTTTTTTTGGTTGGCGTTTTGGTTGGGTGTGGCTGGCAGCCTTATTTGATGAAGACTTCGCGGGCCTTGGCACCCTCACCGGGGCCGACGATGCCGCGTTGTTCGAGAATATCGACCATGCGGGCGGCGCGGGTGTAGCCGAGGCGGAGGCGGCGCTGGAGCAGCGAGGTGCTGGCTTTGTGCTCCTGCCGCACCACTTCGATGCACTTCATGATGAGTTCCTCGTCGGCCTCGGAAACATCCTCGTCATCATCGCCGTCCTCGTTGATGGAGGACTGGATGTCGGTTTCATATTTGGGCGCACCCTGCTTGGCGCAGTGATCGACGATGCGCTCGACCTCGGCATCCGAAAGGAAGGCACCCTGGGCCCGCTCGAGCTTGGCGGAACCGGGCGGCAGATAGAGCATGTCGCCTTTGCCGACGAGTTTGTCGGCACCCTTGGTGTCGAGAATGACGCGGGAATCCAGCGCGGAGGAGACTTGGAAGGCGATGCGGCAGGGGATGTTGGCCTTGATGATGCCGGTGACCACATCGGCCCGCGGCGTCTGGGTGGCGATGATGAGGTGGATGCCGGCGGCGCGGGCTTTTTGGGCGATGCGGGCGATGCACATTTCCACATCGGCGGGTGCCGTCTGCATGAGGTCGGCCAACTCATCGATCAAGACGACGATGTAGGGGAGGCGGTCCGGGATTTGATCGTCATCGGGAATGAGATCCTCGAGATCCTCCTCCTCGCCGAGTTCGCCGGCTTCCAAGGCGCGGGCGATGGCTTCGATGGCCTCATCATCGACGAGCGGCTCGGGTGCTGCCGGTGGCACCGCATCGATTTTCGGGGGTCGCGGGCGGTTGTTGAAGCCATCGAAGTTGCGCACCCCTTCCTTGGCGAAGATGCGGTAGCGTTTTTCCATCTCATTGACCACCCACTTGAGGGCGGCCACGGTTTTCTTCGGATCGGTGACGACCGGCACGACCATGTGTGGCAGCTTGTTATACATCTGCATTTCCACCACCTTGGGATCGACCATGATGAAGCGGAGTTCGTCCGGGCCGAACTTGAAGAGAATCGAGGCGATGATTGAGTTGATGCAAACCGACTTGCCGGAGCCGGTGGCGCCAGCCACCAGCAGATGCGGCATGGCGGCCAGATCGCCGATGACGGTCTTGCCATAGACGTCCTTGCCCAGCGCGAGCGGGATTTTTTTCTTGGCGGAGCGGAACTCGGGGTCGTGGAGGAGTTCGTGCAAGGGCACGGCGACCTTCTGGGAATTGGCCAGCTCGATGCCCACGGTGTCCTTGCCGGGAATCGGGGCGAGGATGTTGATGCGCTCGGCGCAAGTGGCGCGGGCGATGTCCGCCTCAAGCTGGGAAATGCGGGAAACGCGCAGTCCGGTGGACGGATAGATCTCGTAGCGGGTGATGGTGGGGCCGCGGGTGATGTCACCCGCCGTCACTTCGATGCTGAAGGCCCTGAGCGTCTCGATGATGGTTTGCTGGGTCGAGAGCAGTTCGGCACGATTGGCCTCCGGCGCTTCCTCGGATTCATCCGCGTCGAGCAGGTTGAAGCCCGGCAACTCGTAGTCCTCAAAGCCGGTGATGGAGAGCGACTGGTGGCCGGGTTTCTTGCGCTCGAAGGGTCTGGCACCTGCGGTGGCGGCATCTGAAGTGCGACGTTGTGAAGCATCGATGATTTGGGGTGGCGGGATTTCGCGCAGCGGCAGGAGGGTTTGCAGGTCGTCCTCGGCGGCGGCTTTGGCGGCGACGGCCCGGCTGGTGGCATCGCGGTCCTTGCGGCGCTGCTCGCGCTGGCGTTCGCGCTCGGCGAGCATGGTGGCCTCGCGTGCGGCCAGGCGCCCCGACTCGCTGCGTCCGGCCCGCCAGTCGAGGAATTTCCGTCGGCTCAGGCGGTAGCAGGCTTGCGTAAACCTCACCGGCGTTTGGCCGGTCAGCAGGATCAGCGCAATGAGATAAGCCGCACCGCTGAGCAGCAGCGTGCCGGCCCGGCCGATCCCTTGGGTCAGCAAGTCGCACAAGCCGCTGCCGAGCACCCCGCCGGCACCGCGCACCTGGCAACGCAATGCCCACTCCGTGAAAAAAAAGTCCGCAGCATGCAGCCAACAGGCACCGGTCACCAGCAACACGGCGAAGCCTAGCAACAAGCGCGGCCACAGGCGCCCATCAAACACCACTTTCACCACTCCAAACCAAATCAAGCCCACCGGAATCAACCACGCCGCCGCCCCAAACAGCAAAATCTGTCCAAACCCGAGCACCTCGCCCAGCGGCCCGATGAAATTGCCACCCGTTTTGCCCGACTTGTCGGCAAACGGCTCAAACCACCACCAGCGCGGCAGATCCGCGGGACTGTAGGAAATCAGCGACAGCAGCAGCACCAGACCCACCGCCATGAGAATGATCCCGATGATCTCATTGGACCAGCTCCCAGCCTCCGGCGGCTCGCCCCGTTTCTTATTGTCCCTGATTCCCATGGCTCGCTTCCCCGGCAGTATGGCGGATTTTTCTCGGGATGCAAGATAGTTTTCCGGGCGGGAAAATCAAGGATGGCAAATCACTTCCGGTCTCTGGTCCCGGTCGGCAGGCATTGCATCCGGGCCAGGCGGGCACTGAGTTGTCCGGCATGCGAGCCGTGCCAGTAGATCCGCCCGCACTCGGTGCAGCGGCGGAAATCCCCGTAGTAACGCAGCGTGCGCGGCTCCTGGGCGAGAGCCTCGATCACCGCCTGCCTGGGCACGCTCCGGAGGAGCCCGTTGCAGCGCAAACAACGGCTCCAAGGGGCGAACCGTGGCGGCTGGGACATCAGCTCAAAGCGTCGCAACACCTCGCGTGCCTGTTCCTCCGGATCGTGGGAGCGCGGACAATAGCCGTGATGCACGATCGCATGCATCAGCAAGCGCCGGTCTCGCGTGAGCAAGGTCCGGTGTTCCTGTGTCATGATTTCTAACAGCCTCGGGTCATCGGCGTCGCGTTCGTAGGCGGTGTCGAGACCGAGCAGGCGCAGATGCCGGGTGAGCGTGCCGAGATGACCGTCGGCGATGAAGCGGGCACACCCGCGCGGTTGCAGGCGCGGCGCACCGGGCAGCAAGTCCGGCGGCGCGGGCACCGGGAAAATCGCCAGCGTCACCGGCGCGTCCACCGGGAAGGCAAATTCCAGCGCCCGCCCGGCGGTGCCCGTGGCGTCCAACGCGACGATCAAATCCACTTCCACATGCGGCACGCCGCAGGCTTCGATGACGTCCTTGACGGCGGTTTTCTCACCCAGCGCCCGCCGGACGGTGGCCGTCCCGCGCAACGAACGCCGCAGAAAGCCCGGCAGGTCGCCGCAAAAAGTCAAATCCACGAGGAACATGACTGACCTTAAGCCGATCCGGAAAAAACGCTGCCAAAAAAAATCCATCTGCCCGCCACGTTCATCATTTGCCCTTCATCATTTTACCCAATTTCTGAATGATCAGACTTCTAACGCCATGTTTGTTGATTTACGGCTCCTCAGCGTGTGATGGGCGCTGCTTGGCATGTCGCGAGCCAGGAAGACATGCGGGACGCACGTCTTCCCTGACAGCCGAGACGGCGGTCCTCCAGCACTATGCGAACCGGCCCATGGGCGGGGACGCCCGGCTTTCCTAACAGGCGCGGATGCCGGTGCATCCCGCCGCTGCGCCGCGGGATTGGGGGGCGCTGGCGGAAGGTGCCGATTTTGGGCAATCTGCTTGAGTTTGCGCTGCGCCGGGTTCAGCATCGCCGCCACCCATGACCGCCATGCAACTCGAATCCCGCTATCGTTGGTTCATTCTGGCCCTGGTGTTTTTGGCGACCACGATCAACTACATCGACCGGCAGATTCTCTCGCTGCTCAAGCCGATGCTGGATGTCAGCATCGGCTGGACCAACACGCAGTACGGGTGGGTGAACTCGGCATTCCAAGGGGCCTATGCCGTCGGTCTGCTCTGGTTTGGAAGTTTTGTGGACCGGTCTGGGGTGAAACGCGGCTATCAAATCTCGATCATCGGCTGGAGTGTGGCCGCCATCCTGCACGCGCCGATCATCCTGCTGGTGGGCATGAACCTGACCGTGCCGGGGTCGTTATCGTGGCTGGCCAACCCGCAAACCCCCTTGGTGGTGCCCGCCGCGTTTGTGGCATTCCTGCTGGCGCGGGTCTTGCTCGGACTGTTCGAGGGTGGCAATTTTCCGGCGGCGATCAAGGCGGTGACCCAATGGTTTCCACGCCGCGAGCGGGCGCTGGCGACCAGCCTGTTCAATGCGGGCACCAACGCCGGGGCCATCTTCGCGCCCGCCCTGGTGCCGCCACTGGCCTATCTGTTAGGGTGGCAGTGGACTTTTGTGCTGGCCGGGATCGCGGGTTTTTTGTGGTTGCTGCTGTGGCTTCCCAAGTACGACAACCCGGAACAGCGGCGCGAGGTGAATGCCGCCGAGTTGGCCCACATTCAGAGCGATCCGGCGGAAGCGCCGGGCCGGCCGATGCCCTGGCAGAGCGTGTTGGGTCACCGGCAGGCGTGGTCGTTCATCACCAGCAAGTTCCTAACCGATCCGGTGTGGTGGTTTTTCCTGAGCTGGCTGCCGGACTTCTTCAAGAAGACCCGCGGGTTGGACATTAAGAGCAGTTGGATTCACCTCGTCACCATCTATGTGATCATCACGGTATTGAGCATCGGCGGCGGCTGGCTGACCGGGTTCCTGATCAACCGGGGCTGGAGTGTGTCGCGGGCCCGCAAGACCGGCATGGTGTGCTTTGCCCTGCTGGTGGTGCCCATTATCCTGGTCTCCAAAGTGGGAGATTGGCAGGCGGTCATGCTGATAGGTCTGGCCGGCTCCGCGCATCAAGCCTGGTCGGCCACCATTTACACCACGGTCTCCGACATGTTTCCCAAGCGGGCGGTGGCCACGCTCATTGGCATCGGCGGCATGGCCGGGGCGATTGGCGGCATGATCTTCCAGGTGTTCGTGGGCTCGATGCTGGACCGCTTTGCCAAGCTCGGCAATGAGACCGCCGGTTACGCCACCCTGTTCGGCATCTGCGCCTGCGCCTATCTGGTGGCTTTTGCCATCAATCACCTCCTGGCACCCAGGTTTGAGCCGCTGGTGATCAGGGAGGCCTGAGGTGAGCATCTTAATCCTTGCGGTTCCGTGCGGATTGGGAAACATCCTGACATGACCGCCCTTTTTCAAAATTGTTTCATTGGCAGATGCCCGCTGGAATGCCGTTGGATCTCGCGGTGGTTGCTGGCGATACTGGCGACCCTGCTAGGGTCACCGCTGGCTGCGGCTGAGTCGGGCCTGGCAGCCGGTTTCCGCGAGCCGCCCGCCGCTGCCAGGCCATGGGTGTATTGGTTCTGGCTGAATGGGAACCTCACGCGGGAAGGGATCACGGCGGATCTCGAAGCCATGCAACGGGTGGGGATCGGAGGGGTGTTGATCATGGAAGTGGATCAGGGGACCCCGGTGGGACCGGTGGCGTTCATGAGCGACGAGTGGCGGGCGCTCTTCAAGCACATGGTCACCGAGGCGCAGCGGCTGGGCCTGGAGGTGAGCATGAACAACGACGCCGGCTGGAACGGCAGCGGCGGGCCCTGGGTCCCGCTCGACAAGGCCATGCAGGTGGTCGTCACCAGCGAAACGCGGGTTACCGCCGGCAACAAATTTGACGGGGTCTTGCCGCAGCCTGGCGCTAACAAGGGCTTCTATCGCGAGATTGCCGTGCTGGCGTTTCCGACGCCCAAGGTCTTGCCTAACACGGCGGACCGGGTGAACAACCTGCCTGCCAAAGCGGTGGCCTGGTCCTATATCTCCGGCTACAGCACGGGCACCGACCGCGAGGTCAAGGTGCCGGCGGAAGTCATGATCGAACCGGCGCGGATCGTCGATCTAACGGATCGAATGGGCGCGGATGGCCGCTTGGTGTGGGAGGCGCCCGCGCTGGTGCCCGATGCCGCAGCGCGTGCGAGGGAAGGGGACTGGACGGTCGTTCGGTTCGGCCACACCTTCAGCGGCGCGGAAAGTCACCCGGCGCCGGCGACCGGCATCGGTCCGGAGTGTGACAAGTTGAGCAAGGAGGGGATCGAGGTGCATTTCAACGGGATGCTCGGCAAGTTGATCGAGGATGCCGGCCCGCTGGCGGGAAAAGCACTTGTCGCGACGCATGTGGATAGCTGGGAGATCGGCGGTCAGAACTGGACACCGAAGATGCGGGAGGAATTCAAGCGTTTGCGCGGCTACGACATGCTGCCGTTCATGCCGATCCTAACCGGCCGCTTCATTGGCAGCGTTGACACGACGGAACGGTTTCTCTGGGACCTGCGCCAGACGGTTTCCGAATTGCTGGCGGAGAACTACATCGGGCAGCTCGGGAAATTGGCCCATGCCCACGGCCTGCGGCTCTCGATGGAAGCCTATGGAACCCCGGCACTTGACATGGATGTGATCAATCAGGTCGATGAACCGGTCTGCGAATTCTGGTGGTCGGGTGGCGGTCGGCTGGACTGGACCCTGAAGGCGATGGCGTCCGCCGCGCACGTCAACGGGCGGCCGATTGTCGGGGCCGAGGCCTTCACGTCTAACCGCCGCGAGCGCTGGCGGGGCCACCCGGCCAACCTCAAGGCGCGGGGCGACCGCGTGTTTTGTGGCGGGGTGAACCGCTTCATCATCCACCGCTACGCGATGCAACCGTGGACGCAAGACCGGCGGCCCGGCATGAGCATGGGACCCTACGGCCTGCATTATGAACGGACGCAGACGTGGTGGGAGGACTCGCAGGCGTGGCACCAATACCTTGCCCGTTGCCAATATCTGCTGCGGCAGGGGACCTTCGTGGCCGAGGTGCTCAGCCTCCAGCCGGAGGAGCCGATGCAACGCTTCAACCTGCTGGCTCTAACCGGTTATGATTATGACGGCATCAGTCCCCAGGCATTCCTGAGCCAAGTGACCGTGAAAGACGGTCGGCTGACCGTGCCCTCGGGGATGCAGTACCGGCTGTTGGCGCTCTCCACCACCAACACCGAGCACATGACGGTGCCCATGCTCAGGAAAATCAAGGGCTTGGTGGAAGACGGAGCGGTCATCCTGGGTGAAGCCCCGGCAGCGACACCCGGCCTGGCCGATTATCCGCAGGCCGACCAGGAACTGAAGCAACTTGCCGCGGAACTGTGGGGAACCGACCCGACGGTGAACGAGCACGCCCTCGGCAAGGGCCGGGTATTCCGCGGCATGAAGCCGGAAGCTGTTCTAACAAAAATGGAGGTGGTCCCCGATTTCATTGCCGACCAAAAGGTACACTGGATTCACCGCACGGTTGACGGGGCGGAGGTGTACTATCTGGCTAGTTGTGTCGAGCAGCCCGTCTATGCCACCGGCACCTTCCGGGTGAGTGGCCGGCAACCGGAGTTATGGGATCCGGAGGCTGGCACGATCAGCCACATTCCCGGTTACTGGGCCGCTGCGAATGGATGCACGGCGGTGCCGCTGCGATTCGCACCCAGCGGAGCGATGTTTGTGGTCTTCCGGGACCACGCGGATCCAACCAGGCAGATTGTTAGCGTGACCCGCAATGGGACGCCCATTCACGAAGTCGCGCAGACGCCCGCCGCGGCCACCGCCGGAACCGCTGTGATGGATCTGGTCAAGGGCACAGTGTCGCAAGCCGGAGCTTACGAAATTCTAACCGCAGACGGCAGGCGCCGTCGCTTCGAGATCGGCTCACTGCCCGAGCCGCTGGAGATCGGCGGGCCCTGGGAGGTGAGCTTTCCACCGCATTGGGGCGCGCCCGCGAACGTCACCCTCGACAAGCTGGTGGAGTGGAGCCAGCACCCGGATCCCGGCGTGAAGTATTTCTCCGGCACGGCCACCTACAGTAAGAAGTTTGACCTCCCGCAGGCGATGAGCGGCAAGCACCGACGCGTCTGTCTGGATCTCGGCAGCGTTGCGGTGATGGCCAGAGTTTGGCTGAACGGGAAGGACCTCGGCATGTTGTGGAAAGCACCGTTCCGGGTGGAGGTGGCCGAGGCCCTGAAATCCGGCGAAAACGAATTGCGCGTCAGCGTGGTCAACCTGTGGATCAACCGTTTGATCGGCGATGAACTCCTGCCGGATGACTGCGAACGCAATCCCGATGGCTCGCTGCGCACCTGGCCCGCATGGCTGCTCGAAGGCAAGCCCAGCCCAAGCGGGCGCTCCACCTTCGGCACTTGGCGCCTCTGGAACAAGCACGAGGCCCTGGCGGAGTCCGGTCTGTTAGGTCCGGTGCGGATCCTCGTCAGCGAGACGATGCCAGAACGCCCGTAATGCCACACTTCCATGCCGCAGATGCTGGACAAACGCTGCAATTGCGATTATCAACCTGTCACCGAACCTACTGAAATGCGGCATAGACTTCTCATCATCCTGATGCTAGGTGCCCTCATCGGGGCATTTGTCATTCCACTTAATCCGGTCAGGGACGGGCTGCACCGGATCGCGCTGTTAGGTTCGCTGGCGGGAGTTTGGCTGGCTCCGCTGTTGCTAGGCTGGAGACGAAAGACCTTCCGCTACCTGTGGCTTGCCATACCGCTCGTGTGCGCAGTTCCCTTCGCGCTGCCGGGCCGTCCACTCAATGGCAATGAGCTGCGTGCCAAGTACCTTGAGGGAATGACGGAGTTGGTCGGCACCAAGTATTTTTGGGGTGGGGAGAGTTCACGGGGAATCGACTGCTCGGGTCTCCCGCGCCTCGCCTTGCGCGAGGCCCTCCTGGCATACGGACTTCACCATTTGGACGGCGGAGCGCTGAGGCTGTTTGTCAGCCAGTGGTGGCATGACGCGAGCGCGAAAGCCTTGGGCAGCGGGTATCGCGGTTATACGATTCCACTCGGGCCTAACGGCACCATCAAGGACATGGACTATGCCAGTCTCCAGCCGGGCGACCTTGCGGTCACTGAGAGCGGGGTCCACGTCCTCGCCTACCTGGGCGAGGATCGGTGGATTCAAGCCGACCCTGGGATAGGGGCGGTGGCGATTCTCAACGGCCGCAGCGATAGGAACCGTTGGTTTGAGGTTCCGGTAACCACCCATCGCTGGACCGTGTTCCGGCAATAGGGGCCGGCGGCTTACGGTTTTGGCGTGGCGTCGGCCTCGAGGTCGCCGAGCGCATACTGGATGCCATCGAGGTTGAACTGCAGGATAGCGGCTTCCTGGAAGACATTCAGGTCGTGACCGAGCGAGCAATAGAAGACGCGGCCCTGGCCTTCCTTCCTGATCCAGGCGACCGCGAAATCCTTGTCGGCACGCTGGCCTTTGTTGCCGGTGGCGGCGTCGGTGAGGTCGAGGCTCAGCAGCACGCGGCAGTTGGTGCGGCTGTAGGGTTCTTTCATCTCATAGATCTCGTCCTTGAGCTTGAAGCCCTTGCCGCCGAACGCCTTGGCGAGCGGGTGGGTCGGTTCGTCGAGCTTGAACGCCCAGGTGCCGCCGCCGCCCCACGGATGGCCATTGAACAAGGCCCCGAGCATCTTGGCGCCGTCGGGCCATTGATTGAAGTTGTCGGTCGCGGCGTGGATTCCGATGACGCCCTTGCCGCTGCGGACGAAAGCGAGCAGCGCTTGTTGCTGGGCGTCCGAGAGTTTCAGTTGGGTGGTGTTGTTGAGGACGACGGCGTCGTATTTCGCCAGATTGGTGGCCTCGAGTGCCTCGTATTCGCGGCTGAAGTCGGCGGTGTAGGCACCGGTCTTGGTGCCCATCAGCTCGATGGCCTTGTTGCCACCCGCGATGCCACCGCCGTGGAAAAACCCATCGCACCGCCAGAAGACCAGAATCTTGCGGGTCTTCTTGGGTACGGCACTGGCCTTGGCGGGCATGGCCGTCTCGATTTTGGTGAGGTCAGCGGCGGCAATGACGGGCAGCTTGTTTTGCGCATTGACTTTGAAGGGCAGGACAAGTGCCACAGCGGCGGTCCAGAGGGTGATTCGTTTCATGGTGGTGTTGGTTCGGTTGGTGGTCGGCGGAGGTTAATGGAAATTCACTCGTGCGGCAAGGGCAAACTCAGCTTTCTCAAGGTTGTCAGGGCTTGGCCGGCGGCGCCTCGCGATAGTCGGGGAAAACCATCACGCGGGGGCTGCGGCTGGCCGGATCGGCGTTGATGAAGACGACACTGCGGCTGCGCGGGTCGTGGCGCCACTTGGTCTCGCAGAGCGGATAGAGATGCTCGTTGCCGGGGATGCGGAAGCTGAGATTGACCGGGTAGTCCCGGTGGCCGCTGGCCGGCGGGTCGAGGATCGCACGCGAGTTCGGCTGGATTACGAGTTTCTCGGAACCCACCATGCCGCCGACGGGGTTTTTCGTTAGATTGAACCACAGCATCTGGCCCAGCTTGAGCTTGTCGGAACCGGCGTTGATCACCTGCATGCGCACCGGGGAGACCGGGTTGGCGGGGTCGCTGGTGA
This sequence comes from Verrucomicrobiota bacterium, assembly GCA_026397725.1. Classification (GTDB taxonomy): domain Bacteria; phylum Verrucomicrobiota; class Verrucomicrobiia; order Verrucomicrobiales; family Akkermansiaceae; genus Luteolibacter. The sequence goes on along the minus strand of JAPLUI010000264.1, from coordinate 32,267 downwards.
CCAGCAGATAGAAATCGATGACGTCCTCGGCGACGGCAACGGACGGAGCCCCGACCGGGATCTTGGCTGGGTCCGTCGGCGGGTCGGGCAGCAGGCGGAGATTGAGCGGGCCGGCCGGCAACTGATAGACCTTGGAGAAATTCATCCGCGGCAAGTCCACCTCGCGGCAGGTGGCTCCATCGAAGAGTTGGAGTTTTTCCGGCGCGGCCTCGGGGCCATCGAAAAACAGGACGCGGCAAGTGTGTTTGGGCGCTTTCTCCTGCGCGAACGCGGCGGCAGGAAGGAGGAAGAAGAGGGAAATTAAGAGGAGTTTCAAGGTGGTGGTCAGTTATCAGTTATCAGTTATCAGTTATCAGTTATCAGTTATCAGTTGTCAGTCCGACGAGTCCGACGAGTCCGACGGATCTTGCTGTCATTTCAGCATTTGCTCCCGAAATCACACCTCATCCGGGGCGAGCCAGCGGAAGGCGATGATTTCAAAGCGGCGGCCGAAGGTTTTATTGGCGGTGCGGGTGGGCGGGACAAGGATGTCCGCCGCCTCGGCGGCATCGACGAAGTCGCGGGCGCGGCGGACCACGGCCTCGCAGACGGCCCGGGCTAGCAGCCGGCCCTTGGCATCGCGCGCATCGCCGTAGGCGCGAAGCGTGAAGGTGTCGTCGCGAACGGAGAGGATGGGGGCAAGCGGGCGCAGGAGGTCGGCCTGGCGGGTCCAGCCGGGCAAGCCGTACCCGCTGTAACCGGCGGCGGCAGCGGGGAATTTGTATTCGGCATCGGCGGCACGCTCGGGCACGGCAACAGACTTGGTCGAGAGCGCCTGCAACGGAGCCAACGGATTGGTGGCGGGGTTCTTGGTCACTTCGTTGAGCGCGGCCTGCAAGGTGCCGGCCAGCGCCAGGTCGCCGGACGACAACTGCCGGTTGACAAACTCCGCCAGCGACAGGAAGGGCCCGCGCAGGCGGACCTGCCTAACAACCTCCACGGCCAGCGCGTCGAGGAACTTGGTATCGACGCTGCGATAGCCCGCGAACTCGGTGGCCTCGGGGAACGCGCCCGAGGAACCGGCCGTGCCAGCCTTGCTGTCCCCGGCGATGCTGAAGCGGGTCAACACGTAATCGGTGTCGGCCGACAGCCCGGCGTCCCACGCGGTGGCGGTCTCGCGAATGTAGGGGACGCGCTGTTTGCGGGCATGGCCTAACAAGGCCCGCCAGGCGGTGACGGAAGTGGAGTTGACGTTGAACATGCCCTCGACTTCGAGCCGTGAGGCGATGGATCGCCAGGAATCGGTCTTGTTGACGCGCTCGTTATAGAGTTTGTTGGCATTGGCCGCGCTGATGGCGGCGAAGGCGCGGTCGGCGAGGATCGGCTGATAGGCGCGGTTGCCCAGCGGCGTCTTGCCGGCGACGAACTCGGTGTAGGTCGTTTGCAGGCTGCGGCCGGTACTGCCGAAGGTGGTCGGGTCGGGCGCGATCGACGAGCAGAACCAATCGTCAAACAAGAGGTGGTTGGCGCAGTAGGAATCGTCATACTGGAGGTTTTCCCTGAGCCCGGCATCGGCGGTGTTGACCACGGCGTTGGCCGGCAGCAGCGGACTGGCGTCGGAGTTGCCGATCAGGTTGAACGCGAAGGGCGGTACCGGATTCTCATAGCGCAGATCCCAGTTGACCAGTTCGGCTAACGAAATGAGCGGCCGCGACGGCAGTTCGTCGATGACGCAGCGCGACAGCCCGTCGGCCTTGTTGAAACCGGTGACGATGTAGCCGCGACCGGTGGCGTCGCTGGCATTGGGCAGCAGGCTGTCGCCGCCGGCCGGGTGCTTGACGAAGCTATAGTCGAAGGGGGAATTGACCGGGTGGGCGGTGCCGCCATAGTGGCGTTGGATGGTGGCCTCCTCCTCGTCCTTTTTGCCCATGGCAGTGTAATTGACCAAAGGGCTGGATTGCACAAAACCCTTGGCGGCGAGATGGGTCCGGCTGGCCATGCGCGCGCCGAAAATCGTCGAGAGAAACGGCACCGGAGTGGTCAGGCATTGGCTGAGCGTGCCCTCGGCGAGTTGCGTCAGCGGCTTGTAAACGACACTGGCAATCTCCGGCGTGTAAACCATCCGATAGGCCAGATCCCAACTGCCACCGACCGACATGTCGAGATAGATGCCGACGCCGTGGGCCACCTGGGTGTATGCGTAGTCGGTGTAGGTTGTGTCAAACTTGGCGTCGGCCTTGAGGGTGGCGGTGCCGGGCAAGGCGAGGGGGTTGCCGCTGTTGTCCTTGACCGGGAAGTAGTGGCCGCCGCCGTTGCGGTAGCCGACCCCCAGCTCGATCGACGCGCCGGCATCCACCGGGGTGGTGGCGATGGGGCTGAAGAGGCGGGTTTCACCCGGCTTGAGGGTGAGGCTGGAATTGATCTGATAGTTCAGCGACCCGGAACCCGAAAGCGAGGGCGTGTTGTTGGTGCTGCCGGCCATCAGGGCGTTGTAGGTGCTGTTGGCGACGCCGTTGACGGTGTAGCGGAGGGCGACCGGCAGAGGCTTGGGCACGCCGAAGGACAGGGCCGGCGTGGTCAGTTCCATGTTATAGGGATTCCACATCGTGATCACCGGGGTCAGCAACAGACGCGGTTCCAGCTTGCTAGGATCGGACGCCACGGCACCGGCACTGTGCGACAACACCCACTGCATGCGGGCGATGACCGGCAGAATGCGCACCTTGTGCAGGAATCCATAATTGTCGCCAGTGATGGAAATCGCGTAGGGCGCGACCACGTTGCGGCCGGAGGCGGAGGCCGTGATGCGCTTGTAGGTGGTGGCGAAGTCGTTGAGGTTTTCCCAACTGCAGACCGGGCCGTGTTGATAGATGGGGATCGTGTCGCCGCCGCGGTAGGTCGCCCACGGGTAGAGCATCGAGCCGGCTGGCACCGCACTGCCCGGCGCGGGCCGCGTGAACTTGGCATCCGACGTCGGCGTCAACCGGAACAGGGGCAGGTTCACCGCGGGCTGGCTGTCCCACTTTTCGGTGAGCAGCGAGAAATCCTTGCGCCAGGTGCCGGTGGCAGCGTTGGTCAGCAGCCCGACCGAGACCGCCGAGAGGTCGTGAAAGAACTCGCGCGAGGCCGCCGTGGCGCTCTTGGTGGCAATGATATCGGCCTGCCGCAGCGTGATCGCCTTGGCGGCGGGTGTGGCGTCACCCAGCAACGTTTCGAGCCGGAAGGGCAGGGGATCGGCGATGGCATGCGACTTGGCCTGCACCGCCCAGCGGGCCGCCGACGTGAGTGCATCCGGCCGGTAGGGCTGCGGCAACCTCGCCTTCTGGTTTTCCCCGCCGACCCACCACGCCAGCGCCCCTCGCAAGCGGCCGGCGGCGACCGGAGTCGGAACCAGATGAATCTGCAGTTCCTCGTGCCCGGTACCGCTGCCGAGCGCACCGGTGCCGACGAGGGTGACCTTGTCGGCACCCGGCGTGGTGTCCGGCAGGGTGGCGGGATCATGAATGTTAGATGAGGTCAGCCACGCGACGAAGCGCTTCTTCTTCTCCGCGCCGTAGTTGCTGCCGGGCGGCTTCGGACGGCCGGCAAAACTGCCGCTGGTTTCGTGGTCGTCGCCTTGCCAGCTTTTCCACACGCCGAGGACCGGCGGGTTGTACGGCCCGAGAATGTCGGCGCGGGCGCTCACCCGGGTGTCGAGCCCGGCCTGCCGCTGCAAGTCGCCGAGCGCGAGGATCAGCGACAGGCGGGCATTGGCTTGCGCCACCGCCATGGCTTCGCCCTGGCCGGAGGTCCGCAACACGACGCCCGAAAGCGTCAACAGCCCGACCGCCAAGAGCGTGAGCAGCACCATCAGCGAAAGGGTGATGACCAGCGCGAAGCCGCGCCTGGCGCACCCATGGATGCTTGCGGCAAGCTGATGAAAGGTTTCAATGCGGGTCATGGGGTGTTCTACTGGGGACGCAGGTAGGCATAATGTATTGCCATCCGGGCTAGGATTAGCCTCGCCCCCGACGAATGCAACCGGATTTTTCCTTCCCTGGGATATTTTCTCCATTACCATGAAACCAAGGGACACGAGACTAAGGGACAGATGAATGATCCCCGTTCCATCTTTGGCGGTCTCAGGGGCCGGCACCGCGAAAGATTTCCTGCGTTTTTTCTTGCCATCGCTCGCTGGAATTGCCACAACTTGGCGGCCATGAACAAAGCAGAACTCATTGAAGCCGTGCAGAAAGCCCTCGGACCAGACACCACCAAGCGTGCCGCCGACGAATCCGTGGATGCCGTGATTGACGCCATCGCCAAGGGCATCAGGAAAGACAAGAAGGTCCAACTCGTCGGCTTCGGCACCTTCGAGGTGAAGAAGCGTGTCGCCCGCATCGGTCGCAACCCGAAAACCGGGGAGTCGATGGAAATCGGGGCCTCCAAGTCCGTCGGTTTCAGACCATCGTCCGCGCTCAAGGGCAGCCTGTGACTGCTCTGGGCGGGAATGAGATCGGTAAAACCATGAATGATGGTTTTGAGAAAACTGGTGGGGCCATAGGGAATTCGGGTGGGATTTCCGCAGTGCGGATTTTATGCTAGAATGGCAAATGTTCGGCCAGGGTTGAGCCTTTGCCATGGAATTGTAAGAAGGTGAAGAAAAGAGCCACCATGCTTCGCAACGCCGTCTTGAACATGGAAGTCGTGAGGCTGCACTTGGTGCTTGCCGTCGCCGCTGTTGGTTTCGCCGGTACGGCTGTGGCGGCTCCCGGGCCGATCAAGAACCCTCCGAATTGGGGGCAACGCAAAGCGGTGCCCTTCGCGACGCTGCGACAGGAGTTTGGCAATCCGGATAGAATCTATGCGCCGTTCATGTTCTGGTTTTGGGATGAGCCGCTGGCGGCGGGGAAGATGGCGGAGATGGCGCGGGTGATGGCCTCGCAGGGGTTCAACCCCGGTTATGCGCATGCCCGCAATTCAATGGTCGGAACACCCGACCTACCCGCTGACGAATGGCTGGGCGAGGCCTGGTTCAACGCCTTTGGGGCGGCCCTCCAGGAGGCCGAGCAGCAGGGGGGGTATCTGGGATATTGTGATGAATACTGGTGGCCGAGTTTTCAGGCGCATGGCCGGGTGCTCAAACAACATCCGGAACTCCGGGCGGAGTCGCTGAAGTGGCAAACCCTCGATGCCGCAGGCGGCACGGTGATGCAGATCCCGGCGTGCTTTTTCGCGGTGGCCGCCAAAGTGGAGGCACGCACCGCGCATGAAACCTGGATTTACAGCAACACCTTGCGGCAAATCGGAGCCGGCGACGCCTTTGAGTGGCAGGCACCGCCAGGGGTAGCGTGGCGGGTTTACACCTTTCACAAGTATTCCCAGAGCGGCATCGACGGCGGCGCGGTCAACGCGATTGACGAGCGCCTCGCCAAGGCCTTCATTGAGATTGCCCTCGAACCCTACGCCAAACGCATGGGTGAAAAGTTGGGGAAATCCATTCCCGGCGTGTTCCGCGATCATGAGGGCGACTATGGCCGCAAACTCGCCTGGTCGGATTCGTTAGACAAGACCTTCAGGCAGCGCCACGGGCAGGACCTCCGTCTCGCCTTGCCGCTGATGATCAACACGGACGTCGAAGGCCGCTATGCCAAGGTCCGCTGGCAATGGTTCGATGCGGTTTCCGATCTGTATGCGGCCAATTTCCAGGCGGTCACCGACTGGCATGAGCAACGCGGCATGTACACCACGGCTCACACCTGGGAGGAAAACATCCCGCTGCAAGTCTATGCCGTCGGCGACCACATGAAGCTGCTGCGGGCGCTGACCATGCCCGGCCAGGATTGCCTGGGCCGCAAGGCGCTGCAGGTGCATGATTTCAAGGAAATCGCGTCGGTGGCGGAATTCCAGCACACGCGGGCCGCCACCGAATTGATGGGGGCCGGAGCCTTTGGCAGTGCGGGCAATGGCGCGGGCAAAGACCAACCCTGGAGCACCTTCAACCCCGTCTTCCTCAAGCAAGCCATCAATGCCGTCACCGCCTGGGGCATGAGCCATGTCATTCCCCATGGGGTCTTCACCACCCGCAAACTCACCGGCAATCCCTGGCCGCCCGACTGGTACGCGGAAAACCCTTTGTTTCCCTACCTGCATCTGTGGACCGACTTCGCGTGCCGGGCCAGTTATATCAATTCCATGGGCAGCGCGGTGCCCACCGTGCTGCTCTACAACCCGCTGGAATCGGCCTGGCTTCACACCGATGCCGCCATGCTGGATGACAAGACCTGGGACATCCTCGAAGGCCGCAACGACGGCAGCCGCATCCATCAGATCGACAAGGTGTACGCCGATGCCATCAATGACCTGACCGACGCGCGGGTCGAGTTTCTGATCGGCGACCGGTTCTATCTGAAGCAAATGGAGGTCAAGACTGAGCAGTCAGTCCTCGGAACCAAGGGCACCGAGGAGGCCAGGTTGGTTCGCGGCGAATTCTCATTCCGCACGCTGGTCCTGCCTTCGTTGGACATCCTGACGCTCGAGGCTGCCCGCAAGATGGTGGATTTTGCCAAGGCCGGCGGCTATGTCTTTGCGCTCGGCGACCTGCCCGCCGCGTCCGCCGACAATGGCATGAACGATCCGCAAATGCAGGAACTCATGGCGGCCCTCAAGGCGGCACCGACGTTCACCGCTCTAACGGACGGTTTGAAGCCCGCGCTGGAGGACGAAGGCGCGAGCCCCCCGGGGTTGGAAAGCCCGTTCTGGTTCAATTCCCGCCACAAGTTCCAGATGCTCCAGCAACACCGACTGATCGATGGCAAGGACTTTTACTGGCTGGCTAACAACACCGAGGAAGCGCAGGAGTGCAACGTCTCCTTCCACAGGGGATTTGCGGCTTCCATCTGGGATTGCGAGACCGGCGCGATCCGGCCCGTCAAGTCGTATTCCTGCGGACATGTCGATCTCAGCTTCAAGCCGCTGGAGGCCTACTGGCTGGTGTTGGATCCGACCTTGCCCCCGCACGATTTGCCCGAGCCGCCGAAGCTGGAGGCTGTTCTAACGGTTTCCGGCCCGTGGAAGGTTTCCTTCGATGCGAAGGTCCAACCGGTGATGGAGTTTCCAGCAACTCCGCCCGCCGAATTCGCCGCCGGAGTCGAAAAACCGTTAGAAGATTGGCAGGGCTGGACCGGCCCGAAATTCAGCGGCCTGTTGGATTACACCAAGACCATCACCGTGGAAAAAGTGGAGCCGTCGATGGTGCTTGATTTGGGCAGGGTCTGCCATACCGCGGAAGTCTGGGTCAATGGCAAGCCGGTCGGCGCGCGCCTCTGGGGCCCGTATGTCTATGACGTCGGCAAGGCCCTGCGGCCCGGTGCCAACGAGATCCGCGTGCGCGTCGCCAACCTGATCAACAACAGCTACGATGATCTTCAGGAATCCGGGCTGTTCGGACCGGTGACCGTGCGGCAGCAGGAACCAGCGAAGTGATGGCATCCCCACTGCGGACTGTGCGGGGACCGCAGGCGCGTGGCGTTGGTCAGTGTTTCACGGTGACCTTGGCACCCTTGGCCTGGCCGATCTTGGCCAGCAGTTCCTCGAACCAGGGCGTGTCGATATCAAACGGCTTGCCGCCCTTGATGCGTTCAAACTCGATGGCCCGGAGGACGTTGTTGCGCTCCTCATCGTGGCCGATGACCCCGCCTTCGCGCCGCATGGCGCATTCCACGGCGAGGTCCACGCAGCCCTTGATCAAACGCTGGTCGGCCAGATTCGCCGCAGCGGCGCGGCTGTAATAACCGCTCTTCTGAATCAGCATCTTTTCCGCCCCCAGCTTGGAGGCGAATTCCTTGCCAATATAGGTGCCCGGGTTGATCGCGTCGAGTCTGATGTGGCCGAAGGCATCGCGTGGCACTTCTTGGCCGGCGGCTTCCAGGGCCCGCACGGAATCGCCCACACCGGCCCCTTCGGAGATGAAGATGTTCACGTTGTCAAGCTCGTCCATGACCTTGCCGAGGCGCACCGCTTCCGCCTCGAAGTCAATCTCCATTTCCGGCACATAGACCGCATGCACTGAAAAGCGTTCCTTGGTGAGCCCCAACTCGGGCAGCCAGTCCTGCCGGTTGAGGGACTCCTGGTATTGGCGGGCGGTGGCGGCGGTGAGCCAGCCACAGTTGCGACCCATCACCTCGTGGACGATGAGCATGCGCGGATTGGCGTTGTGCTCCGCCACCACATTGGCGAAATTGTTGGACCCGTGCTCGGCGGCGGTCCAGGCCCCCAGACTCTGCCGAATCGGATAGACGTCGTTGTCGATGGTCTTCGGCAGTCCGATGACGGTCAGATTGTATTTGTTGGTTTCAAGAAACTTGGCCAGCTCGGCGGCGGTGGTGTTGGTATCGTCGCCGCCGATGGTGTGGAGCACGTCCACGCCATCCTTGACCAACTGCTCGGTGGCGACCATTTGCGGATTCTGTCCCTCCTTGATCAAGCCGCGCTTGAGGCAGTCCTCGACATTGGTAAGCTTGACGCGGCTGTTACCGATCGGGCTGCCGCCGTAGCGATGGAGAATGCCGGCGTTGTCGCGGATCTTGGGCGTGACGGTGATGCTCTGGCCAAGCAGCAGCCCCTTGTAGCCGCCGAGGTAGCAAATGATCTCAACGGTCGGATCAATCTCGGTGTAACGCTCGATGAGCGCGCCGATGGCGCTGGACAAACAGGGCGCAAGCCCCCCGGCAGTTAGAATGGCGACTTTTTTCGGTTTCATGAGGCTGGCAGGATGGGGTGGGGGGGCGATTTTCAGTGGCGTGGGCGGAACACGGCGCAGCCGTAGTGGCCAGCAGCCATGCTGGCAAGTCGTTTTCCTCAGGATTTTCTTCGATTCCAGCGAGCTGGCATTTTTTCGCTTGCACTGGCGGGTCGCTTGGAGAACGGATCTGTCTATGGACAGGATTCACGCGGCGTTCTTTCGAGGCAGTCCGGTCGCTTGCGCCCGCGATCTGATCGGCCACCGGTTTTTCTGGAACGGCTGTGTGGGACGGATTGTGGAAACCGAGGCCTACGACGCGGCGGATGACCCGGCCTGCCACACCTGGGTTCGGCCGAGCGCCCGGGCTTTCGTGGCAACTTATCAAGCGGGGGATGCCTATGTGTATCTGAATTACGGCACCCACTGGCTCTTCAACATTCTCGTCAAGGGCCCAGGTGCCTGTGGCTTCGTGCTGTTCCGGGCCCTCGAACCCGTTGCCGGTCAGGACCTGATGCGCGAGCGGCGCGGGAATGCATCCGACGCCACGCTCGCAGCCGGCCCCGGTCGTCTGACCCGCGCCTTCGGCATTGATGGCTCCGCCCATGGCGTCAGCTTCCTGAACACGCAGAACTGTGGCATCCTCGCAGATCAACCCGTTGCGTCCCGCGCCGGACCTCGTATCGGCATCTCACGCGCCAGTGATCGTCTCTGGCGATTCGGCGATCCGGAGTCAGCGTCACTCAGCAGGAAATTCTGAATCGAATTGCTGGCAGGCTCTCAACGGTGCCATCAACCGGAACAAGGGGGAAACAACCCAGACGGCTTCCGACAATCCAGTTTTTTAATTCCGCATTACATACATTGTCACAAGTTGTAAAAGACGAGAGCCAGCCTCCGCAGCACTCGCGTCAAATGCCCGACAGGTCTGACGCGTCCGACACGTCCGACATGTCCGACCTGTCCGACACGTCCGACATGTCCGACCCGTCCGACCTGTCCGACGCGTCCGACGCGTCCGACGCGTCCGACGGATGGCTGTGGCTCGGGCCTGACGTGCGGTGCTGCAGTGCGGCTAGACAAGCACGGCGAGATCGCTATACTCCGGGGCATGCGATTCATGGTACCCCTGTCACTCTGCCTCGGCTTTGCCGTGGTTGCCGCGCCGGATGGCGAAAAACCCGCTGATGCCTCGAAAGCCGCTGATGCGCCAAAAGCCGAGCCTGCGGTGGAAAAGTCTCCCAAGCCGCAGGTTCGCGAAGCCTCAATCCTGATTGCCGGGAAAAAAATCCCCTACCGGGTGAGCACCGCGAAAATCCAGATTGAACACGACGACGGCAAGCCGCGGGCGTCGATTTTCCACGTCAGCTATGAACGGAGTGACGTGCCGGATCCGGCCGGCCGGCCGGTGATGTTTGCGTTCAATGGCGGACCGGGCTCGTCCGCCGTGTGGCTGCACCTTGGCGTGTTAGGTCCCAAGCGGGTCGAGCTGCCCGGCGATGGCACCCAAGCTCCCCGCCCGCCTGCCCGCGTGATCGATAACCCGCTCAGCATTCTGGATGTGTGTGATCTGGTGTTCGTTGATCCGGTATCCACCGGCTACAGTCGTGCCGAAAAGGACTCCAAGCCGGAGGAATTCCATGGTCTGAATGAGGACGTGGAATCCGTGGGCGACTTCATCCGCCGCTGGATTACCGAACACGAGCGCTGGTCGTCGCCCAAGTATTTGTTAGGAGAATCCTATGGCGGCATCCGGGCCGCCGGGCTGGCCAGCCATCTGCAATCCCGCTTCGGCATGAGCCTCAACGGAGTGATCCTGCTCTCCACGCTGCTGGATTTCTCCACGCTCCAAACGTCCGGCGGCAACGACCTCGGCTACCTGGTCTATCTGCCGTCGTTCACCGGCGTGGCGCACTTTCACCGGAAAATCAGTGGCGAGCGCGACGCGCTGGTTAGGGAGTGTGCTGACTTCGCATTTGGCGAATACGCCAGCGCGCTGCTCAAGGGCAATGCGCTCGATGACCCGTCCCGGGTGGCCCTCGCGGCCAAGCTGGCCCGCTTCACCGGGATTGATCCCGCCGTCTGGCTGGCCCACGACCTGCGCCTCGACTCGGCGTTTTTCCGTGCCGAACTCCTCCGCAAGGAGGGCAAGGTGATCGGGCGCTTCGATGCCCGCGTCGCGTGGGATGCCGCCGACCAAGCCGCGCAGTCGCCTGATTGCGATCCGTCCTACGAACTCGCCTACGGGGCCTTTGCCACGGCGTTGCTCGACTATCTGGGCCGCGATCTCGGCTACAAGGAAGACCGCCCGTATGAAGTCCTGACCGGCAAGGTCAACCCCTGGCGCTGGAACGCCAACAATGAAATCGTCAACGTCAGCGGACGCCTCGCCAACGCCCTGCGCGACAATCCCCATCTGCGGGTGCTGGTGATGGCCGGATACACGGATCTGGCCACACCGCCAGAGGGCGTGGCATACTCGCTGCGTCACATGTTGGATCTGCCTGCGGGTGCCCGCAACAAGGTGCAAACCACTCGTTTTGATGGCGGACACATGTTCTATCTCAACCCTCCCGATCTGGCAAAAGCCCGCGCGGATCTGGTGAAATTCATTGCCGCGGGAAACGACTGAATTAGCGGCAACGAATCCCCTGCCCTCCCCTGCCCTCCCCTGCCCCGCCCAGCCGGGCGGACCGCCGCCCTACCCACCACCAAGGACCGCCCGTCACCGCCGCCGGGTCCAATCCCGGTTGGCGTAGCGCTGCTCGACCAAGCGTGAAACGAGCTGAGCCGGCACCTGGAAGTTGTGAGGTTCCCATGACCCGGCGAGCCATGAGGCAAGGGTTGTGGCGCGTTGATTGGAACCCGCCCCGGCGCAAGCTGCCGCCACGGAGCCTTGGTGCAACAGGCCTTGGCGGGTGCGCCGTTGGCCGGCCCCGGCAAGTTTCCTGCCATCGGAGCCCACCAGGTCATGGCCGACCGGATTTTCGAAGCACCGCGCGGCTCCGGTCTGCTCATCGCCTGCGCTCATGCGGGCGGTGATGGTTTCGGCACGCAGCGCCGCCGCCAGCGCCAGATGAATCCGCCGATAGCTTTCCGCGCCGCGCCACGCCGCCAGTGCCTCGCCGACGGGAGCCACCACCGTGTATGTCCAATCCGTCCGGTGATCGACCACGCCGCCGCCGGTCCAGCGCCGCACCCATTGGACGCCGGGAATGGCGGCTTGGGCCGTCGCCAGATTTCCGAAATAGCCCAGCGTGGCCCAGGCTCCTAACCAGCCGTACACCCGCAACACCGGGGTCCTCGCCGTTTCCAACAACCATTCATCCACCGCCATCGCCTCCGGTCCGGGACGTGGCACGGAATCTATCCACAACAACACCTTGGCGAAAATCACGCGCTTGGTGTAGCCTGCGGCGGAGCGCTTCACAATGCGGAATTGCCAACTGGCACGCCGCCAGCAGGTCACCCGCCGGGTTTCCGGTGCTTGACGGCGGGTGTGGATCGGGCTGAGACTTCGCGCATGAAGGCGTTTATCTGTCGCATCGTTCCCACTGCCGTGGTGCTCCTCGTTGCCCTTGCCAACGCCAAAGAGGGATGGTCGCCGCTGGGCTTGTCCGGGGGCGGCGCGATGTTTGGTCCGGCCATTTCACCGGTCGATCCGCAGCGGATGCTCGTGCATTGCGACATGAGCGGGGCCTACCGCTCGGACGATGGCGGACACCACTGGACCTTGATTCACGCCGACCAGTTGCAGGGCAACACGCGCTGCCGACCCGCGTTTCATCCGACCGATCCCGACGTGGTGTTCTCCCCCAGCGGCTGGAGCGGCAACCTGAAAGTCAGCCGCGACGCCGGCCAAACCTGGCAGACCCTCGGCGATGTCGGCGGCACGCCGCAAGGCGAAATCGCCATCGATCCGGAGACCCCGGAGCGCATGCTGGTCGGATCTAACAAAACGGCGGCGATTTCGCGCGATGGCGGAAAAACGTGGACGCGCAGCGCGGGCGTGCATGGCGAAGTCATAGGCTTTTGCTTTGAACGCACGGGGAACAAGCCGCAGCGCGGGATGTTCGCCGCGACCCGTGAGGGGATTTTCCGCTCGGATGACGGCGGCACCACGTGGCAGGAAAAAGCAGCGGGGCTGCCGTGGCGGGACCTGCGCGGGTTTGCGGGCGGCACCAAGCATGGCAAATCGAGGTTATACTGCACCGTGCCATGCAAGGTGGTGAACGGCGCATTGCAAGGCGGCATCCTCGTTTCGACGGATCGCGGCGAGAGTTGGCAATCCGCCATGGGCGAGGGCCTCAACAAGGACACCCGCAAATTCGACGCATGGGCGATGGGCGAGTGCGTGCAGTATCATCAGGTGCTCACCAGCGATGCCGATCCGTTGCGGGTCTATGCGTTCAACGCCAACACGGCGGTGGCAGTGCCGCATCATACCGCGGTCTATCGCAGCGATGACGGCGGTAAACACTGGCACCCGACCTATTTCCCCGATCCGCGCTGGCCGGGATTCAACTGTGCGCCAAACCATACGACGGTTTGCGACGGACAGTATTACCAAGCCGTCCCTAACGGCGTCGCGATTTGCGGCGGCCAGCCCGACGTGCTGATGCAACTCGGCGATGGCGATTGCGTCATCACCTCCACCGGCGGCGCGAACTGGTTCAACGGCGACAGCGAGCTGGCGACCCCCGCTCCGAGATGGCCGGCGCAAAAACTCCGCGGCGCCGCATTTCAAAACACCGGCCTCGTGGTGACCACAACCTGGAACTATTACATCGATCCGGGCGAGCCAATGCGCCACTATATCTGCTACACCGACATCGGCTTGGCCCGCAGCCTCGATGCCGGGGCCACCTGGCATCGCTGGGGCGACGGCGACCGCGCCCCGTGGCCTAACACCTGCTATCAGCTCGCGTTCGACCCGGACGAAAAGGGACTGCTGTGGGGCGCTTTTTCTAACATTCACGACATTCCCAACGAGAACATCATTTCCGGGCGGCATAACGCGAACGGCCCCGGCGGGATTTGCGTGAGCCGCGACTTCGGCGACTCGTGGCAGCAATCCAACACCGGGCTTCCCGTGGCGCCGGCCACCTCCGTCATCATCGACCCGGCCAGCCCGCGCGGTTCGCGCACCTTGTACGCGGGTGTCTTCGGCCACGGGGTTTTCAAATCGACCGACCACGGAAAATCCTGGCTGGCAACCGGCGCCGGCCTCGGCTCGGCGGCGAATCGCCGCGTCGTGCGGGTACAACTTCATCAGGACGGAACGCTCTTTGCGCTGGTGACGGCCCTGCGCCAGGCCGGCCAATTCGTCGCCGATGGCCCCGGCCTCTTCCGCTCACCCGATGGCGGCAAGCATTGGGCAATCGTCAACGCCGCCCAGCCGCTGAAGTGGCCGAAGGATTTCGCGGTCGATCCTGCCAACAGCCGCCACCTCCTGCTCGCCGCGGCGGACGCGGGCGACGAGACCGGCGGACTTTACGCGACGCGCGACGCCGGCCAAACCTGGGCCCGCATCCTGCGCCAAGGCCCACAGCATTTTTCCGCAGCCTTCAGTCCGTTTCATCGCGGCTGGATTTACGCGACGCTGACCGAGGGCTCGCCCGGCCCGGCCTTGTGGCTGAGCCAGGACGACGGCGCGACGTGGCGGCCATTCGCCTCGCTCCCGTTTCGCAACGCACAGCGCGTCACCTTTGATCCGGCCGATCCTGACAAGATATATCTGACCACCTTCGGTGCCAGCGTGCTCTGCGGACCTGCGGTCCCGTGACGCTGTGACGCCGGGATGCTGCAATTTGATGCCATCCTTCAAGGAGGGGCTCCCGCTGACGAACCGCCGGGCCTCTGCTGCGATCATCGATTGTTGAATTTCGATTTCAGAAGTGACTGAATGGCGAATTCTTCATCTTCCATTCAAACCTCAAAAATCAACACTCAGCACTCATCAATCTCCTTCCAACCGCCGACACCACCACCACCTATTTCGCTGCCCTCGGCCACTCCACCCACCTTGCCGACTGGCAGTTCAGGCAGGCCATTGACGCGTCGGACTTGTCGGACACGTCGGACACGTCGGACGCGTCGGACTTGTCGGACTTGTCGGACACGTCGGACACGTCGGACACGTCGGACGGGTCGTGCATATTCTGGCACACGAGATTTTACTATATATTCACTACTCCCTGCGGACGGTACAAGAGCTGCTCGGTCACCCCCACGTCATCACCACCCAGATTTACCTCCACGTCCTCAACCAACCCGGCCTCAGCGTCCGCAGCCCGCTTGATTCCTGAAATATGGAGGGTGGACATTCTTGTCCACCAGCCAATGAGATGCCCGTGTGATGCCGAATCTGCGGCACTAACGGACATGAACCCTCCCCAAGCCCCTGTAACGCACGCATACCCATTCCGCACCGGACCGGTCCCGGCATGGTTCTCTGTTTTTCAGGAGAACGTCGGCTAGCCAGCTTCGAGCCTCCGGCGCCTACCCAAAAGCGTGATGCTGAAATTCCGGAAGAAAACGCTTCCCCGTCGCTGGATTCCCTTGCGTCGGGGTTCGAAGCCGTGCATCCTTCCCCCGTGCAGGCTACTTTTCGCAACGTAAGGCGACACGTCGCGATCAATCACGACCAGTCGCAGAATAGTCTGTTAGCGAAGAAAATTTCCCCACTATGAGCCTTATTCGATTCCTAGGTCACGCACTCGCTCACGGAATTGCTGGTGAGTTCGAGAAGGCGAAGTTGCGAAAGATCGAGCTACAGAAGAACACTATCTGTTGCGCAGATTGCGAGACGGATTTGGCGGAAGGTTCCAGAGTTTGCCACAGCTGCGGATCTGCGAGACTGTGCTCGCAGTACGACATCGAGGTGGCTAAGGCTGACGCCAAAGCCCAAGCGAAGACCAACGCGCAGATGAACGCGGCAGCACGAATGCAAGAAAACATGATTGCGGCGCAAGAGAAGCAGAAGGACCGCGAATTCGAAGAGCGCAAGAAGACACTTTATTCTGGCATGGTTTGCCCTAAGTGTAGTCTTTTGTATGAGTCCACACATAGATTCTGTCCAACCTGTGCGTCACAAACCGAGAAGGTTGAAGCTGAAGTTGCAGAAAAGTTTCTCCGGCGGGAGTTCCCAGAGCGATATAATCAATAAAAGACAGACGCTAACAAGACGGCACATCCAACGGCGGGTAACGTCCTTCTTTGAATTCAGGCTTCCATTCCCGCCGTGGATGGCCTAGACGTTCGCACAGAAAATGACAATGCGCAGTCGCATCAAGAGAATCGCGCTTGGGTTGCTCCTCGCAGGATTTGTCTGGTGCGCCATTTTGGCAACGATCATCTGGCGTTACGGTGCCCATGACTACGCGACCAAGGCTGACTGCATCATTATCCTGGGAGCTGCCGTGCAAGGGACTACTCCATCACCAGTTTTTGAAGAGCGCATCCGCCATGGCATCGATCTCTACCATGCAGGTTTCGCTCCCAAGCTTCTGTTTACTGGAGGGATCGGTGAAGGGCAGGAGCATTCCGAGGGTAGCGTTGGGCGTTCGGTTGCGACTCAACAAGGTGTTCCTGTGGGTGACATTTTGATCGAGGAGCGGTCTCGAACGACCCAGCAGAATTTGACAGAGGCACGGTCCGTGATGCAGAAGCACGGTCTGAAGTCAGCGATCATTGTCAGCGACCCACTGCACATGAAGAGGGCGATGATGATGGCTGACGGACTCGATATGGATGCTGTTTCATCTCCAACTCCCACGACCCGATACCGCTCCCTTCAGACGAAGCTTGGCTTTCTAGTCCGGGAACTTTACTTCTTCCATCACTACGTCCTCACTGGCAATTAATGAACGAAGCACGGCGAACCAGCGCATGGAGGGCAACCGCTGACCCGCCCCGTGTTGAAAGATGAACTCTAATTTCGGCCTCCGTCCGGCATCGACCTTCCGCCCCCGGTCAGCGGTGCCTCAGGCTTGACGTTGCTACAAATGGATTCCAACCCGGAAATCCCATGAAGTTCCCCAAAGGTGAGCGAACCAAGATAGAGATCCGAGAGGGATACTGTTAATCAATGCAGGGCGGAGATGGTCTGGAAGATGGCGGTGATCATCAGATAGGCCATGGTGCCGATGAGGGCGGCCATGATGATGAGCACACTGGGCATGATCAACGCCATGATGCGCTGCAAGTCCTTGTCGAGTTCCTTGTCGTAGCGCTCGGCGGCGCGGCGCAAGGAGATGTCGATTTTCCCGGTTTGCTCGCCCACGGACACCATGTCGATGAGCAAGGCCGGAAAGGCCCCGCTGCGAATCAAGGCTTTCGAAAACGAGCGGCCATCGCCGACTTGCTCGATCACGCGGTCGAGTTCGATCCGCAGCGAACGGTTGTAGGTGGCATCGCGCGACAACTCCAGGGCCCGCAGCAAGGGCAACCCGTTGCCCACCAGGTTGGCCATGGTTTCGAGGAACTGCACATAGAACCGGCTGGTGATGACCGGGCCGACCATTGGCAGCTTGAGCTTCATGCGGTCCCAGGCGGGCTTGTTAGCATCATTGTCCTTCCAGGCCTTGAAGAAAATGGCCCCGCCGACGATGGTCAGCAGCATCACAATCCACCATTTTTTCAGGAACCCGGAGGCACCTATCAGAATTGCCGCGCCCAGGGGGATTTTGCCGCCGGGGGTGCTGGCAATGAGCGCCGTAAGTTGCGGAATGAGCGTGGTGACGAACACAATGGAAACCCCGATGCCCGCCACCACCAGGAATGCCGGATAGATCATCGCCAGAATCAGGCGGCTCTGCAACTCCGCCAGGGTCTTGAGGTAGTGCGCCTGGCGTTTGAGGATGGTGTCGAGCGCCCCGGAGGCCTCACCGGCCGCCGCCAGCGAGCAATACAACGGGCCAAAACTCGGACTCGCCTTTTTCAAGGCTGCGGAAAAATTCACCCCGTCGCGCACCACCTGGCGGATCTTGTAGGAGACGGCCTTGAGATTGCCCAGCTCCTGGCGGTTTTCCATCGATTTGAGCGCCGGTTCGAGTTGCAGGCCGGCGCTGAGCATGTCCGAGAGTTCCTCGGTGAAAAGCACCACTTCATGGCGCTTCAACTTGATCGGACCCTCCGGGATTTTCTCTTCCCTGGTGGAGGTCTTTGACGTTGCCGGTTCCTCGGTCTTCGGCTTGCCGTTGGTTTTCCTAACGGAAGCGGCTGCCGCCGTGGCGGACTCGCGCAGGCTCACCGGCTGGAGGCCCCTGCGGTCCATGACGCGCAGCGCTTCCGTGCGGTCGGCAGCGTCAAACTCACCGGTGGTGATCGATCCTTTGTTAGTCAGGGCTTTATAGGCAAACAACGGCATGGCGGAAAGGGGGAAATTGAGTTCTCGGCGTGGCCATTCAATCCGCCCCGCCGATGTCGGACGAGGTCACGGAAACGACTTCCTCAATGGTGGTTTCGCCCTGCATCACCTTGTGCCAGCCATACCCGCGCATCGGAATGTAGCCATCGCGGACGGCTTGGGTGCGGACGTCGTTGGCATGGGCGCTGTGGGCGATCAGATCCTGCATCGCCGGGGTGAGCAGGACCATTTCATAAATCGCGAGGCGGCCCGAGAAGCCGGTAGCGCGGCATTGGTCGCAGCCACCGGGCGTGTACGCTTGCCCCACGATATTCATCGGCATGCCCAGTTCGCGGCGGTCATCATCGGTCACCGTGCGGGGTGACTTGCAATGCGGACACAAGCGGCGGACGAGCCGCTGGGCCAGGAAGGCGCGGACCGCCGCGGACACCAGGAACGGCTCCACGCCCATATCGATCAAGCGACTGATGCCGCCGAGCGCATCATTGGTATGCAGCGTGGAAAACACCAAGTGGCCGGTGAGCGAGGCCCGGATGGCGATCTCCGCCGTCTCCAGGTCGCGGATTTCCCCGATCATGACGATGTTCGGATCGGCACGGAGAATCGAGCGCAGGGCGGTGGCAAAGGTGAGGCCGATCTCGGATTTCACCGCGATCTGCATCACGCCGGTGAGCTTGTTTTCCACCGGGTCCTCCACCGTCACGATGCGCTGTTCCGGGTGGTTCACCTCGCTGAGGAAGGAATACAGGCTGGTGGATTTGCCCGAGCCGGTGGGGCCGGTGATCAGGATGATGCCGTTGGGCAAGTGCAACAGTTCCTCGATCTTGCGGCGCACGTAGGGTTCCATCCGCAACTTGTCCAGATTGAAGCGCTCCTGGTTGAGCAAGCGCAGCGACACGCTCTCACCCTCCACCGTGGGCACGGTGGCCACGCGGACGTCGATGGTCTGGCCTTCAAACTGGAGATTGATACGGCCGTCCTGCGGCACCCGGCGCTCGGCGATGTCAAGGTGCGCCATGATTTTCAACCGGGCGATGACGGAACTTTGCAGGGCCTTGATGTTTTCCGGCACGGCGATTTCCAGCAGGCGACCATCGATCCGGTAGCGGATCCGCAGGTTGGTGCTCAAGGGCTCAACGTGAATGTCCGTCGCCCGCTGATCGAGCGCCTCGCGGATGATCTGATTGACGAACTTGACCACGCTGGCCTCCTCGTCGTCGTCCTGGTCGATGATGTTGGCCTGGTCTTCGCCGCCTTCGATGTGGTCGTAGTCGAAATCCCGGCCTTCGAGAATCTGCTCAAAGGTGTCGGCCCCCACCCCGTAGAGGCGGCGGAGTGCCTCGTGCAAACGCTTGCGCGACGCCATGCACCAATCGATGGGCAACACGAGTTCCTGCGCCGCCGCCTGCCGGGCGATCAGGTTGAAGGGGTCAAAAGTGGCGAGTTTCAACCGGCGGTGGTCGCCCTCACCCTCGATGGCCACCGGTAGCAGGCGGTGGCGCAGGGCGATGCGCGGGCCGCAGGCCTCGCGCAAGGGCAGCGGCACCTCCGCGATCGGGATGCTGGCCAGCCACTCCAGATGCAGCGCCCCGGCCAGTTCGCGCAAATAATTTTCCTCGTTGACCAAGCCGGCATCGAGCACGTCGTCAATCGGCGAGCGTTGGCGCTGGGCCGCCCCTCGCAGAACTTCGGCGAGTGCGTGCAAATCCTCGCAACCAGTGCGACGGGCGGGTTCAATCAAGAGCTGGGTCATGCGGGCGACGTCTTCTGCTCTAAAAACGCGCCGGACGCAACCTTGTCTCTTGAAAATCCGGAAATCTCACCCAGCCGCAGGGCCAGGACCCGAAGTGCGAGCCATTTCCCGGCATCACGGGATCGTTCGGCCTTGCTGGTCATGCCCCCTGCCCTTGGCCACCGTCAACGCGATGCTTGTCAAGGGCGGCGGCGAGGTGTAACTCCCCCACCCGTCCCGAGTCCATGAGAGCCATTCCGGTCATCCTCTGCATGCTTGCCACCGTCATCTGCCGGGGGGAGGATCTCCGCGTGCTGAGCTGGAACGTGCAGGAAGGTGCCAATAACTTCGAGAACGGGCCTGAGAAGGCGCTGAAGGTCATCAAGGATTCTGGCGCGAATCTGGTCCTCATGCAGGAAAGCGACGACATCGCCGGCGACCGCACCATGCTCGGACCATGGCTCGCCTCGCAACTGGGCTGGCAGGCACATCAGCCACCCGACGCCAGCTTGTGCATACTGACCAAGTTCGAAATCGTGGCGACCTTCAGCCACCCGGCGCGGACCGCGATCGGCGCCCGCATCAAGGCGCCCGGTTTGGATTTCATTGCCTGGTCGTGTTGGCTCGACTACCGCTCGTACTTACCCGACTACTGGCATGCCAAGCCGGACGCCACGCCTGCCGAACTCCTCGCCTGCGAAACCATCCACTCGGCACGGGCCATGCAAACCGATGCCATCATCACCCGCCTCAAGCAACTCCGCCACCTCGACGGCCCGCTGCCGCTGCTGGTCGGGGGCGATTGGAACTGTCCCTCCCACCTCGATTATGGCGCGGAAACCCAAAGCCTGCACCACACCCTGACCTTGCCGCTGCCCTCATCGCTGGCGTTTGAGCACGCCGGCTTCATGGACACCTTCCGGGCCGTGCATCCGTCGGCCCTCAAAACGCCGGGCATCACCTGGTCGCCGCTCTATCGCACCGCGCCGAAAACCCACAAGCCGCTGCCGATGGACCGGATCGACCGCTTGTATCTGCGTGCCACCGCCCTGAAGCCCGTGAGCACGATGACCTACCCGCAACAACTTGAAAGCGCCGGCATTCGCCGCGCCAAGCGCCAGTTTCCATCCGATCACGCTGCCGTCCTAACCGTGCTGCGCCAAGACCCGCCTGAACACCCGCCAGGCCGGTAGCCGCAGCAGCCCGGTACCCGCCCGACCTCGGGGGGCACGCAGCAACAGCCCGACTGCCAGGCACTGGTTGCCACCACAACATATGTTAGGGGACGGAAAAACCATTGTGAGGTGATTCCGATTCTCGCGGCTGGTCGCTACTCGATATCCTCGCGCACGGCGCCTTGGTCAGCGGAGGTCACATGGCGGGCGTAGATTCTGAGGGCATTCGAGACCTGGCGGTTGCGGTCGGCGGGACGGTAGGCGAGTTTGCCTTTGGCGACCTCGGCCTGTTCACGGGCGGCGAGTTCGGCGTCACTAACAACCAGTTGGATCGCGCGCCCGGCGATGTTGATCTTGATGGGGTCGCCATCGCGGACGAGCGCGATGGTGCCACCGGCGGCGGCTTCCGGGGAGACGTGACCGATGGACAGCCCGGAGGTGCCGCCGGAAAACCGTCCGTCGGTGATGAGGGCACAGACTTTGCCGAGGCCCATGGATTTCAGATAGGAGGTGGGATAAAGCATTTCCTGCATGCCGGGGCCGCCGCGCGGTCCTTCGTAGCGGATGACGACCACGTCGCCGGGCACGATGCGGCCCTGCAAGATGGCTTCGCAGGCGGCATCCTGTGACTCGAACACCTTGGCGGTCCCCTGGAACCGCAAGGACGCTGGGTCAACACCCGCGGTTTTGACGATGCAGCCCGCACGGGCGAGGTTGCCGGTCAGCACGGCCAGCCCGCCATCCGGCGAATAGGCATGGGCGACATCGCGGATGCAGCCCTGCGCCTTGTCGGTATCGAGTTCCCTGAACTTCGCCGACTGGGACGCGAACACGAGGTTGCGGCCGCCGCCGGGGGCGCTTTGATAGATCCCGATGGCCTCCTGGCTCACCGTCGGACGCGAAATGTCATAGCGGGCGATGGCTTGTGCGAGGGTCATGCCGTCGGCCCGCAGGACGGTCCCGTCCACGAGGCCGGCGGCGGCGAGTTCGCCGAGGATGCGCAGGATGCCGCCGGCCCGGTTGACGTCTTCGACATGGTAATGCGAACTGGGAGCGACTTTGCAGAGGCACGGGACCCGGCGCGAAATGGCGTCGATGTCAGCCATGCCGAAGGCGACCCCCGCCTCATGGGCGATGGCCAGAATGTGGAGCACGGTATTGGTCGAGCCACCCATGGCGACATCCAGCGCCATGGCATTGTCAAACGCGCTGCGGCTGGCGATCGAGCGGGGCAAGACGGAGGGGTCGCCGTCGCGGTAGTAAGCGACGGCCATCTCCACGATCCGCGTGGCCGCCTGCTCGAACAGCTTGCGGCGGTTGGCGTGGGTGGCCACCACGGTGCCGTTGCCCGGCAAGGCCATGCCCAGCGCCTCGTTGAGGCAGTTCATCGAGTTGGCGGTGAACATGCCCGAGCAGGAGCCACAGGTCGGGCACGCATTTCGTTCGACGCTCTCTAACAATTCGTCGGGCACCGCACTGTCGCCCCCCATGACCATCGCGTCCACCAGGTCGTATTTCTTGTCACCCACCACGCCGGCCTCCATCGGTCCGCCCGACACGAAGATGGCCGGGATGTTGAGGCGCATCGCCGCCATGAGCATGCCGGGGGTGATCTTGTCGCAATTGCTGATGCAGATCATGGCATCCGCCTGGTGGGCGTTGAGCATGTATTCCACGCTGTCGGCGATGACTTCGCGCGAGGGCAGCGAGTAGAGCATCCCGTCGTGTCCCATGGCGATGCCGTCATCGATGGCGATGGTATTGAACTCCGCCGCAAAGCAGCCCTGCGCCTCGATCAACCCTTTGACAAATTGTCCCACGTCGTGAAGGTGGACGTGACCCGGCACGAACTGGGTGAACGAGTTGACGATGGCAATGATGGGCTTGCCGAACTGGTCATCCTGCATGCCGTTGGCACGCCAGAGACTGCGTGCGCCGGACATCAGGCGGCCTTGGGTGGTGGTGTTGCTGCGTAAGGATGGCATGGGCTGGTTTTAAGCGGATTTTTTGGAATTGGAAATCAAAACCTCACGCCCCGGCCGGTTCTGAGGCAGAATTTCAAGGCCAGCGGCGCTCCCGCCGCCGCCGCCACCCGCTCCGGGCCACCCGATGGGCTGTCCGTTGGCTTGACTGCAAGCGGCATAACCCGCTTAGTTCGGGCGTGCGGTTGCGGGGTGATTGCACCCACGAAATCGCCACCCCGCAGTCCATTCAACGATCGATTCATGCCAGTGCGAGTTCTAATCATTGAAGATGACCGGAAAACCGCCGCCCTGCTCAGCACCACGCTGACGCAGGAGGGCTTCGAGGTGGTGAGTGCGCCGGACGGCGAAAGTGGCTTGCAGGAAGCGCGGAGCGGTGGCTTTGAGGTGTTGCTGGTGGACATCATGTTGCCGCAACTCGACGGCCTGAGCGTGGTGCGGGCACTGCGGGAACAGGGAGACCGCACGCCGGTCATCATGCTTTCCGCCCGCAGTGAGGTGCCGCAGCGCGTCGAGGGGCTGGATGCGGGCGCGGACGACTACCTGCCCAAGCCGTATGCCGTCTCGGAGTTGCTCGCCCGGCTGCGCTCGGTGCTGCGCCGAAACACGCAGATGAAGCCCACGATCCTAACGGTGGCGGACCTCACCTTCGACACGGCAGCCCGCGAGGCTCGACGCGGCGGGCGACGGATCGAACTCTCCTCACGCGAAAGCCTGCTCCTTGAATGCCTGCTTCGCGCCGATGGGGGCGTGGTCAGTCGCAGGGACATCATCAGGACGGTGTGGGAGTATGATTTTGATCCAGGGTCAAACCTCGTGGAGGTCTATATCCGCCGGTTGCGGGATAAACTCGACCGCGATCACGGCCCGCCGCTGATCCAAACCGCGCGTGGCCTCGGCTACGCCCTGCACCTCCCGCCATGACCTTGTTCCGCCGCATTCTGCTCTACTACGTTCTAACGCTGTCAGGGTCCCTGGCCGTGGTGGGTTTTTGCAGTTGGGTTGAGTTTGGCAATCAGTTGGAGCGCATCCGAGAGGGTGGCGTCGAAGCCATTGCCATTCATAACGGACCGCTGGAAGAAGCCATGGAAATCGTGCTCTACGCCGGACTGCCCGCAATTCTGATAGGTGTGATCAGCGGAATGGTCGTGCTGCGGCGTGCCCTGCGCCCGATTCAGGCTCTCACGGCGGTATTGGAGCAGACCGATGTCACCAATCTAGCCGAGCCCGTACCGGGCAGCGGCAACGGCGACGAACTCGACCGGATGACCGCCGTTTTCAATCGCATGAAGCACCGGCTCGGCCGGTCCTTCACGCAAGCGAGTGAATTCACGTTGCATGCGTCCCACGAACTCAAGACGCCGCTAACCATCATGCATGGCACCCTGGAGCAGATGCTCACCGAGGCAGGTCCGGGAACCCGGGACGGCGAGCGCGTTGCATCCCTGCTGGAAGAGGTCCAGCGCTTGTCCACCATCGTCGGCCAACTCACGTTTCTGGCCACGGCGGATGCCGGTCTGCTGGATCCTGCGAATGAAGCGGTGGCGCTGCATGAACTGGTCAGCGATCTGGCGGATGAAGCGGCGATCCTGGCCTCGGGCGGCGGAATTGCGGTCACGCTCACCGCCTGTGAGCCGGTGATGATCCGTGGCAACCGGATGCGGCTGCGGCAACTCCTGCTGAACCTCGCCGATAACGCGGTGAAATACAATCAAGCGGGCGGCAAGGTGGAGATTTCCCTAACGACGCGGCGAAACGAGGCCGTTTTTCACATTTCAAACACCGGGCCCACCTTGCGGCCAATGCTGGTTGAGCGGGTCTTCGAGCGATTCTTCCGGGGAGATGCGGCGCATGGCCGTGCCGTAGAAGGCAGTGGACTCGGCCTCAGCATCGCCAAGTCGATTGTCGAGGCACACCACGGTGAAATCCGCTATGAAGTGCCGCCCGCCGGGCGCACCCAGGTGACCGTGACCTTGCCCGTCGAGCCAGCGCGTGCGGAAAGATGAAATAACCGTCATCTTTGCGGGAGGGATTGACTTGGTCGCCGGCCTTGCCCCTAAGTCTCGTGGTCAAGCCTGCCTGGTTGGTCCTAACCCGTCATGCGGGCACCTCATTCATGAGCATCACCCCACTGCTGCCTTGCTTCGCCGCCCTGTGGCTCGCTGCCTGCGTGCCGTATGCTTCGAGACCGCTCGTTGCCGGGCACAGCGCGGCCGCTTTCACCGGGCGCTCGCTGAGTGATCCGGGACTGCGGCAATTCCTCGCCGGTCAAGGGACCGGTGCCGGTGCTTGGGACGTGGACCGCTTGGCGCTGGCAGCGGCGTATTTCCAGGGTGAGGTGGTCGTGGCGCGGGCGGAAGCGCAAGCCGTGGCGGCGGGGATCCGGACTGCCGGGCAGCGGCCCAATCCGGTGCTGTCGTTTTCGCCGGGCTACAACACGACGAGCAAGGGCATTTCGCCGTGGCTCCTGTCACCGGCAGTGGAGGTGACGCTCGAAACCGCAGGCAAGCGCGGTCTGCGGCTGGCATCCGCCCGCGCCAAGGCGGAGGCGGCGCAACTCCGGGTGGCGGTGGCAGCGTGGGACGCACGCGCCAAGGTGCGCTCGGCAATGTTGGACCTCCATGCGGCAGGGGAAAACACCACGTTGCTCAACACGGAAGTGGCCTTGCACGAGACGGTGGTGGACAAGCTCCTGATGCAGGTACACGCCGGTGAAACGCCGGGCTTTGAACTCACCCAGGGGCGGCTCGGCCTGAGCCGGGCCAAACTCGCCTTGCACGATGCGGAAAAACAGGACGCCACTTCGCGGGCGCAACTGGCTGCGGCAGTCGGCGTGCCATCCGCAGCATTGGAGGCGGTGACACTGGATTTCTCCGAATTCACAACCCTGCCCGCCGCACCCGGCGCGGGCATGCGCCAGCACGCTCTAACCCATCGTGCCGATCTGCTCGCCGCGCTGGCGGATTACGCTGCGGCGGATGCGGAGCTGCGGCTGGAAATTGCCAAGCAATACCCTGACGTTCATCTCAGTCCCGGCTATGAATTCGATCAGGGTGATAACAAATGGTCGCTCGGATTCGGCATGGAGGTGCCCATCCTGAATCAGAATCGCGGCCCCATCGCGGAAGCGCAGGCCAAGCGCAAGGTGGCAGGAGCCAGGTTCGAGGCGAAGCAGCAAGCGGTGTTTGGGGAGATCGAGACCGCCCTTGCGGCCTATCACGCGGCCATGGCGAAGGCCGGCACCGCAACCAAGCTGGCCGAGCAGGCCGCACACGCCAGCGATACCACCGGGCGCATGGTGGCAGCCGGCGAACTCGCGCCTTTGGAACTCACGCGCCGCCGCATCGAAGCCAGCACCGCCAAACTCGCCCTGCTCGAAGCCAGCATCCAGGCGCAAGTGGCGGTCGGGCGGCTCGAAGCTGCGGTACAGCGACCCCTGCGCGGCGCAAAGTGACTCCCCTCACCTTATGCAACTCCATCCACTTCTCATCCTGCCTCTGCTCATCGCGCCGCCGCTCCAGGCCGGGGAAGCAGACCAGCCGCCGACCGAAGTCGCGGTGCAAGTCGCCAAGATCACGCGGACCACGCTGACCCGCTCGGTCACGGCCTATGGCGCGATCGACTTTGAACCTGCGGGCAAAGACCTGGCCCCTGCCATCGCACGGCTTTCGCCTGCCGTGGCTGGCCTCATCACCGAGATCAATGGGGTGGAGGGCCAGCAGGTGAACCAAGGCGAGGTGCTCTTCAAGCTCGACAGTCGCGCCGCGGATGCGGCGGTCGTGAAGGCGACCCTCTCTATTAAGTTTGCCACTGCCAACTTCGAGCGGCAACAGCAACTCGCCGCCGCCGAGGGCACTTCCGAGAAGCAAGTGCTGGAGGCCGGACAAGCGCTCGCACAGGCCGAGGCGGAACTGGCCACGGCCAAGGTGCAGCAATCACTGCTGCGTGGTGTGGCACCGATGAACGGCACGTTGCTGAAATTCACCGCACGACCCGGTGAAGCTGCGGATGCTACCACGGTGCTCGCGGAGATCGCCGACCTCGACCGCCTCGTCGCCGCCCTGCGGGTGCCGCGCCTTGAAGCTGCGGCATTGCAACCCGGGCAACCGGCGAAGTTGCACGCGACTGGCGCCGCCACACCGGTGGCAGGCAACATCACCTTCATCAGCCCGCAGGTGGACGCCACCAGCGACACACTGCTGGTGCGGGTGAGGGTGCCTAAGGGCAGTGGCTTGCGCCCCGGAGAGTTTGTCACGGCATGCATCGTCGTCGAGGAGCATGCCGACAAACTGGCGGTTCCGCGTGCCAGCGTTTACACCAATGGCGAGGGTGTTAGCACGATCTCCATCGTCGAAGGTGACCTCGCGCAGCAACGCGTGGTCAAGGCCGGCTTGCGCGACGGGGAATGGATCGAAATCGAGGGCGCAGGGCTGCGCGAAGGCGCGACCGTCGTGACGGTCGGTTCCTACGCGCTGCCGGAACAGACGAAGGTCCGTATCGTCGAGCCATAACATGCATCTGCGATTCCATGAGTGACCCAGGGCAACACACCGGAACCTTCGCCATCCACCACCGGCTGGCGATCATCTTCATCACCCTCGCCGTCTGTCTCGGTGGCGTGTTCTGCGCGTTGCGCATGCCGTCCTCGGTGTTCCCCGAGACGGAGTTCCCCCGCTGCGTCATCCTGATAGATAACGGGGTGATGCCCGCCGATGAAATGATGGCCACCATCACGCGGCCCATCGAGGAGGCCATGAAGGACATCCCCGGCGTGGTGCAGGTGCGCTCCGCCACCGGTCGCGGCAGCGCCGAGGTGAACGTGTTTTTCAACTGGCAGGTGAACATGGTCGAGAGCGAACTCTATGTGCTCAACCGCATCTCACAACTCAAGGCGTCGCTGCCGCCAACGGCGAAAACCACGGTGTGGCGCCTGACCTTCAATGCCTTTCCCATCATCGGCGTGAGCCTGACCAGTCCGCTGCGGGAACTGACCGAGTTGTGGGAAACCGCCCGCTACGACCTCAAGCCACGCTTCTTGCGCATTCCCGGCATTGCCCGCGTGGACCTCGTCGGCGGTCGCACGCCGGAATACCATGTCGTCGTGGACCCGCTCAAACTCGCCGCGTCAAAGCTGGCGTTGGCGGACGTCACGGCGGCGCTGGAAAAGGGCAACCTCGTCGCGCCGGCGGGCTTCCACATGGAGAATTACACGATCTATCTCGCACTGGTGGACAGTCGCGTGAAAAACGCCGCTGACCTCGCGGACTTCATCGTGATGATTCGCGACGACCACCCGGTGCGCATCCGCGACTTCGCGCGGGTCGAACGCGGGCCGGAGCCGGTCTTCAACGTGGTGAATGCACAGGGCCGCCGCGCCGTGCTCATGAACATCCGCGCACAGCCCACGGGCAGCAGCATCTTGCAGATCGCCGACGAGTTGAAAACACAGCTCGCCGACTTGCGCAAGACCCTGCCGCCGGACCTGGAGCTGTCGTTCTACTACGACCAGTCGCTGCTGGTGCGCGAGTCGGTTGCCAGCGTGTGGGAGGCGATTGTCCTCGGCCTGTTGTTCGCTGTGGTGGTGCTCTATCTGTTTCTCAAGAACTGGGGCAGCGTGCTAACCGCCATCGCGGTCATCCCGGTTTCCGTGTTGGCCACCGTGGTGATCATGCTGGCCTGCAAGCTCACCTTCAACCTCATGACCCTCGGCGGCATCGCGGCGGCCATCGGTCTCATCATTGATGATGCCATCGTCGTGGTGGAGGCCATCTATGCACGCATTGCCCATGGCGATTCGCGTTTCAAGGCCATCAAATCGGCGATGGGAGAAATCATTCATCCGCTCGTCGGCTCCACGCTCACGCCGGTGGTGGTGTTCATTCCGTTGGCATTCCTCGATGGCATTGCCGGGGTGTTCTTCCGCTCACTGGCACTGACCATGGTGGTGGCGCTGCTCACCTCGCTGGTGCTGGCAGTCACGCTGACCCCGGCGCTGGCCTCGTTCTTGTTGCGCGACCGTTCCCATCTTGAGCACGGGCATGCCCCGACCAGCGAGGACGGCGGTTGGCTCATGCGCCCGCTGCTCTGGGTGTTTGGCGGAGTGCTGGGCTGGGCGTTGCGACTGCGCTGGGTCGTCGTGGCCGCTTGCCTCCTCAGCGGCCTCGGGGGCTGGCAGTTGCAGCAGCACCTGGCCACCGGCTTCATGCCCGACATGGACGAGGGCGGCTTCGTCATCGACTACCTGACCCCGTGGGGCACGAGTCTCGAGGAAACGGATCGCGTGATGCAACAGGCCGAGGCCATCCTGCGGGGGACTCCAGAGGTGGAAGGCTACTCGCGCCGCAGCGGGGCCCGGCTGGCGCTGGCCGTCTGCGAGCCTAACGACGGTGACTTTCTGGTCAAACTCCGACCCGACCGGAAACGCCGCACCGAGGAGGTGAAAAGCGAACTGCGCGAAAAGTTCAACGCCGCGCTGCCCGCCGCCACGTGGGAATTCCCAGGCATTCTCAGCGACCTCGTCGGTGACCTAACCGAGGCCCCGAATCCCATCGAAATCAAACTCTTCTCCACCGACACGCGTTGGCTCATGAAAAACGCACCCGCAGTGCAGCAGGCCATCGGGAAAGTGAGAGGCGTGGTGGATACCAACGACGGCCTGACCATGACCGGGCCGACCCTCAGCTTCCGCATCCGCGCGCTCGACGCCCAGCGCCACGGTCTAACCAGTGAGGACATTGCCACCACGCTGAACACCGCCATGCTGGGCCGCACGGCATCGAGTGTCCTGGAGGGCGACCGGGTGGTGGAAATCCGCGTGGTCACCGAACCGAAGCACCTCACCCGCTTGGAGGACCTCAAGGAACTCCCCATCCGGACGCCATCAGGCGTGATCGTCAAGATTTCCCAAGTGGCCGACCTCACCGAGGAGCCCGGCCAACTTGAACTGCAGCGCGAGGACTTGCGCCAACTCGTCGCAGTCACCGCCGCGCTTGAGGGCCGCGACCTTGGCAGCGGCATCGCCGAGATCAAAGCCGTGCTCGCGCAGGACCTGCGCATTCCACCCGACGTGATTGAGTTTGGGGGTCTGTTCCATCAGCAACAGGAGAGCTTCCGCCATTTGCTGATCGTGCTGGTGCTTGGCATCGCGCTCGTGTTCACCGTGCTCATCATCGAGTTCCGCAGTTTCCGCGAGCCCTTCGCCATTGTTCTCGGCAGTGTGTTGGCGTTGACGGGAACCATCGGGGCACTGTGGCTTACCGGCACCACGCTCAACATCGTCAGCTTCCTCGGGGCCATCATCGGCGTCGGCATCGTGGCCAAGAACGGCATCCTCATGCTCGATCTCGTGGGCCATCACCTCGCCGCAGGCGAAAGCATCGAGGTGGCCCTGGTCAACTCGGCACGCCGCAGGCTGCGCCCGATCCTCATGACTTCGATCACCACTGTGCTTGCCATGCTGCCGCTGGCCTGGGGCATCGGGCACGGCGCGGACATGCTGCGCCCGCTGGCCATCGGCATCATCGGTGCACTTTGCATCTCGATGCTCTTTTCCCTGATCGCCACGCCGGTGATCTATCGTTTGCTGGTCCGTGGCCAGCAACCGGCCAATTCGCCACCCCCGGCGCAAGCACCGCTCTCACCTGCTACCACAAAGTGATCCGCTGCGAGGAACCCCGCCCGACCGCAGCACTATGTGTCAGACAAACAATCACGGGACGAACACGAAATGTATTTCCGCGAGCACCCGACTCTCAGGCCCCGTAAAGAAATAAACCTTACAAAATCTGCATGTTAGCATGGAATCAATTTGGTAAAATCATGATAGGGTAAAATCATGAAGAACTGGAATAAATCATGATAGGGTAAAATCATGAAGAACTGGAATTGTGCTCCCGTTATCGGGAATTATGATCTTTTCTTCCATCATTTTACCCTCCATCATTTTACCTAATTTCTGAATGATCAAACTTCTAACGCCATGTTTATTTATCTACGGCTCCTCAGCGAGCGCGAGTATCTGGAAGGTGTCTTCACCGAGACCGGCACCCTGCCGGCCATGCGCGAATCCTTCGACCGCCGCCACAATCCGCTCTGGCAGTGTGGCCCGTCCGGCGATGCCGCCGCCGCTCTGCTCGACTTCTGGCGCAAGACCGATCCCGACACCGGCGCGATCAGCCACGATTTCACCGACCCGGACTGGAACACGCGCTTGCTCGGCAATCTCTATCAGGACCTGTCGAAGGCGGCGCGGAAAAAATACGCCCTGCTCCAGACGCCGGAATTCATCGAGGAATCCATATGTGGAGGCTCGCACGCGCTGGGCCTTGTTTGGCAGGCCATCGTCCGGCAAACCGACGAGCCCGGCAGCGTGAGTGAATGGGTGAGCGCTGGCGGCTCACCGCGAGCCAGCTTTCATCGGCATCCGTGGAGCATCGGTGGTGGTGGAGCGGCGGAGTTGAAAGAAGTGATCGAAAAAGGCGGCGAATCAACGCTTGGAGAAGTCGCTGACCAGTTACGAGGAAAACCGAATATCGGCATCACTGCATTCACTCTCGAAGACGGGATATTCGTGCAGATCGACCACGTTCTTCGCCGCCACGGACTAGCTGCTGGGCACCGTCGCGTCATTGTCGAGGGGGATTCGATTCGAGAGTGGTGCTTGGGAGAGAATGAGCGCGCGGTGTGGCCTTACGCGCCAAAGTTTGAGCCGCTTCCGCCTGACGCAGCGAATCCAGCGCTGCGGTACCTTTGGCGTGCCCGGACTGGCCTCGCCAACAATTTCATGTTCGGCAAGCAGACGAAGGTTCAAGCCGGCTTAGCATGGTATGAGTTCGGTCGTCTTAGAACTCACGAGCTACTCTGGGTCCACGATTCCGGAAATTTCGACAACCCCACCGGGCATGCGCGTCAGGTTAAGGACCTGACGCCTTGTACCGGTAAGTTCCTCGCGAATTTCTGCATCAACCTCGTCACAATCTCCACCCCAACTGGACATCCTGAGGTCCGATCGGACCTCAGGATGTCCAGTTACGATTAGAGGCCCCAGGGTAGCTTCGCAACCCTGGGCTGTGGGACGCAATTCCGTTGGGATTGGCAAGACGCTACCAGCACCCGCGGGGTTTGTAGCGGCGGTCTGTGACCGTCGCTGCCATGGCGTGGCGGATTCTTGCGCGAGCCATTCGCCTGCCATGCACATGACGCACATCACGCGCCACCCGCGCCACGCATGGGCATCGACACTCATAGAGTGCCGCTACAAGACGCGCAGCCGCACGAGCCATTCGCTTACGACACTCATAGAGTGCCGCTA
>JAPLUI010000003.1 GCA_026397725.1 Verrucomicrobiota bacterium | reverse complement strand
GTGCTGACCACCACCAGCACGCAGGTCGGCGGCGCGGTGCGGGCCCACAACTCCGTGGCGAACGTGACATTCGAGTACGGCACCGACGGCATCACTTTTCCTAGCAGCGTCACGGCAACCCCGACCAGCGTGGCCGGCGATGCCAGCACGCCGGTGAGCGCGGACTTGTCCAATCTCGCGCAGGGCGTGACGTATTTCTATCGGGTCCGGGCCACCGGTGCCGGCGGCACGGGGCTCGGCGACACCAAATTCTTCAAGGTCGCCATGCTGTCGGGCTTGATCCAACAGTTCCCGGTGGGCGTGGCTCCGGCCGAGCGGCAAGGGGCGGTGAATGTGACGCTCGCGTCGGGCGGAATCGGCGGCTGGCGCATGGCGGGAGAACAGGCATGGCGGCAATCCGGGGTGCCAGCCACCGGGCTGAGCAGGGGCGACCGGGTGCTCGAATACCGCCCGGTGGCCGGCTATCTCCAACCGCTGAGCGAAACCGTGGCGGTGGTCAGCGGAGCGGCGACTGTTTCGTTAGAGAGGGCCTATCAGCTCTCGGCCTGGACCGGCAGCGGGGGCTTGCTGGTGATGCTCAAGCCGGAAGCCTTGGCGGCAGGCAGTGTGGCCACGGCGAGGCGGGCGCAATGGCGGTTGGCCGGGGAGGGTGACACGGAATGGAAGGACAGCGGTACCACGGTGAGCGGGCTGGTGCCCGGCAACCACCTGATCGAATGCAAGGACGTGCCCGGCCGCGCCACCCCGCCGCCGGTCACCGCCACCATCGTCAACGGCCAGACCAGCGTCAGCACCCTGACGTATTTTCTGGAGCAGGAACAAGTCGGGACTCCGCCCGGCGTGCTGACCTTTGCCAGCGTCTCGGCCAGCGAGGACCGGCCCTATGCCTACTGTGGTCAGATCCGCAGTGATGCCGGTTCGAGCAGTGGATTTGTGGTGAGGCCGCGGGTGGTCGCGACCGCCGGGCACGTGGTTTTCGACGATGGCACGCTGGCCACGGCGAGCGGGTTGGAATGGCTGTTCCAGCGGGACCGTGACGGGTACGAACCGCAGCCGCAGCTTCCGCGAGGCTACTACCTGATGACCGGATATGCCGCCCAGCGCGCGTTGGAGAACTCGCCGGGCAGCGCCACTCCGCTGTCGCAGAATCTCGACGCGGCGACCCTCTACTTCCTCGCAGACGCGGGCCGCGGCGGCTTCAGCGGCTACCTTGCCAGTGACTCTGGCAGCAACGAGTTCCTGCTGTCATCCGCCCTCAAGACCTTGGTCGGCTATCCGCTCGACGGCATCCCGACCAGTGACCGCGACCGGATGCACGCGACGCCAGCGGCCAACCTCGGGTTTGTCCAGGCGTTCGGACGAACATATACCACGGCAGACATCCACAGCGTCGGCGGCAACTCGGGCGGCCCGCTTTGCGTCCGGTTTGAAAACGGCAATTTCTATCCGGCGGCGATCTATCTCGGCGGGACCGCCCAGACCGTGGTGCGGGCGATCGATGGCGAGGTGGTCGAACTCATCGGCTTCGCGGAAGCCAGCGGGGCGGACGGGGGCCTCAGCACGGGCGGCAGCCTGATCGTGGATGCGCCCATACCCATCGGCACGCCCGCACTGGGGGCGCTGCAAGTGCGGCTCGAACCGGCGGCGGCCCGCGCGGCAGGGGCCGGATGGCGGCTCCGGGCCCAGGCGCCCTATCGGCCGAGCGGGTCGCGGGAAGACGCTTTGGATCCTAACACCTACACCGTCGAGTTCTCCACGGTGGACGGGTTTCTAAGTCCCGCGCGGCATGCCGTGGTCATTCATGGCGGCGAACTCGCCACCATCGCGTTCACCTACGAGAAGTTCACGCTCCCGCCGGTGATCACCTCGCCCGTTAGTGTGACGGGTCTTCGCGGCCAGGCGCTCAGCTATCAGATTACCGCCTTGCATTCGCCGGAATTCTATTCCCTCCGGGGCTCCCTGCCGGGCGGCATGACCTTTGATGCCAACAGCGGGTTGATCACCGGCACGCCGCTCGAAGCCGGCAGCTTCGTGGTCACCGTGGGCGCGACCAATGCGGGTGGCACCGATACGCGGACGGTGGCCATCGCCGCCTTGCCGGTGCTCGCGCCGCAGGTGGTGACGGCGCAGGCCGGCCACGCCCTGAGCTATCAGATTGTCAGCAGTGAAAGCGGGGAGGGTCGCACCTACACGGCGACTGGGCTGCCGCGGGACTTGGTGCTCGAGCCCTCGAGCGGACGGATTGTCGGGACACCGGTGGCGGCGGGCACGTTAGAGATTCCCATCAGTGTCACGATCCGCAGTGCGACGGCGGAGTCCACGCTCACCCTCAACGTCACCGGCGCGAGCCCGGTCATCACCCGGC
>JAPLUI010000410.1 GCA_026397725.1 Verrucomicrobiota bacterium | reverse complement strand
TGGTCGCGGATGAGGCCCAGCCACGCGAGTTGCTCGGCGCTGAAATTCACACCGGCCTTGGCCTTGTCCATGAGCCATTCGTTGAAGCGTTCGGTCACGGAGTCGGCGAAGGGCGCGAGCACGGGTTGTTGTTCCAGCGCGAAGCGGACGAGGGCGACGAGATCGGCAAAGCGGCAAGCCGGATTCCTTTTGACCGCGGATTTCGCGGATTTCACGGATGGGAGACGTGATGTATCCACATCATCCGCGGCTAATTCATAGGCGTGCCAGAGGTTAGAGACAGGCTGGGCACCGAACGGCACTTTCAACTTTTCTTCCAGTTCCTTGAGCATCGGCTCGGTGAGGCGCTGCTTGAACGGGCGGCTGTAGAGGATTTGCCGCGCGGTGATCTCGGCCCGGTGCTGCTCGATGTAATCGCGGAATGATTTCAGGAGGTTCATCGCCTTTGCTTTCGCGGCGGCGTCGAAGCCCTGGCTCAGCACGGTGTCCACGGTGACGGTGTCGATGGTCTGCTCGGCGTCCTGCTTGGCCTTGGCGAGGGCGTCGCGCAGGGCAGGCAGATCGAACGGGGCGCAGGCTTCTTCGGCGAGTTCCTTCTTGGCGACTTCAAATTGATCGGGGGCGATTTGGGCGGGGGATGTGCCGGGCTTGCCGGCGGCCTTCTCCGCGATGGCGTCGGGGTCGCAGGCATGCAGGAGCGCCCGCGAAAGTTCGCCAAGCGATTTCCCACCCGCCATTTCCCTCAGCGTCGCCGCGGTTCACCTCCCGTTCCAGCCGGGCGAGGCGTCCGGCCAGGGTTGTTAGGGTATCTTCGTCGCGTTTGCCGAGGGCCACGCCTAACATTAACCTGTCGAACGGGACGCTGCGCTGGCGTTCGAGCGGGCGGGAATCGGTCTTGTCGCTTTCACACACGCCCACGGCATCGACGATGACAAAGTGGGTCTTGGCGCGGGCGTCCGCGCCGCAGACGGATTGCAAATCGGTGGGCGTGAGGACGCGGGTGCCGCGGCCTTTCATCTGCTCGAAGTAGGTGCGGCTGCGGGTGTCGCGCAGGAACAGGAGGCACTCCAACGGTTTGATGTCCGTGCCGGTGGCGATCATGTCCACGGTGACGGCGATGCGGAGTTGCGGCGAGGTACGGAACTCCTGAATGAGCGTCTCGGACTTCTCGTAGCGCTTGGTCTCGGTGTAGGTCTTGTAGGTGAGCCGATAGGTGAAGCAGCATGCGAGATAGGTTTTGCCAGCTCCGGTGGCCATTTGCACCAAGGAGCGGGGATCGTCGCGCACGAAGGATTGTTCCAGCGCGGTGTTGCCCTCGAATTGGCAATCCCGCATGCCGGTCTTCAACAACGGATGGGCCAGCGGCATTTGCGCCAACCGGCGGCGCAACGTGTTCGGAGCGACGGCCCAGGCGGCGAGCGTTTCCGGCCGGTGAAACGAAAACACCCGTGACCGTGGCGCGGGATCGCGCGCGTCGCGGAAGAAGGTTTCGACGCCGGTGGATTCGTACAGGAATGGGAGCGATCCGGGGCGATCGGACTGGATGAAATCCGGCAGATTCTCCGCGTAATGGGCGGACTGCTCGGCGACACCCGATAGAAGCGTGCCCTCCATTTTCGCCTCATTGACGCCGACCGCCTTGCGGTCCACCAGCAGGAGATAATCACAGGTGCCGGATTTGAGCGGCGCTTCGCGCAGCGCGATACCGCGTCCGGCGGCTGGATTAAACTGCCTGTAGTTCATTTGCTCTTGCCGGTCGTTGCCGTCATCGCATCCCAGACCGTGGAAAAATCCCCGGGCGCAAACGCGAGTTCGATCTGCACAATTCCACCATCGGGTAACGGGAGTCTGGTGCCATTCGGCCGGCCGGCAGGTTCCGTGTTGGCGGCGTCTTGACCGTTCATCCTGGCGGTCTGGATGCGGACTCCGGGTGGCAGTTGAAGGGTGACGGTTTGCTTTTTGCCGCTGGTCATGCTCAGGCTGACCTTGCCACCCGGGATGTCCCATTTCAATTCCTCAACTTTGAT
>JAPLUI010000419.1 GCA_026397725.1 Verrucomicrobiota bacterium | reverse complement strand
CCTCCTCACCCACTGGCGACCCCTGATAACCAAAACCGCCTTTCCAGTTGCGGGCCAGATCGTAATACCAGCTCTGCTCCTTGAAGTAGGTGCCCGTGGCCAGCGGACCGCAGCGGGATACTCCGGGCAGTGCCCACTGGATGTTGAAGAAGTTGCCGGTGTGTCCGCGTTCCCGCTCGGAGTATGCGGCCGTGGACATCCGGGCGAAAAACGCCGCCGCCTCACGATCACCTAGCAGGTCGAAGAGCACTGCCGCAGCCGAGCATTTGCCATTGTCCTCATGGCCGGGCCATGGCTGGTGATCGCCATAGGGAATGGCACCCTTGTTGACATAGTAGCGCAGGAATTTTGCCGACTTGTCGATCGCCCGGTCAACCGCGGGATCCTTGACGCCCGCCTGACGGGCCAACACCAGCCCGGTGGTTTGCACGAGGCCCGGCAGGTTCATGCAACCATAGCCATTCAGATTGCCGCTCGGCGTGGCATGGAACTCGTGACCCCAGGTGCCAACGCCACTCTGGCCCATGGTGGCTTCCTTCGCGGTGCGGGTGAGTTCCGGCAGGATAGCCTTGTCGCCGGTGGCCAGGATATACTCTGCTAGAAACAGGTTGCCGTAACCGTAATACCACGTCCATGTGCCCGGGCGCAGCGATGCTGCCACTTTCTTAGCATAGTCGGCGAGCATCGGGTGATACTCCTTGTTGCCACTGGCTAACAATGCCAACGCATTGAGGTGGATGGGGATGTCGGCATGATCCAACCCATTCTTCGCGATGAGCCGGCAGCCTTGCTCGAAGATCGCCTTCGACTTCGGGCTGTTGTAGGGCGCGGTGTCGCCATAGGTGCCTAACACCGGCAGCTTCAGGTCCGCGTTCGTGCTCTGCCCGTCGCGCCAGCGGGTCAACCGCAGCACACCGGTCTTTTCCTCGGCCGCCGTGATGGCACGGGCTAGCAGGATGCGGGCGTCGTCCGCGAACGGCTTGCCGTCCATGCCCAGAATCACGTCGTTGACGCGCAGAACACCATCCGCCGGCGACCCGGCGTCAACCGCAGTCACCAGGATCTGACGAGCGTCGGCGGTCTGGCCCCTCGAACCAAAGATCCAGCCGCGCACTCCGGTCGGCCCCAGCGTCCAGTCGTGGTTGGCGTCTTTCTTGCCACCCTGGGTGAGATCCGGCGGCACGGGTGCCGGTTCCGCCGCGGAGAGCGTGCCGGCCAATCCGATGAGCATACAAAAGGTGCCGAGCACCCACACCATACATGTCTTGGGATGTTTCATGGTTTTTTCTGTTCGGTTTTCTGGAGCTTCACCACCGCTTCGGCAAAGGCCTTGCCGATCGGCGCCATGATTTTGGCGGCGCCGAGATAGTGATAGGCCTGGTTGGAGGCGCCAGTCTGCAGGCGTTTCCATTCCGCCGGGGTGAAGTTCTCAGCCATGTGCTTCATTTTATTCTCCCATGAATCGTTCTTCTCTGCGGCAACCGTCGCGTCCACCTTTGGCCAGCATGCGTCCACCCGTCCTTGCAGCGCTTCCAATTCATCATCCCAAAACGGCGCCGTCGGCACCGCCACCACATTGCCCTTGAACTCGGGAAGCGCCGCCGGCGCGGCCATGGCCAGGCGGAAGTACTGCATGCTCCCCGGCTTCTTGTCTTCCTTCTCGCCGCCAATCCCCATGACTCCAATCACGAAGGGCAGCTTCGGCGCCGATAGATCCTTGCGCATATCACGGATGAACTGTGCCAGCAGTTGCGCGTACAGGTCGTAACCGCCGGGCTGGTTGCCTTTGTCATACGTCCAGCCGGAGACCAGATCGTTAAACCCCTGGAACCAGACGAATCCGGCCAGTTCGTAGCCCTGCTTCGGATCGTAGTCCGGCACCACCCGCTTGATATCTCCTAACACTTTTTTGACATGCGCGAGCATCAGGCGATAGTACACGCCGGTGGCATTGATCTTGACGGCCTTCTCCTTTTCCAGGTCGGACGCCCGGTCCTTGTATTGATTCGTCTCGAAGTCACTCCACACGTAAGGCCCGGCGCTGGGCGGGCGGAAGTCCGTGTGCAGGCTCTTGCCGCCCCAGGCAGTCTTGATGAGCAGGATGGGATCGCCCAGCTTCTCCATGTAAATGCCGAAGGTGAATTCCGGACCTATCTCGTTGGCATTGGAACCGAAGCCCGTGGTCAGCAGGCCTTTCTGCTCGGTCTTATCCTCACCGGCACAGCCGATGGACGAAATCCAGACCTTCTGGCACACGCGCGGTTTGCCATCGGCACCGCGCATCTCCTTGAGGATCGGCGCCGTCTTGGGATCACCGGCCATGGAATCGAACGTCGATATGTTCACATGCCCCTGCATGTTGGACTGCCCGGCCAGGATATAGACTTTAAGCGGCTTGGCTGCCGCCTGGCTGGCGATTCCCGACATCAGGCCGCCAACCACTGCGACCATCATCCACTTCACACTCTGTCCTATGTTTCTCATGGCGTTCCTTTCTTCGTGT
>JAPLUI010000077.1 GCA_026397725.1 Verrucomicrobiota bacterium | reverse complement strand
CCTCCTCACCCACTGGCGACCCCTGATAACCAAAACCGCCTTTCCAGTTGCGGGCCAGATCGTAATACCAGCTCTGCTCCTTGAAGTAGGTGCCCGTGGCCAGCGGACCGCAGCGGGATACTCCGGGCAGTGCCCACTGGAGATTGAAAAAGTTTCCCGTGTGTCCGCGTTCCCGCTCGGAGTAGGCGGCCGTGGACATCCGGGCGAAAAACGACGCCGCCTCACGATCACCTAGCAGGTCGAAGAGCACCGCCGCGACCGAGCATTTGCCATTGTCCTCATGCCCGGGCCATGGCTGGTGATCGCCATAGGGAATGGCGCCCTTGTTGACATAGTAGCGCAGGAATTTTGCCGACTTCTCGATCGCCAGGTCCACTGCGGGATCCTTCACGCCCGCCTGCCGGGCCAACACCAGCCCGGTGGTTTGCACGAGGCCCGGCAGGTTCATGCAACCATAGCCATTCAGGTTGCCGCTCGGCGTGGCATGGAACTCGTGACCCCAGGTGCCAACGGCACTCTGACCCATGGTGGATTCCTTCGCGGTACGCTGGAGTTCCGGCAGGATAGCCTTGTCGCCGGTGGCCAGGATATACTCTGCTAGAAACAGGTTGCCGTAACCGTAATACCACGTCCACACACCCGGGTGCAGCGATGCCGCCACCTTCTTGGCATAGTCGGCGAGCATCGGGTGATACTCCTTGTTGCCGCTGGCCAGCAACGCCAGCGCGTTGAGGTCGATGGGTATGTCGGCATTTCCCAAGCCCTTCTTCGCGATGAGCCGGCAGCCTTGCTCGAAGATCGCCTTCGACTTCGGGCACTTGTATGGCGCGGTGTCGCTGTATGCGCCCAGCCCCGGTAACTTCAGGTCCACGTTCGTGCTCTGTCCATCCCGCCAGCGGGTCAGCCGCAGCACGCCTGATTTTTCCTCGGCCGCCGTGATGGCGCGGGCAAGGCTAATGCGGGCGTCGTCTGCAAACGGTTTGTCATTCACGCCCAGAACCACGTCGTTGGCACGCAGGACGCCGTCTGCCGGTGATCCGGCGTCAACCCCGGTAATCAGGATCTGCCGAGCGTCGGCGGTCTGGCCCTTCGAACCATAGATCCAGCCGCGCGCTCCGGTCGGGCCCAACTGCCAATCATGGCTGTTGTCCTTCTTGCCGCCCTGGGTGAAGTCGGGAATGGGCGGCTTCTGATTGGTACCAGGCGCCGCTAACGCCGAACCTGCCGCGGACAGCCAGCAGGCTATTCCTATAATGAAGGATATAACACCAATCCTCCTCACACCGTCTATTTTGGAATGTTTCATAGCTTCTCCTGTTATTTGGCTTTCTTTCCGATGTTTCTCATATTTCCGATACCAGTGTAAGACTTGATTCATCTGCGCAAATGCCTGTCATACCAGTCTGCGAACAACTTCAAATCCTGATCCTGGCCGGGCCAGCCGTGGCCGCCGCCTTCCTTGATCACCAACTGGGCGGCAACGCTCACCTCCTTCAATTTCGCCACCATCATCCGGGCCTGTTCGACCCGCACGATCACATCCTTGTCGCCATGAATGATGAAGGTCGGAGCCGACTTCGCCGACACATGGTTGATAGGTGAATATTCCGCCAGGATATCATTGATCCTCTTCGGGTCCGTTTCCTCCACATACTCCTGCTTCACCGGATCAAAATCGCGGAACCTGAAACCGTCGATCAAACCCAACTTGCGGGTTCTTGCCAAACAATTGGACCCGTCCTCTTCCCAGTGTACCCAGTCCACACCCGGATAAAAGCAGGCCACCGCCTGGACCTGGCTGGATTCACGGTCTATCGGATCCTTCGCCGCAGGATCGCCTGCCCGACCCTGCGTACCCAGCCATAATGAAATCACGCCGCCGGCAGAAGCGCCACTGATGCCGATTCTCTGCGCCTCGATACCGAAATCACTGGCATGGTAACGGATGAAGCGCACCGCCCGATGCATATCCGCCGAGACTTCACGCAGGTCAAACTTCGGATTGCTCCCATGCACCACCGCAAACACCGTGTAGCCGCGGTCCAGAAATGCCGACATGTACTTGACGAACCCAGGACCGGCCATGTCGCCATGATCCGACTTGAACCCGCCACTGACAGCCCACACCACCGCCGCCTTATTGGGCTGCTTGGGCCTGAGCACATCCATCGTCAACACCATGCCGAACTTCCGTCCATAAATGACATCGGAAATCCGCGTCACCCCGGCCTCGTTTTCAGTCTGGCGATCCATATCAAGCGCAATGCCGGTCAAAACCCTGGCATCAATCGCCCGCACCGGCCGTTCCCCCGGCGCATTCGTCTGTCCAAAACACAGCCCTCCCACCACCAGAGCGAGTACATATCCAAACGGCACCATCCAATCATTCAACTTCATTTTCATTTTCATGTTCATATAGCATCCTTTCCTTGATCAACCGGCATTAATCATCCGCGTGCTCTGCGCCGTTCTGTTCCGGATTCCACCAAAGCGACTGCCAGTAATTCCTGTCCATTACGTACCCATTGATGGGATCTTTCACCAGGTCGAACCCCGTCGGCAACAGACCGTATCGCTTCATCTCCCGCACATACTGCCCGTTCGGCTTGAATCCCGGCATATCGAAACGCTTGATCTCATCCAGGCGCTGGCCGGCAGCCCGGACATGTGCCAGGATTTTCTGGTAATCGGGATCATTTGCCGACTCGAAGATCACCGGGTGTCCAAGCGCTTTCGGCGCATGCGCCCGATCCTCCTTGACGGTCACCTGCTCCGGTTTGCCCTGCGCGTAACCGCCGGCCGTCATCGCCAGCGGCGACATCAACACCACCGACTTCTCCGCTTGTGTCAGATTGAAGATCGTGTGACGCGAGAACCGGCTTGTCGGCCGCTGCCAACCCTCGAAGTCGCCGTATTCGTCCACGGGGATCTGGTCGGTGACGAACCTTGGCAACATCTTGCCGTGACAAGCGGCGCACCGTCGTTCGACCGCGTCCTTGGCGGGCGCGGTGCTTGGCCATGCGTCGGCCATTTCGCGAATGGGTTCGTTGTTGTGCCACCAGGCGCCGATTTGGCCGGTGCCGAGGGC
Source organism: Verrucomicrobiota bacterium (assembly GCA_026397725.1). Taxonomy (GTDB): domain Bacteria; phylum Verrucomicrobiota; class Verrucomicrobiia; order Verrucomicrobiales; family Akkermansiaceae; genus Luteolibacter. The sequence continues at coordinate 3,243 of JAPLUI010000077.1, read as the reverse complement.
GGCGTAGGTGCCGGCATACTGGGCGGCGGTGTCGATCCACAGCCGCACCAATGTTTGTTCGCTGGTGGTGAGCTTGGCGTCGTGGTGGAGGCCGCCAATCTTATCCATTAGCGGTGAGGCGGAGCTGTACATCGTGTAGGGCACATCGTTGCCAACGGGGCGGCCTCCGACGTTGCGCACACCATCCCAACCATAGCCGGCACCATCCGTGATCTGGCGATGCAACATCAGGTTGTAATAGGCCAATGAGTAGGTCGGCCCGCGGTCACCGGTCAGCACGACGCCACCGGCGCGTTTTGCGGCACTGTGGCACCTGACACAATGCCGGTCGAGAATGGGCTGGATGTCGCGTGGAAAATCGAACACATCCGGCACCCCGGCAAGCGGCTCGATCCGACATGGTTCACGCTGCAAGGCGGTCAAGCCCGGCCGGGATGGCGGCGATTGGGTGCGGGCCTCGTGACAGCCGACGCAGCCGCGCTGCTCGCCGGGTTGGAGCGTCATGAAGCTGCGCATTTGTTTGATGGACCGGTCGTTGGCGTCGAGCAGCGCGAGGTAGAGGCTGCGCAACGGCGGCACCTCGAAACAGGCGGAGCCGTCGTCGGCTACCGGCACGGTGCCGATGATGCGCTTGAGCGACCACGTGCCGCCGTGGGCGATGGGAGTCGTGCCACCGCCATGGTAGTTGGCGGGTTTCGGCAGGTCTTCGAGCACCAGCAGTTTCTTGATGTCCCCGCGTTTGATGCCGTCCATGTTCCGGCCCTGATAGACGTCGGCCACGAAAAGCGTCGCGGTGTTCTTCGACAAATCCACGCGCGATGGAATGACCGGCTCGTGGACGCGCGGCTTAAGCAGCCGCGGCTCGTGAACCATCTGCCGGCCAGCGTAGAGTGGCGTCGTCGTGCCGACATCATCGAGCAGGAGGATTGAGTTTTCGCGAGCAACCAGATAACTGTGCGAGGATAGCGAATAGGGATCGCGGAAGCCGTCTTCCGGCGTGATTCCCTTCACCATCGCAGTGGCGTTCGGTCCACTCAACTCCGACACGACCATCACTTTGCCGGCATGTTCGGGCGTGCCGTGATAGCCGGCATCGATGAACACCACGCCCCGGCTTTGTGGGATCGGCTGCGCATCAATGAACACCTCGCCCGGTGTCTGGTTGCCGAAATAGACCTGTTGCTCCGTGCCGTCAGGGTTCATCGTCCACAAGTGATGGAACGATATCGCATCGCGGTTCACGTACTCCCAGCGCGTGTAGAGGATGCGCCCGTCCGGCAGGATCGCCGGAGTGTTCTCCGTGACTGAATTCGACGATAACATCCGCATCGCGCTCCCGTCCGCCTCGCACCGGAACATCACCGCCACCGGCGCATACCAGCACATGACATAACGTTTGCAGCGGCTGGAACAAAACGCAATCCCACCATCCGGCAGGTAACATGGTTCGACGTCGTCCCAATCGCCACTGGTGATCTGGCGCAGGCCGGTGCCGTCAGAGTTGATTTCGTGAAGGTTGAAATAGTGAGTTCCGCCTTTCCGATATGAAAACAGAATCCGTTTCGCATCGTGGCTGACCTGCGGGTCGCGAATGCCGCCGCAGGAATCATCCAGCAACACCGTGAGTTGGCCGGTTTGAGGATCGAGACGGCAGAGCCGCGCGCCATCGTCGCCATACAGCCATTCATCGCTATCGGTGCATGCGTAGCCGAAATTCGAATAGTAATGCCCACCCTTCGCGCCGGGGTTGCGCTCGGCGAAAATGACGTCCGCATCAATCTGCGGTTTGCCGGCCAACGCCGGTATGGCGAGCAGCAGAATGCTCAGTCCTATGGCAAATCGCGTCATGCTAACTGAAATTTCCCCGTACGATTGGCGCCCCACGACTTTCGCGGAGCATTTCATCCGACATTTCCCATGTGACCCGCGGTTCACGATCATCGCAGACCTATGGGTCAAACGGGCCAGGATGTTCACGACTCGCGTCTTCAAACGCTTCATGGTTTCGCCGGTGGTTGGGTCGTTTGCAACTTCGCCATCGCCTCGGCAAAGGCCTTGCCGATCGGTGCCATGATCTTGGCGGCGCCGAGATAATGGTAACCCCCGTTGGAGGCACCCTTCAGGCGCTGCCATTCTTCCGGCGTGAAGGGCTCGGCCTCGTCCTTCAGCTTGAACGCCTGCAATCCCTCCCCGGTCATCCTCGGATTCTTCTTGGCCTCCTCAGCGACCAGCGCGTCCACCTTCGACCAGCGTGCTTCCCGCCGCGTTTGCAGCGCGTTCAAATCATCATCCCAATAGGGTGCCGTCGGCACCGCCACCACGTTGCCTTGAAACTCTGGAAGCGACGCCGGGGCGGCCTGGGCCTGGTGAAAGTAGATCTCGTTTGGTGGCAGCTTCGTGCCATTGAGCCCCATGACTCCAATCACGAAGGGCATCTTTGGCGCCGACAGATCCTGGCGCACATCGCGGATGAAATGGGCCAGCAGTTTGCCATACAAGTCGTACCCGCCGGGCTGATTCCGGTCGGGATACGTCCAGTCAGAGACCAGATCGTTAAACCCTTGGAACCAGACGAAACCGGCCAACTCGCAGCCCTGCTTCGGATCGTACTCCGGCATCACCCGCTTGATGTCCCCTAATACCTTCCGCACATGCTCGATCATCAGGCGGTAATACGCACCGGTGGCTTTGCTCATGTTGGCCCTCTCCTTTTCCCTGTTGTCACCTCGATTCTTGCGCCCGATCAACTCGGCCTCACCGAACACGTATGGCCCTCCGCTGGGTGAACGGAAATCCGTGTGCAGACTCTTGCCGCCCCAGGAGGTCTTGATGAGCAGGATGGGCTCACCAAGCAGCTTCTCAAGGTAAATGCCAAAGGTGAATTCCGGACCAATCTCATCGCGTGAGGCGCCGAAGCCCGCAGTCAGCAGGCCTTTCTGCTCGGTCTTATCCTCACCGGCACAGCCGATGGACGAAATCCAGACCTTCTGACACCCGCGCGGTTTGCCGTCGGCACCACGCATCTCCTTGAGGATCGGCGCCGTCTTGGGATCACCGGCCATGGAATCGAACGTCGATATGTTCACATGCCCCTGCATGTTCGACTGCCCGGCCAGGATATAGACTTTAAGCGGCTTGGCTGCCGCCTGGCTGGCGATTCCCGACATCAGGCCGCCAACCACTGCGACCATCATCCACTTCACACTCTGTCCTATGTTTCTCATGGCGTTCCTTTCTTCGTGT
>JAPLUI010000084.1 GCA_026397725.1 Verrucomicrobiota bacterium | reverse complement strand
CCGGCGCGGCGAGGATGGCCTCGTCCGGCAACGCGCGGACCGCGGGAAACAGCACGAGTTCGCCGACCTTCATGGCAACCTCGTAATGCTCCTTCTCGTAGCCGAACGAACCCGCCATGCCGCAGCAACCGGAGGGAATCACCACAACCTGATAGTTCTCCGGCAATGACAGCATGCGTGTCGTGGGGTCCACGGATGCGAGCGCTTGCTGGTGGCAGTGGCCGTGCAGGTGGACCACCCGCGCCTCGCGGGTAAAGAGCGAGGCGTCAATGCGCCCGGCGTCCGCCTCGCGGGCGATGAACTCGTCGAGCATCAGGCAGTGCGGCGCGAGCCTGCGGGCCGCCTCACGCAGTGCGGGCTCGACCAGCACCGGATACTCGTCACGGAAACCGAGGATTGCCGAAGGTTCGACGCCGATCAGTGGCTCGGCGGCGGAGATGATCGGCGACAAGCGCCGCACGTTTTCCCCGGCGAACTTCCTGGCGCGGCGGACAAGGCCCTTGGACAACGACGCGCGACCGCTCTCGGCGTGGCGCGGGAGCTTGACCCCGTAGCCTAACAACTCAAGCAACTCGACGGTGGCGATGCCGGCGTCGAGGTCGTTGTGGTCGGTGAACTCGTCGCAGAAGAGATGCACGCGGCCATGTTTGGCGCACAGCGGTTCGAGCGGCGACCGTTGTGCGAACCACTTGCGCAGCGTGATGCGGTTGAGCCGCGGGATGGTGCGCTGCGGGTGGAAGCCTAACAACCGGTTGGCGATGCGGCGCAGCGCGGGAGTTTGCATCACGGCGTTGTAGAGCCGCGGCGCGAGCGAGGCGAGCCGCGCGCTGTCGGCGAAGCGTGCGACGACCCACGAGCGGAACGGCACGCCGTTCGAGTCGTGGTAGTGCTGCAGGAACTCGGCCTTGAGGGTTGCGATGTCCACGCTCGACGGACACTCTGACTTGCAGGCCTTGCAGGACAGGCAGAGGTCCATCACTTCCTTGATCTCCTCGCTGTCGAAGGGCCGTGCGGGGTCGCGCGGGTTGGTGAGGATCTGCCGCAGGATGTTGGCGCGGGCGCGGGTGCTGTGTTGCTCCTCGCGGGTGGCCATATAGCTCGGGCACATCGTGCCACCGGCCAGCGGCCCCTTGCGGCAGTCGCCCGAGCCGTTGCATTTCTCCGCCGCACGCACCACGCCGAGCACGTGGCTGAAGTCGAAAACCGTCTCATACTCAGGCGTGGCGTGGCCCGGGCGGTGGCGCAGCGAGGTGTCCATCGGCGGGGTATCGACAATCTTGCCCGGGTTGAGGATGTTAGACGGATCGAAGACCGCCTTCACCTCGCGCATGAGTTGATAACAGTGTGCGCCGACCATCAACGGGATGAACTCGCCGCGCAGGCGACCGTCGCCGTGCTCGCCGCTGAGCGAACCGCGGTATTTTTTCACCAAGTGTGCGATGTCGGTGGCCACGTCGCGGAACATCCCGAGGCCCTCCGGCGTCTTGAGGTCGAACAACGGCCGGGTGTGCAACTCGCCCGAGCCGGCGTGGGCATAATAGACGCAGTCGATGCCGTATTTGCCGCGCATCAATGCATCAAACTCGGCGATGTAGTTCGGCAAATCGCCCACATCGACGGCGGTGTCCTCGACGACCTCGCGCGGTTTGGCGTCGCCGGTCACATTGCTCATCAGCCCCTGTCCGGCGCGGCGCAGTTCCCACACCTTGTTGCCCGCGTTGCCCCACAACACGGGTGAGGCATAGCCGTAGCCGGCGGTTTGCCAAGCGGCGAGGAGGGCATCGACCGCCGCCCTGGCCGCCTCACGGGTGTCGCGGCGGATCTCCACGACCAGGATGGCGCCGGGGTCACCGACCACGAAATCGCGGTTGCGCTGCTGCGCGAGATTCGACATGGTGCATGCGAGGATGTGGCGGTCGATCAGCTCGCAGGCGCTCGGGCCGTGCGGCAGGGCGAGCAGATTGGCGTGCAGTGATTCGCCGACCGAGTGGAAATGGCCGCAGACGAGCGCGGCATGCGGCGGCGGCAGCGGCGAGCAGTCGAGTTCGATTTCGGTGAGAAAAAACAGCGTGCCCTCCGAGCCGGCGATGAGCTTGCACAAGTTGAAGGGCTGGTCGGACGCCGGATCGAACCCGTCGGCATCCATCAGCAGGTCGAGCGCGTAGCCGGTGTTGCGGCGCGGGATGGAGGCCAGCGGGAAGTTGGCCGTGATCGCGCGGCGGTTCTGCGGATCTGATAGGATTGCCCGCAGCCGCTGATAGATGCGTGATTCCAGGCCGTCGGGGCCATGGCACTTCGCCGCGAATTCATCGCGGGTGAGCGGACCGAAGGTGGCCTCCGAGCCGTCGCTCAGGAATCCGCGGACCGACACAAGATGTTCGCGGGTGCTGCCATAAACGATCGAGTTCGAGCCGCACGAGTTGTTGCCGACCATGCCGCCGATCATCGCGCGGTTGGCGGTGGAAGTTTCCGGGCCGAAAAACAGCCCGTGGGGCGCGAGGAAATGGTTGAGTTCGTTTCTAACGACTCCGGGTTGGACGCGGACGCGGCGCTTGTCGGCATCCACTGCGAGGATGCGGGTGAAGTGCTTCGAGACATCGACGACAAGCCCGCCGCCGACGCATTGTCCGGCGAGCGAGGTGCCCGCCGCGCGCGGGATCAGGCCCAGGCGCTTGCGCCGTGCGAAGCGGATGATCTCACGGAGGTCGGCGTCGTTCGCGGGGAAGACCACCCCGGCCGGCATTTCCTGATACTCGGAAGCATCCGTGGCGTAGAGCCGGCGCATGGTTTCGCCGGTTCGGAGGTCGCCGGAAATCCTAGCGGCGAGTTGCGGGAGAGCGGTGCCGTGGTGCATGGGTTGTTGGTTTTTGATCGAATCGTTTCATGGCGCGGGGACGGGGCAGGTGGTGCCAGTCGCGGCCGATTCAAGCGCGGCGGTGAACAGGCGGTGGCTGAGCTGTGCCTCGGCGGGCGTCGCGCACCCCGCGAATTTCGCAGGGGTTGTTCCGGTGGCCAGCTCGTGCAGGAAGGCCGCCCACATTTGCAGGATTGCGTCGGTGAAGCCAAACTCGAAATTCGCGCCGGTAATCGTTTGGTAGGCCGGGTTGTAGCCGGTCTCGACCGCGCGATACGATTGCTCGCCGCCGGTGTATTCGAGCAGTTGCAACACATTCGGGTTGGCGCTCGTCCAGCGGGCACAGGCCTTGGTCCCGAGGATCTCGGCATACCAAGTGTCCTTCTGGCCGGGTGCGATCCGCTGGGTTTTGAGCACCCATGGGAAATGGAAACCGTCTGCGGGATCGACCACCTCACACAGCAGGGTGGCGTTATCCCATGTGTTGCAGGGGACCATTGCGCCCTTGCCATCAGGCCGCTGCGCGACGATGTTTGTTAGAACGGCGCGGACGTTGAGCGCGTGCCAACCGGCCCGGAACGGGATATGGCAGGCGTGCATGCCGAGATCTCCCATCACCCCATAGTCGCCATTGAACTCAACCATGCGCTTCCAGTTGATCGGCTTGGCCGGGTCGAGGTCGCTCGAATGCAGGAACCCGGTGTTGGCCTCCAGAATGCGTCCGAACGCGCGGCCCTCGACCATCCCGCCCATCCGCTGCATGGCTGGAAAAAACGGAAACTGCGACGAACACCGGACGTAAGATTTGGGGGGTCGCCAATGGCGTGCAGGATGGCGGTGTTCGCCGGCAGGTCAATCCCGAACGGCTTCTCGCCCATCAGGTGTTTGCCCGAGCGGATGACGGCCCCATAAATCTCCTCGTGAAGATGGTGCGGCACGGCGGCATACACCGCATCAATCTGTGGGTTGGCGAGCAGTTCGGTGTAGTCCGAGGTGAATTGTCCAACCGTCGGAAAATGGGCTTGGAACCAGGTGAGGCTCGCGGGATTCCGATCGCAGACCGCCACGACTTCCGGGCGGGCCGGCGGGTGTATCAAGTGGCACCAGCGTGCCGCGGCGCTGGCAAATTCCCGGGCCATGAGGCCTGCCCCGATGATTCCAAAACGTAGGGTTTTCATTTCTGGTGTTGGTCTACGGATCAGTTAGTATAACCGAGTTCCTTTTCCGTTTCGCCGATGGCATCCTCAATGATCTCCAGGCCCTTGAGCAGCGTCTCGTCGTCCATGACGATGGCCGGGCTCATCCGCAGGATGTGGCCGGCCGGGATCCACGCCAGGCCTTTGGCGAAGGCCTTTTGGTAAACCAGCGCGCCGGCCTCGTCGAAGGGCGTCTTCGCCTTGCGGTCCTTGACGAGTTCGACACCCATCAGGCAGCCCTTGGGACGCACGTCGCCGATGATCGGATGGCGCTCCATCATGCCGCGCATATATATCATCGCGATCCGTTCCAGATGCGCGGCGCGGGCCAGCAGGTTTTCCTCCTCGATGACCTCGAAGCATGCCAGCGCGGCAGCGCAGGCCATGGGATTGCCGCCATAACTGGAGGAAGCAGAGATTTTCTCGATGCATTCCTTGTACGGCTCGCGCACGCAGACCGCCGTCACCGGGAAGCCGTTGCCAAAGCCTTTGCCAAGCGTCACGACGTCGGGCAGGACGTTCCAGTGTTCGCAGGCCAGCCACTTGCCGGTGCGACCCATGCTTGTTAGAACCTCGTCCGCCATCAGCAACATCTTATGGCGGTCGCACAAGTCGCGCAGCTTCGGCAGGAAATCATCCGGCGGCATGACCGATCCGCCCCAGCCCTGGATCGGTTCCAACACGAAGGCGGCCACCATGCGGGCAGTGCCGCGCGCTAGATATTCCTCGTAGAAGGCGATGTAGGCGTCGGTGTCGATGGTGCCGTCGGCCTTGGTCCAGTGCGGGCGATATGGATTGGGCCGCGGCACCATGTGGCTGCCGGGAACGCGGGTCGGCCCGTTGACCAAGGAGGAAAATTCCGCCAGCGAAACCGCGCCGAGCGTCTTGCCGTGGAAATCATTGAAGCACGAAAGCAACTCGTGCCTGCCCGTCGCCGCGCGGCAGACGCGCAAGCCGGCCTCGACCGCTGCCGTGCCGCAATCGTAGAGTTGGAAACCGTTGAGATCGCCGGGCAGCGTCGCCGCCATCTTTTCCATCAGGCGTGCCTTGATCTCGGTGGTGAAGTCGTGGCAATTCATCAAGCGCCCGGCATACTTCCGCACCTGCTCGGTCACCTTCGGATGGCAGTGTCCCAGCGTGGTGACATAGATGCCCGAGGAGAAATCAATATAGACATTGCCGTCCACGTCGGTCAGCGTGCAGCCGTGGCCGGACTCGAAGGCCACGGGGAACAACTTCACCTGGCTGCTCAGGCCTTTGAAATACTTCGTGCAGCGGGCATGAAGCGCGTTGGATGCGGGCCCGGGCGGCGCCACCTTGATGGCCGGAACTTGGGTCAGGTCAACTTTGGCCCACGCGGGCGCAAGAATTTGTTTTTCCATAAATGTGAAATGTTTTGTTCAGCCACTTAAAATCAGATGAAGGCAAACCGGTTCAGTCGGCAGAACGCCCTGAGTTGTTCGGTCGTATTGCCATACGAAAGGATGTAATGCTGGCAGGCGACCTTTTCGGCGAAGTCCTCGACGGGGGTGTCGAGGATGATTTCGAGACTGGGCAATTGTGGCGCGGGCGGCTGCCAGCCGGCTTCCTCCCACGGGCGCGGCGCGACGGCGGTCCCGGTGACGGCGTGGATCGCGTAGCCTTGGCCATAGGGCAGAAACCGCGAGAGAGTCACCGGCCCGGTCTTCACCTTGGAAACATTCAGCACGCCCTCGTTGAAGCTGCCGAAACGCGTCGGGCGCACACGGACGTCCCCGTCCACCACGGCGGCAGGAACGTAGTCCGGCACACCGACGAGCAGGCGGTCCTCCATGAACTCGTAGAATTCGAAATACGGCACGGCCTGTCCCGTTAGGGCGCGCACAATGAGCTGGGTCACCGATCCGAGCGAGTCGTTTTCCGGGGTGGTCGGCACATTCAATTCGTCGGAGATCAGCATCAGGATCATCGCCGGCGGCAACTTCAGCAGCTTCTTCATGCCGTCCACATCGATGAGCGAAACGGCATCATAGCGCCGCTCCTCAATGATCGTCTTGAGCGCGAGATAATACCGCACGCTCATTTCCAACGTCTGCGCCTCGGCGGGATTCTCGAATTTCCACGCACGCTTGACCATTTCCACCACGGTCTGCACGTCGGCGGCGGTGACGAGTTCGGCGCGTTGCACCATGTCGAGCATCTCGAAGACCTCGACTTCCACGCCAAGGGCTTTCTTCAGCGAGACACCGTCGCAAAGCGTCGCATAGAGGTTCATGTCGCGGTATCCCATCATGCCGACCTTGGCGCGCTGCAGCGCACGCGTGGCACTGACCGCCAGCAGGAAGTTCTTGATAGGCCCGATCTTCGGCGGGCTGCCGGGGCACTCGTAAACGAAGCTGAATTGGTAGCCGAGATCCTCCATGGTTTTGCGCAGCGCGGTGGTTCCGGCCTGGTCGGCGGTGGTGATGAGGCGCCCGTTTTCATAATAGCCGGCGAGTCCCCAGAGCAGCATCGGCAGGTGTTTGAACTCGCTGATGATGCTGATCACCGCATGCGTGGGAATCCAGCCCGCGATGCAGACGACCAGCACGTCCATGCGCTTGGCGGATAGATCCTCGATCGCCCGCCGCACGTCGTTGCCGGCGGGATCATCGCTCACCGGCGCGGTCTCCAACAAGGTGACATCCAACCCCGCCAGGATGCCACGGGCGGCAGCGCATTTCCTCTCGATGATTTCGCGCGGCGTGTTCACCTCACCGAACCCGACAAATCCCACAGTTATGTTTTTCATGGTTTCACTATCTAGCAGACAACTCATTCCTCCCACAGTTCGGCGATGGCCTTGACGCTGGCATCCACCAGCATGCGGCCGCCCTCGGGGCCGACCGAGCCGTTGATGATGAGCGCGCTGTAGCCGCCGGCAGCCATCGCCCGGGCGGTGGGCAGATAGCGGCCAGCATCGCAGGCCAACTGGACCAGGAATGTCCGCGGGGCCTGACTGCGCGCGATGATCATCTGGCCGTAATCCAAATACAGTTCGAAGGGATTCGTCACGAAGACGCAATCGCCCAAGCGCAAAGCGTGCAGTTCCATGGAGTACGTCGGCGCGGCGTCCTGGGTTTCATACCGTTGGATGACCGCCTGCGCGTTTTCCAGCAACACGAAATCCAGTTCCTTGTTATCGAATGGCCCATGCGGCTGGCGCATCTCGCCGGCGTGGGTGTCGGCGACAAAGCGGGCGAACAATTCCTGCGAGGCGGTGGCTTCGTCCGGGAAGTCGCGGATCAACCGTAGCACCTCGGCGCGCGCCGCCTGGTACTCCGCCGGGCTTGCCCGGTGAACAGGCAGCTTGAGTTGAGTGATGGAATGTTTGAGCACCGGGGCACGCGCGATGTGATCACGTGCCGCCGCGTACCCATCGGCGACGGCATTTTCCAGGCGCTCCGCGATGGCGACCATGCCGCTCTCATCCCAGTAATTGACCTCATCCTTGGATTGCGCCGGGAGATTGCGCGGCGATTGGCAACCGGCGGCGCTCACCTGCGGGAGCAGCTTCACATCCGTGCCGTAGGCGGTGTGGATGCGCGTGCGCAGTTCGCCGAAGAAATCCGCGCTCAACAGGTAACCCGCCTCCATCACCTGCGCCGCACAGGCGACATTGACCACCACGCCGGTCAACCGGTCGTCATCAGCCCAAGTATAGAGCAGCCTTACCTCGGGATCGTTGCCGCCTTCCACGCCGACGAAATCCTCGCGCTCCGTCGCGCCATACATCATCGCGCTGCCGTCCGCATAAAGCATCCGGCGGCAAAACCCCACTGCCGCATAGGCGCTCGCCGCGCCCACCCGGCCCGGCTGCCGGGTGTTCCACGCGTTAACCACCGCACGCACCACCCGCTCTAGCAGAAACGCCCGGATCGCCGCAGGTTGCATCACTTCCGCCGCCGGCACCCACCAGCGAAACGGCACGAACCAGGACGGCGCGGTGTGTACGTGGGTGGCGTTGAGAATGATGGCCTGCGGATCGAGGTCGGCGACCTGGGCGCAGGCGTGCGTGCGGACTTCATCAAGGAAATCCTTGGCGACGTAAACGATGTCAATGGACACCATGACCACCTGCCCGTTGGCACCGACACCCGGCTGCTCCAGCGCCAGCGCCGACACCGCCAAGGGGTCGCGCACGCCCCGGGAAATCCGTTGATAGTATTGCCCTATCAACTCGACCGGTTGCGGCGGCGTGATGTCCTGAATGTCCCAGCCTATCAGAAGTTTCATGGGTTATGGAATAGGGTTGTGATATCCGTGATTATATATAGACTGATTGTTTTGTGACTGGCTCCATGGAGATCCGCCATCATTGCCGTCCGCCTCCCTTGGAACGCCCGACCATCCGGGTCATGGCCGCCCAGTCCGTCAAGCCGGAATACGCATCGTGGCCGTGAAGATTATCCCGCCCGGCGAGCATCGCGTAACGCGCGGCCTTGCCGATTTCCACGCCCTCCAGCATGGCTGTTAGAAACGCGGCCGCCGCGCAGTCACCGGCCCCGCAGGCATTCCTGAACCGGCGGGGCGCAACCGGAAACGGTTCGCACCATAACTTGCGATGACTCCAGTCGGCGGCGGGCAAGCGGAGCACGCTGGTGGAGTTGAGCTTCGCGACATCGCCGGTCCGGAGACAGGCGCCGCGATGACCGGCCTTGATCATCACCACGGTGACGCCCATATCCAGAATCCGGTCGGCGAGCCCGTCGTAGAGTTCCAGCGGAATGACGTCCACCATGTCGCGGCCCGCCGCGCCGGCCAGCAAGTCGGCATATTGTTGCGGCTCCAGCATGAAGAGGATTTCCTCGATGCTGGGCATGAAAATATCCACGAACGGCAGCGAGTTGGCCAGGATCTTCCCCCAGTCGGCCTGTCCGGCCGGGCTGTCCGCATCGGGCAGTGTCATGTCCAGCGAAGTCGCCACGCCGAGACCGCGGACCTGCTTGAACAGTTTTCTCAAGTCCGCACCATGGTCCGCCCACAACTTTTCCATCAACGGCGGATAGCCGAAATGAAACAAGCGGCTGCCGGCCACGGTCTGATAGTCAAGGTCCTTGGCGGTGAAAACCGCGTTGCATCCAGGGTCCTCGAAAAAGATCCGGTCCATGCCCGGCGGCGCGATGACGATGCCATAAGCCGTTCCCACGCGGGGATTCCTGCGGATGCCGCTGGTCACGCCGCGGGCCGCGAGTTGTGCCGTCACGAGGTCGCCCAGCGAATCGCAGCCGACGCAGCCCATCAGTTCAACCCGCCGACCGAAGCGCTTCATGGCCAGGCCGGTGTTGGCCACCACGCCGCCGAGCGAAAAAGCCAGCCCTTTTGTTTCAATCAGCCTTCCCGGGCGGAAGAGTTCAACCGCAGGAATGGCGGGACGGCCCGCGGGAAATCCCGGCGCGATATCCACGCCCAGATAGCCCGCCACCACGGCGTCCAGCAGGAATGATTTTTCGTTCCCGGTGAGTTGGAGTTTCGTGTTATGCATATCCGGCGTTTGGGGTTAACCTGCTATTTCCGTTGGTCGAGATGCAGCCAATGGCCGCCGATTTCCTCCAGGGTCTTGTCCTTGGTTTCCGGCAGCATGCGCCACACGAATAGCGAGCACGCGAGGCAGATGCCAGCAAATATCAGGAACGTGCCGCCGGGATTGCCGTAGGCGCCCTTGAACTTGTCCAGCACCATGGGAAACAGGTTCACCGTGATATAAGACGCGGTGAACATCAGCATCGTCGCCAGTGACATGGCCTTGTTGCGAACCCGGTTCGGGAAAATCTCCGATAGAATCACCCAGCCCAGCGGCGCAAGCGTGAGAGTGAACGCCCCGGCGGCCACGAACATGCCCGCCAACGTCACCAACGGCGGCAGCGAATAGGTGAAACGCAAAAACATCAGCACGTGGCCGGCCGCCATGGCGATCGTGCCCCAAATCAAGATCGGCCGGCGACCGAACCTGGCCGTAAGCCAGAAGGCCACGATGGTGCAAAGCGTGATCCAGCTCATCAGATAGACGCTGTTGAGGATGGCGTCGGGCGCCTTGCTGATGCCCGCCTCCATGAAGATCGTCGGCGCGTAAAGCAGGATCATGTTCACGCCGTTGATTTGTTGGAAAATCATGATCACCACGCCGATGAGCACCGCCAAGCGCACGCCCGGCGCGAACAACTCGCGGAACCCACCGCTTGCCTCGCCGAGTTCCGTGCGGATTTCCCGCATCTCGCGTTCCGCCTGCTCGCGGCCGTTGATGGTGGTCAGCACCTGCAGCGCTTCGGCGTCATGTCCCCGCGCCGCCAGCCAGCGCGGACTGCGCGGCAGAAGAAACAACCCGCTGAGGAATGCCGCCGCCGGCAGCGCCATCGTCGCGAACATCCAGCGCCAGTGGCCGCCAAACGAAAACAGATAGGTCACATAAACCGACAGCGAGAGCCCGATGACAATCGCGAGTTGATTGATCACCACCAGTCGTCCCCGGAGCAGGGCCGGCGACACCTCGGCGATATACATCGGCGATATCGTGGAGGCCAAGCCCACGCCCACCCCGCCCACGAAGCGCCAGAAACTGAAATCCCAAACCCCAAGCGCCAGAGCGCAGCCGACGGCGGAAGCGATGAACAGGACGGAAGCAAAGATGAGCGTCTTGTTGCGCCCGAACCGATCCGCCAGCCACGCCCCGGCGAGCGGACCGAACGGGCAGCCCAAGATCGCGCTGCCCGTCACCGCGCCCAGCCAGAACGGCGAGAGATTCCATTCGGTTTTCAGGAAAATGATGGCTCCGGAAATGAGCGACAGGTCATAGCCAAAGAGAAAGCCGCCCACCGCCGCCACCAAGGTGATCAAGTAGAGATAGCGGATGCTGGCTTGCCCTTCCGCGATGGGCGGGTTCGTCGATGCGGTCATATATCAGCGGTAGCTTGTTTTGTTGGCAGTCAGTTGCAGGTCCTGCTGGAGCGGGCGCTGCGGCCTGATGCCGGATTGCCGGAGGACGGCATGATAGGCTTTCACCGCTTCGAGCGGCGCGATTTCGCCATCGACCACATGGCGGAGGAAGGTGATGAAGGCGAGCGGGCATTCCGATAGATTGATCTTGCGGCCGAAGAGGGCGACGCGCGCGCCGTGGGTGCGGGCGTCGTGAATGAGTTGGAAGGCGTCGAGGGTGGTGCCGGCGCTGCCGCCGAGGATGCCGACGATCATGTTGGGGTCATAGGCGCAGAGTTCCTCGAGCGGGCCCGGGCCGTTGTAGGGGATTTTTAGGAAGATCGGGCGGCCTGCGGCGGTCACGCCGGCCAGCGTGCGGATGATGTGGTCGTTGAGGAACGCGGCCACCTTCTGGGCGGGGATGCCGGGATTGACGTTGGGGTTGAAGACCTCGAGGAAATATCGGAACCGTTTGCGCTCGGCCTCGATGTGGAAATCCTGAAAATCCTGCAGCGCCTTGTAATCCCAGTCGATGTGGTTGGTAAAGGTGATGGAGTACAGGCCGAGGTCCGCGCCGGTGACCGGACGGCCATGATCTTCGGTCAGGCATCCGTACTTGATATGGTCGATAGTCGCGGAGCGGAACGAGCGCGACGGATGCTCGGTCGGGTATTTGCCGCCGCGCACGGCCCACACGTCGGAGGTGTCGTTGGCGCGGGCGGCCGGCGTGATGGCCGAGGATTCGAACAGTTTCTCGCTGATGGCGAGTTGTTCGAGGTTGGAGGCGGAGAGCAGGACGATATCGACGATGTCTTGGGCGATCACCGCGCGGATTTGCTCGCGGTATTGGGGGAGGGTTTTCCAACAGCCTTCCGATTCGTTATAGCCGTGGCGGCAGGACCCACCCTGCGGGCCGGGCGCGGTGAGGCCGAATGCCATGTCGCCATCCTTGGCGTCCGCGAGGATGAAGTCCCCCGGCGCGGTGGAGCCGCTCAGGATGTTAGCCAGCTTGTGGTCGAGTCGTTTGATGCCCATAACGGGATGATTTGATGGGTTTGCATGATTCTTTGTTGTCCTTCTTTGGTTCGGATGGTTGCGGGAGTGGGTTGATGCCTGGTCCGCCAGCGCCTGTTGAAGCGCCCGTCCCGCCCTCCGTGACGAGGGCGGAGCAGCAACTCCCGGAGCACCGCCGACGCCAAACGCTACACCAACGGCAGACTCTTGGAAATAGACAAAACTGCTGTATTCGTTTCCATTCCTGCTGTTCTTCAAGTCCCTGGCACCCGGATTCGTGGGGGACAGGGGCTCCTGTATTTGAAACATCAAGCCACGAATGGCGACTGATGAATCGAGTCCGCAAGATCGTTGAAGAAAGCTTCGCATATCACCGCGAAACACCTCGGATTTTCGCCTTTGCTGGGATCGCCGCCCTCACCGGCCGGCCACGCGCTTTCCAGCGACAGTCCGGCCGGGACGTAGGCGCCCGAGTTCTGCCAGATCACCGCATCCGGGTTGCCAGCCCGCAAGGCCACGGCCAGCCGTCCGGCATCAGGAAACACCTTGCCCGAATGCTGATCAATCCAGTAGCCGGCGACCCGCTTTCCGTAGCGCAGGCTGAGTTCCTTGAACAGCCCTAACAGGAGATCATCCCATTTCGGATTCGGCCACAGAGTTGGGGCGGGTGGCAAACTCCGCCGTCGCGGCAGGCAACGGGGTTGGGGCGGTAAAGGCTGCGGCAATGAGCGCGGCGAGGGCGAATGCGTTTGTTTTCTTCGTCGGGGTCAATGATCCTGTCTGGAGATATGGGTGTTGTTCAATTGGCCCGGACCTGGATGAACAATGCCGGGGCAGTTGTCGTTGAAGGTGCAATCAAAAATGTTCTGGATCCTCTCCACCACATTGAGTGAAACGGTCTGGGGTTCCGGGGTGTTGTACATCGCTGTCGCGTCGGGAACGAACTGCACGCTCAGGGTCGCCGTGCCCAGCGGAAGCACCGTGTCGATGGCGGGCGTGTATTCAAAGGGTCCAGGCACTGTGGTGGTGGCATTCAACTGCATGTCGCTCAGGGCCGTGCCAACCAGGATGTCTGCTGGAGTGGCCCAGGTGATGAGCGGCGTGGCCTTGCCCACCGTCAGCGTCTGCGACGCTTGGGGCGCTGGATTCCAAGCGGCATCGCCCGCCTGGTCTGCCCGAATATGGGCCGTGCCCGGCCCTGTGATGGTAACCGTGCCACTGGCATCCACCACCGCCACGCCTTCGCTGTCGCTGGAATAGGCCACCGGCAACCCGGAAGGAGTCGCCGTCGCCGTATCCGCGAACGCGGCAAAGTGAACTCAACCTGCTGCCCAATGATTCGACCGCGTCGGCGCTCGTGGTCTTGCTTCGGTTCCCTGAAGCTGCGTCGGACTTGATGGACACCGCAGTAACCCCATCTGCGCCGTGCTCTACAACAACGAGGGAAGAAAGTCCTGGCGGTATCCTGAAATCTTGAAAACAATGATGTTATCGGAGCGAACGTTGGCGCTCACCCAGCCGCCATCCAAAAAGCCGGTGGCGCTCCAACCAGCGATTTGCAGGACCGGGCAGGGCCGTGGGCATGTCCACGCCCGTGCGATGCCACCCGGCTGTTTCGATGAAGCAGTTCGACTAAGGCGCCGTAAATAAATAAACTTTCCTTTGGTAAAATGATGAAATGGTAAAATGATGCAGAAGGGGAATTTGGCCCAGAATCCTTGGTCTTTTCTTCCATCATTTTACCTCATCATGATTTTACCATAATGCTTCATTATCTTCTCTTCGAGTTACTAACATATAGTCAATATCTTTACAGCGCCTAAGCGTAACCGACGATGGGTGGCGATCAAGTGTGGAGACCAAGAGTCTGGGCCGAGCGAAGGCCACACTGAGTCGCAACGCCTGTGTCCCCACGCTTAGTCGCTTACACTTAGTCGCTTACACTTAGTCGCTTACACTTAGTCGCTTACACTTAGTCGCTTACACTTAGTCGACTCGCTGAGTCGATTCCGTCTTCCGGCTCGAACGCTGCGGATCAGGCGCGAGCTACTGCGAGTCGCCTGCATCCGTCTGGTTGGGATCTTAGCGGTGTTGTGCCTTCTTCCTGCGTTCAAGCATTGCTCGGATTCCATCCAAGGGCAGTCCGGCGCTCGCCAAATAGTTCGGCAACTGCCGCCTCTCACCGATGATCCATTCGCACGCGCCATGTTTCTTGAAATCGTTCACCAGGTCCAGAATAGTCCGGTTAGCCAGCATTGGGTCCGCAAGGTCCAAGGTGTAGACAAACCACCCGGCAGGGGTGGCCCAGTAGGCGCCGTTCTGGTATTCGTCGCGTGCGCAGCCTTGCTCCCAGAAGACTCCCCCGGGCAGATGTCGAATCTGGCCTTGCTGCACGATTTGGTCATAGTGCGTCTTGAAATAACGTGCTATGGCCTGTGATTGCGCTGTATCCGCGACCCCCAGGAAAACGGCAAATGCCGACCCCCAGATGTCATGCTCGCGACATTTGACGGTCGCCGCGCGGAACAGCCCCGTGTCGGCATCCCAAAAGACTTTTCGGACACTCGCGGCGACACGACTTGCTTCTTCTTTCCATTTGCAGGCTTCGTCCTCCCTCTGTCCCGCATGCAACAAGTCCGACAACTGGCGACAGGCCTGCACGTAGAGCAGTGAGCAAAACAACTCGTCGCCTTGTTTGCGAATGGTGTCCGTGAAGCCATACGGGCATCGGTCCCAACTCTGTGTGGGGTCGATGTGGACCAGTCCTGTTGAGGTGTTTCGGGGCACCGCAGTCATTGTCTTGACTAGGGGCGTCAGCATCTCGCTCAGAAGTGTTGCGTCTTTGGTCTTTCGATAGGTATGAAAGGCCACCCCCACGGTGAACTGACTGCCATCAGCCACTGGATTCTCGCCCATGGAGCCATATCCGGGCTTGTAGATGGGCGTGCCATCGAACTTCACGCAGTCGACGCCTGCGCCATCCGAACGCACACTCTGCACAAAGAGGCGGCAGGCGTCGGTCAGTTCCTTGTCTGAGTAGGACGCGATCGACCCTTCCAACGTATACTCATAGTCCCGTAGCCAGAACGCATCATACCCAATCCCCACTTGTGGAGGAAACGCAGCAGTTCCATCCTTCATTTCACGCTTTGACGCTCGAATTATTCGGTGTGCTTCCTGTTCCAGCCAAGAGACAGCGTCAAGCACCTTCTGGTCCGGTACTCTCATATTCTGCTCCGTGGCACCACCAACAAGGTTGCACGCCAATAGAGTGAATGTGCCGACAATCACGCGCGTCATGTACTTACTCATTGTGATCTTTCTTTTCAATCCCAACGTCAACCGGCGGCAGTATCCGCACCTCGGGCGAGAAGATGGGCGTCTTCCTGGCCGGCGGATCGACTGCGATCACCATATTCCCCAGCCACTCATAGGTGACGTTGACCGACGGTAGCTCATTCTTCCATGTCCCGCCTGCCTCGTGCAGGAAGTGCAGAAGCGGATAGACGATGGTCAATTCATCCCCGATCTTGATCCCCGTGAACCGGACATAGTCCCCGGACCACTGCACGGTTATGGCATGCGATCCGACAAACGCCTTGACCTGCTCCCGCGGCGCCCAATGCGGGGGGCGCAGGAAGAAATCGTCTTGCACTCCCGCCTTCACCGTCAGGCGCCCGGTCTTCGGCATGAACGACACCACGCGTCCCCATTTCGAATCCCGGTTGAAACTCAGGTTCACGTACACGCCCGCCGGTCCGAGCTTCGATGCGGGATACCGATCAATGACATGGCTCCAGGTCGTGTAGATGGCCCGCATCCCCTCGGGAGCGCAGCATCCTGCCAACATAATATAGGTGCCCTTTAAGATACTGTTTTCGAGGTCGTTGAGCCCGCAACAACTGCGGATACCGCCCTGAAGTTTCCTGACATCTTCGAGTCCCTGCCGGATCTGCTCCTCGCCGCACGCGCGATTGACCATCCTGTATTCAGCCTCGAATTCCGGCGTGACAATAAACACGCAGGGACTGATGCGGTTGCGCAGATACCGTTCGACATAATCGAAGTATTCGGGATGCCCGCCGCGCGCGATCATGGCCGCGTTGGACATCATGTCGGACGTGAGGCAGGTCTCGTCGGTCGGATGCCCTCCGGGCAGGGCGGGGAACCATCCGGCACCCGTACCGCGGCTGAGCATGAAATCCCACGACCGTTTCGCGAACGCGGTGTACCGCTCGTCGCCGGTGACGACCCCCAGGTGGGCGATTCCCCACAAGGCGTGCATGGTGGTGTGACTGTGGCCGTTGTCGATATCACCGTCGGCCTTGATCTTGATACCGTCGGGCTGCGCTCCAGTCATGATTCCTTCGGCGTAGGCTTTGGCGAACTCCAGCGCCTCGAGGTCGCCACAGGCCTGATAGTAGTTGAGCAAGGGTTCGACAACAGGCGCGGGCATTCTGTTCCAACCATTCGGCACGGGGGTTCCGTCCTGTTTCATCGCGCCCATGCCGGCCGGAAAATAGCACCTGTCGGGAACCGGATAGACCGCTAGTTTTTTGAGCCGCAGCATGATCTTGCGGGCGGTTTCCTTCGATCCCACGTTGCCTGTGCGGCGGAAGTCCTCAGCCAGGGAATTCAGGATCTTCGTCGCGCCCCAGACGTGGTACACGTAGTCCTTTTCCGTATAAACCCTGTTGATATCCCCCTCATTGTAGCAGCCGGGATGGGACAAGACCGTGCCATCCGCCCGCACGTACGCGAGCATTCGCTTGTGAAACGCCGCCTCGATGTCCTTGCCGGCCGTTGAACCGCTGATTTCCCGCATGTAGTACCATTCCCAATCCATCCGGGCGTCCGTGTCGCAGGCAACCACCACATCATGTCCGCCGGGAAAAGGCGGACAATTCATCAGGTTGGCCTGGAACACCGGTTCGTAATCGAATTCCTTACGCGGCGACCGGATCAGATAGTTCATCGCCCACTGCGCCATGCGCTGGAGATCAATGTCAGCGCTCCGCTCCACGGCAGACACCGGCGGGATGCTTGTTGGCGCCGGTTCCCGCACCGTAACATCGCGAACATTTCCGGTCAGGCCCGTTACGGTTTTCTCCGCGATTTTTTCATCGACTGATCCTTGCATGGCGGACCCTCCCAGTGCCGGAAAACAGAAAACCAGAGATAGGAGAATTGCTGTCACTTTTGCCTTCATTGGTTCCTCCCAACAGGTATTCTGCGACTGGTCGTGATGGATCGCGACGCGTCGCCTTACGTTGCGAAAAGTGGCCTGCACGAGGGAAGGTTGCACGGTCTCGAACCCCGACGCAAGGGGAATTTGCGACAGGGAAGCTTTTCTTCCGGAATTTCAGCGTCACGCTTTCGGGAAGGCGCCGGAGGCTCGAGGCTGGCTAGCCGACTTTCCCCTGCAAAACAGAGGACAATGCCGGGACCGGTCCGGTGCGGAGGGGGTGTGCGTGGGTTACAGGAGGCTTGGGGAGGGATCATGTCCGTTAGTGCCGCAGATCAGGCCTCACACGGGCATCTCCTTGGCTGGTGGACAAGAATGTCCACCCTCCATATTGCAGGAATCAAACGGGCTGCGGACGCTGAGGCCGGGTTGGTTGAGGACGTGGAGGTAAATCCGGGTAGTGTTGACGTGGGTGTGACCGAGC
>JAPLUI010000424.1:5872-7968 GCA_026397725.1 Verrucomicrobiota bacterium | reverse complement strand
CACTGCCCTTGAGGCCCTGCGCCGGATCTATCAAGGCAACCCCTTCCTGCCGACCGCCAGCAATGAGTAGCCTCCAATCCCCAAGCGGATCGCAAACCCTGTCTCTTGGTTCCCGGCCAGCGCGGCGGTCATTTGGCCCATTCATCTCAGGTGGCCTCCCGGCACGGGAGGCCACCTGAGCAGTAACCTCGATTCAACCATGAAACACCTGACCTGTAGAATTCTCCTCGCCGCCTGCATCGCCGTTGTTAGCTGCATTCCGCTCCGGGCTGCCGATGCCGTCGATATGCGGAAACGGACCGCCGAACTGCAAAACCTCCGCTGGGGCATGTTCATCTGCTGGAGCTTCAGCACCTTCTCCGGCAAGGAATGGACGCCGGGGGTGAAGGACCTTGCGCTGTTCAAGGCCACCGCATGCGACACCGACCAGTGGGCACGCGCGGCCAAGGAAGCCGGCATGGGCTACATCCAGTTCCTAACGAAACACCACGACGGGTTCTGCCTGTGGGATACCAAGACCACGGCACGCAAGGTGACCAAGGCACCGCTGGGCCGCGATGTGCTGGCCGAACTGCGCAAGTCATGCGACCAGCACGGCATCAAGCTGGCGCTCTACTTCTCCGAGGGCGAGTTCGGCGACCACCAGGATTACCATCCGGGCGGCTACACCCCGGCGATGAAGAAGGCGCAGTTGCAGGAATTGCTCACGCAATATGGGCCGATCGAATACATCTGGTTCGACACGGCGCAAGGCGACGGTGGCCTGAGCCACCAGGAAACCTTGGCCTGGTGCAAATCGTTTCAGCCCGGCTGTTTCATCGGATTCAACCACGGCGATCAAAGTGGCTGCGACATCCGGATCGGCGAAATGGGACGCCCTGGCCCACTCACCGATGCCACCGCCGCAGGCATTTCAAGCGGCCAACCGGCGGATTCCTATCTGCTGGCCGAGTTCACCTATCCGATCTTGCCCGAACACCAGGGCGGCGCGATGTGGTTTTACTCACTGCCCCAACACGACCGCCTCTGCCGACCCGCCGCGGAACTCCACGCCGATTACCTCGGAGCGGTGAAATACGGCAACATCTTCTCGCTTGACCTCGGCCCCGACCATCGCGGACGGCTTCGCGACATCGACGTGGAAACGCTGTGCCAGGTGGGCGAACTCATTCGCAATCCGCCGCCCGCCGCAGCCAACGCGCTGAGCCGGGGCAAAAAGGCCAGCGCCTCGAGCACCTGGCCGCAGGCCGGATACGAGGCCGACAAGGCCGTCGATGGCGACACCTCGACCCGCTGGGGTGCTGCGGCCGAGGCCCGCAGCGCTTGGTTGGAAGTCGATTTCGGCCAGCCGCAGCGCGTCGGCCGTGCCGTGGTCAGCGAATTGCATTACCCGCGCACCCGGCGGTTTGCCGTCGAGTATCTGGACGGCCAGACATGGCAGCCGCTTGCCAAGGGCACGACGATCGCCGGCACCAACGTGTTGGATTTCGCGCCCGTCACCGCCAGCCAGTTTCGCCTCAACATCCTGGAGGCTGCGGACGTACCCACGATCGAGGAGTTCGGCTTGTACCCGCCGATGAAAGCCGGACGCTAACAACCCCGAAACACAATGGGAGTAGCTTCACCTCCATCAAAAAACAGCCTCCACCAACCTCCAATCAGGAACAACTCAAACCACCAGCCACCATGAAAACCATGCAATCCGCATCTTGCGGCTTATCACGCATGGCAATGCTGTTAGGCGCCGCGATCACGCTGGGTCCGCTCGCGCGGGCCAACGACGCGATGTTTCCGCCCGCACCAGCCGCCCGCAAGGCCATCGATTTCGATCTCAAAACCGGCACCTATAGCCTGCGCATGCCGCACGAGGCCACTCTCGCCATCCGCCACGCCCGCGCGACCGTGGAGGGCTGGGCCTCGACCGATGCGGGCTATCAGCGCCGGATCGCCTTGTAGCGGCGCTCTGTGAGCGTCGATGCCAAAGAGATGCGCGACGCATTCGCTACGACGGTCACAGACCGCCGCTACAGGGCCGGCGCAGGATCGCCTTGTAGCGGCGCTCTGTGAGCGTCGATGCCAAAGAGATGCGCGACGCA
>JAPLUI010000424.1:0-5805 GCA_026397725.1 Verrucomicrobiota bacterium | reverse complement strand
GAGCGTCGATGCCAAAGAGATGCGCGACGCATTCGCTACGACGGTCACAGACCGCCGCTACAGGGCTGGCGCAGGATCGCCCTGTAGCGGCGCTCTGTGAGCGTCGATGCCAAAGAGATGCGCGATGCATTCGCCAGCGACGCTCATAGAGCGCCGCAAGCCTTCCGGCCAGCAGATGATGCGCATGGGCACGTCTATAAACGTAGTCATCATGCAGGCATTCGACTGGGCCGATCTTGATCATTGCACCTTCTCCGCTCTAACTGTCGTCTCCTCGCCGTTCAGGCGCACCTTGACCTCGCGCGGAGTGGCTGAGCGGATGCTGTGGCTAATCGCGATTGCACCAGTCCCCATAGCGCTGCTAGGCTACAGCGGCTTGGCGACCTGGAGGCGCATGAACCGCCCGGTGGCGGCGGAGATCGGGGTGCTGTCGGTCACCGTCACCAGCCAATACGTGCCCTTGTCCTCGCGCCCGGTTTCCGTTAGGCCGGCAGCGGACCATGAGCCGTTCACCATGTTTGCGGATGCCTGCGGCGTGAACGTTAGATCGGTGGCGTCCTTGTTCTGGCGATAGATGAAGGTCAGGTGGCCGCCCTCGTTCCTGACCGTGGGCAGGCCGCCGGCGTTCACGCTCTGCGGTTCCAAGGCCAACGCGCACTCCAACAGGTTCGGGATGCCGTCGTGGTCGGGATCGGCGCTGTCGCCGCTGATGGCGGGATCGGCCAGTTCGGCGGGGGTGAAGCGGGCAACCTTCCATGCCGCATAGCCGCCGGATGGCGTGACGCGCAACGTGAAATCCTTGCTCGTGGTCAGGCCGAATTGGTCGGTCACGCACACGGTGAAACTCGCGTCGCCCGGTGCCGTTGGCGTGCCGCTGAGCAGGCCGCTGTCGGCCGCCAGTTCCAGGCCCTCCGGCAGCGTGCCTGCGCTAAGCGTCCAGCGGTAGGGGCTGGTGCCGCTGGTGGCCAGCAGGGCCTGCCGATAGGCCGTGCTGACCACACCTGGCGGCAGCGGACTGCCCGTCGTGATAAACGGCGATGCCCCGGGCACGAATTCAAGCCGGAGATTGTCGAAGTCGGCGCCGACATGCGCCTGGCGGATGTCCTCGTAGATTGAGACCCCGGTGATTTGGAATCCGGGCGGGAGCGTCATCTCCGGGGTGGTTACGGTGGTCGTTCCATCGGCAAGCACACCCCACGTCTTGAGGCGGTTGAAATCAACGAAGATGGCTCCCCGAACGGTCACTTCGCGCATGAAGAAATCGGGGCTTATCCAGAAACTGCCTGGGCCTGCCACGAACGTCCAAATCGCTTGGTCGTTGCCGCCGCTTGGCTTGTTATGCCATGGCTGCCACCTGAGATTCCAAGTCTGGTTGGTCGTCAGGCTGATTTCCGCGCCGTATTGTTGGGTAAAGGCCCAGGCATCGAAGCTGAATTTGAGCACCCCGCTGCTTGGAAGGCCGCCCACCGGAAACGTCGCGGTGGGCCACTGTCCGGTAGCGTCTGATCCACGCACCATGTTGCCCGTCCAGCCGGGATGGGTGGCCGCAGCCACCCTCACGTCGCCACCGGAGATCGTCCAATTCAGCGGCGCGGCACCCAGTGATTGCCCGGGAGTGGCAGCGTCAAAGTTCTCCTCGAACAGCAGCGACTCGACTCTCGCCCGATAATACCGCTGTGGCAGATTGACCGCCTCCACATCGATAAAGTCGATCACGTCAGCCGTTGGGATGACCGTGTGGATGACCGACCAGTCTTTCAGATTGGTGGACGCCTCAATGACGATCTGACCCTTGTCCGCCGCCCCGGTAACCTGCAAGGCGACGGTGCCGTCGGGGTTGCGGGCGATGGTCAGATGCCAATCCGAGATGAACAGGGCGGTCACCGCGACATTGCCGGTGATCGTCACCGTCAGCGGATTCGTGCTTTGGTTCACCGTGGCACCAACCCACCGGGTGAACGAATAGCCCACGTCCGGCACCAAGCTGAGCGTCACCGTTGAGCCTTTGTCGTATTTGGCAAGCGCCGGTGAGCGGGTCACCGTGCCATGGTCGGAGGTGATGGTGAGGGTGAACTTGGCCGAGTTTGGATCATTCGGGTTGGTGCCGTCCGCCCATTCCGCGGCGTTGTCGCTGCCGTCGCCATCGGGATCGCTGGCACCGGTGTAGCCCAGGCTATTCGCGAAGTACAGCCGTTCCCATGCGTCCGGCAGACCGTCGTTGTCGCTGTCGTCGGTGGCCGCGTTGCGGCCGTCGAGAGTGAGTGTGAAGCTGGCATCGGCCGCACCGGTGTTCTTGGCGGTCAGGTAGTACGACTGGCCCGGCACCCAAGGCCAGGTGGAGGCCAGAACCTGATTCAGAGCGCTGTTGACCGAGGCGGAATACCAATCGTCGGAAGGGGTGCCGGTCGGCAGCGAGCCTTGTTCCAGATAGACCTGCACGGCCTCGGTATTGGCGCAGAGGTGCTTCCAACGCACGGCGTCGGCCGGGACCGGGACGCGCCAGGTAAGCGAACTGTTGGCTGGAATGCTGGTGGTGACGATGCCTCCGTAGAAAGCCACAGTTGGTGGATCGCCGATAGTGCCTCCGCTGACGGCGGAACTGACCGCGAAGGCAGCGTCGCTGCCGGCATAACAGCCGAGATAGTAGGTATGGCCGGGGCGCAGTTGGGGAGTGTTGACCGTGTAGGTGCCCGGCGAACCGTAGCTTGGATAGCTGCCCTGGTTTTTGTTGTCGAGAGTCCAGTGACACGTCTGTTTGCCACCTGCTTCAACATTCGTGCCTGGCGGCAGGGTGTCGCGGAGATAGAGATACACAGCGCCGACGCTCTGGCTGTAGGTGATATTCCAATTCCCCGGAGCGTCCCACGGGATTTGCACGCGGTAGTAGCGCCAATCCCCCGCCGCCAGCGTCTGCCCGGTGAAACTGCCGCCGTCCAGCGCGAGGTCCTGGATGTTGCCCGCGGAAAGCTTGAGGCGGTAGCGGCAATTCGTACCGCCTTCCGCCTTGACCATCAGATACCACCGCCCGGGGTTGAGCTGGGTCGCCGACCGGCCATCACTCGGCACCCAGTTGCCATACTCGGTGTTGGTCCCGCCATTCAGCGCGGAATCATAGTAGGCGGTCGGATCGACCGTCGGCAGCAGGCCGGCCCGCAGATATAGGTTGGGGTTGCCGTTGAGCGCTTGCAATTCGGTGCGCAGGACCCCGGTATTGCCGGGCGGCACGTCGATGGCATAGAAGTGATTGAGCCCGTTGCCCAAGTCCACGCCTTGATCGGCGGACAGGGCGCTGCCGGTTGGATCAACGCCGGTGTCGCCAAAGAACAAGCTGCCACCCAGACCCGGCGTAGTGATCGGCTGCCCGAGGGCAGGCATCGTCCAAGTGCGTTCCAAGCTCACGACTTCGCTGGTGAGGGTGAATTCGGTGGCACCGATGCCCTTGACTTCAACATACCAGGTGCCTGGTGTCAAAAGGGGGGGCACGATGACCATCCGGTTGGAAGTCCATGCGGTGAAACTGCTGGCATCCGTGGGAATTCCGTTCTTTTGCAGCCGGAACTGGGCGCTTCCGGAGGTGGTGCTCAAAGTCGGATTCCAACCGAGAATCGAAGCGCCATTCAAGTCGGCTGGAACCACAATCTTGAAGAAAGCACGTTGGTTGTCGGCAAGAAAATCAGTGGCGGTGTTGCTGAGACCATTGAGGTTCTGCAGCCCGGATAGATTGAGCATCGGCGCTTCCAACGTGCGCACCCTCAGCGTGTAGGTGCCGGCGGACGGATCGCTGGTGCCGGGCTCCGCGATGCACATCGAGTAGGTGCCGGCGCCGGGGTTGGCGATGGTGATCAACGAGGAACTGGGTGGGCTCCAATCTGACGCGAACATCCCGTAAGCTCCCAAGTACGGGAATTTCGTTCCCGCGCAAAGGGCCATGGTGGGTGCCCCGACCCGGTTGAGCAAGCGCACCTCAAGGGCGAGGACGCCCGCTGGAACCGCGAAATTGTAGAGCTTGTTCTCGCCACCCGCGTAGCCGTCGGCCAATTCCAAGGGCCCGGCCAGCGGCAGCGTCCCGAGGTTGGTGACCGGCGCGTTGCCCATGCTCCGCAACACCGCACTGCTGGTGCCCGACCCGACCTGCTCGGAGGTCGGATTCAGCCCGAGGCTCAGCACCATGATGTAGTAGCGTCCGGCCCGCAGGGTGCTCTCCCCTCCCTCGGGGGTCAGGATGTAGCTTTCGTCCCCGGTCCGGCCAAGCAGCGCGGTGGTGGTGGCGGGGTAGTCGTAGATTGAGGCGGCCGACGAGGCGTGCGACGCGTAATAATTCCTCATGGTGTAAACCCTGTCTTTGCGGACATAAAGCGAGGTTTCCCCGGAGGTGTTCTCGAGCCGGAGCTTCCATGACGGCTGGTTGGCCGGCACGTCCACATAAAAATAGGCCACCTCGCGCGGAGCCAGGTTCGTGATCACCGCCTGGCCCCCGTCGAAGGCCAGGGGTGCCGGCGAATAGGACATGCCATCGCCGATGGCCCGGCTGCTCAGGCTCTGCTGTTGAAGTCGGTTCTTTCCCATCCGGCCGATGTCCAATCGAGGCTGGATGTGGCCCACTGGTTGCCCGCGTTCCATGTGGTGGATGTCTGGACGTCGCCGTTCTCCCTGCTCCAGTCGTGACCGCCATTGCTCGTTCCCGCCCCGTTGGGCAATGAGCCGCGCCGCACCACCATCGTCGGCCTTGCCCCCGCCCAGTTGCTCACCTTTAGCTCCCAGCCCAGCACCGGCTTGCCGCCAACCGTCGCGGGGACGTCGGTCACAAAATAGGTCCAATTGCTCGGTGCGAGATTACTAATGGTCGCGTTACCGCCGTCGAACGGGATGGTCGTTGCTCCGACCGTATTGATCTGCAGCGTGTAGGTGCCGGCGGACGGATCGCTGGTGCCGGGCTCCGCGATGCACATCGAGTAGGTGCCGGTGCCGGGGTTGGCGAGGGTGATCAACGAGGTACTGGGTGGGCTCCAATCTGACGCGAACATCCCGTAGGCTGGCAAGTACAGGAATTTCGTTCCCGCGCAAAGGGCCATGGTGGGTGCTCCGACCCGGTTGAGCAAGCGCACCTCGAGGGCGAGGACGCCCGCGGGAACCACGAAATTGTAAAGCTTGTTCTCGCCACCCGCGTAGCCGTCGGCCAATTCCAAGGGTCCGGCCAGCGGCAGCGTCCCGAGGTTGGTGACCGGCGCGTTGCCCATGCTCCGCAACACCGCGCCGCTGGTGCCCGACCCGACCTGCTCGGAGGTCGGATTCAGCCCGAGGCTCAGCACCATGATGTAGTAGCGTCCGGCCCGCAGGGTGTTCTCCCCTCCCTCGGGGGTCAGGATGTAGCTTTCGTCCCCGGTCCGGCCAAGCCGCGCGGTGGTGGTCGCGGGGTAGTCGTAGATTGAGGCGGCCGACGAGGCGTGTGACGCGTAATAATTCCCCAAAGTGCATACCCGGTCTTTGCGGACATAAAGCGTGGTTTCCCCGGAGGTGTTCTCGAGCCGGAGTTTCCACGACGGCTGGTTGGCCGGCACGTCCACGTAAAAATAGGCCACGTCGCGCGGAGCCAGGTTCGTGATCGCCGCCTCGCCCCCGTCGAAGGCCACGGGTGCCGGCGAATAGGACATGCCATCGCCGATAGCCCGGCTGCTCAGGCTGCAGCTTGTCACCACGCTTGCCGTCGAATTGTAGAATCCAATGTAGTAGGTCCCGGGTGCCAAGGGCTGTCCCATCGCCATGGAGAGCCGGTAGCTCGAGGCCGCGCTGCTGTTGAAGTCGGTT
>JAPLUI010000528.1 GCA_026397725.1 Verrucomicrobiota bacterium | reverse complement strand
GCGAGCGCGTTCAGCGGTGAGGGCGTCGTGCCGGGCAGCCAGCTCAACCTTCGGATCGAATGCCTGAACGCTACCGTCTATCTGGACGACGTGACGCTTTCGACCTCCTTGACGGACACAACCGCGCCGACCCTGGCCAGCGCAAACATCGTCGATAACAAGAGTGGCGGACCCGTTAATCCCGGCCAACGGGTGACCTACTCCGTGACGTTCAGCGAGGCCATGAACAGCGGCACGGTGTCGAGCAGCAACTTCGACAACGGCGGCACGGCTGCCGTCCTCATTGGAACCCCCACCACAACAGATGGCATTCAGTACCAAATCCCGGTTGTCGCGACGGGTACGGGGACGCTGCAGCTCCGGGTTCCTGTCGGCGCCACCATGACCGATTTGGCCGACCTCCCGCTCGACACCAGTTCCGAAATCCTCGACGACACCACGATCAACGTGGTGGCCAAACCGATCGGCGTGACGGGCGGCGATTTTGAAAATCCAACGGTGACGAGTCAGACCGGTGACATACCCCTGTGGTTCGACAACACCGCGGCCTACGCCGACTGGCTGCAGCCAGCGAACCATGATTTCGGGACGAGTCACGGGTCTCAGTGTGTGTTGCTGATGCGGTTTGTTGGTAATCGCGGCTATATCTATCAGTCCCTGGGCCAGTTGGAGGCGGGGGCGTCGAGCTTGGATTGGTCTTTTGATCATGTCCGATATAACCCCGCCCTGCGCACGACTGCTACTGGGACTGCTGAAATGCGATTCTTCCACGGGGTGTCCTTGGCCGCCACCGATGGGGCGGACATCGATACCTTGGGCTTCACCCAGATCGGCAGCACGATCGGCATTCCGGGAGTGACAAGTAGCGATGCGCATCTCTCCGGTTCGGTGGATGTTTCCTCTGTGCCCGCGGGTGCAACCATCTGGGTGGACTTCACGTACACAGGGAATGTCGATGATGGCCAGGAATTCATGCTCGACAACATTGTCACACTGGTCGACACGCCCACGGCGGGTTACGCCGCGTGGCAAGCGACCAACGGCGCCACCGGGACGATCAACGAGGACCACGACAACGACGGCGTCCCCAACGGCATTGAGTACTTCCTCGGCGGCAACACCAACACCACCGGCTTCACCGCCCTGCCGGGCGTATCTAACAGCGGCGGCACCCTCAGCGTGCCCTGGACCAAAGGCACCGGCTACACCGGCACCTACGGCACTGACTATTTCGTGGAAACCTCTGCGACGCTAACGGGAACATGGACTGCGGAAGCCTCACCCGGCAACGTCACGATCACCGGCAGCGACGTGACCTTCACCTTCCCCTCACCGCTCGGCAGCAGGAAATTCGCCCGCCTCAAGGTGACAGGGCCGTGAGCGAACCAGAGGGCAGGACGAAAGAAGCAAAGGGTAGCGCGCATAGGGCATAGGGCATGGCAATACAAGCATGGAGCACACATCCGCCACTATGCGCCATGCACCGCGCACCGCGCCGCAGGCCACCGAACCACCGGTCAGCCGAATTTCCCGGCGTTTATGGGTTTTCGCCGGGATCCCAGGGACCTCCGGTGCGCACCGGAGGCCCCGTTTCGCGGCGCGCAAGCAAAACGAACCAACCACACGGCGAACGAACCCGCATCATTCCATGCTCGCAAAACTCCCGAACCGTGCCGACTTCCGGTTGGAACCACGGCAACCAAAAATCTTACAATCATGCAAACCATCCAATTGACACCCACGATCCCGACCGGAGCGCTCACACCCGAGTTTCTCACCGAATTGCGCGCGGGCTACGAGATGAGCGCGGGCGACCGGGCCTGCCACAACGCGGTGACCAACAATGACGTCAATTCCATAGCCCTCAACCGTGAGGTGGCGTGCGGCGACGACGGGCACTTCAGCCACCGGATCAAGTCGCAGGGGATCACCAACCAGAAGAAGACCGGGCGCTGTTGGATGTTCGCCGCGCTCAACGTGCTGCGGCCGCAGGTGATCCGCGACCACGGCATGGCGGAATTCGAATTCTCCACCGCCTACTTGCAGTTCTGGGACAAGCTGGAGAAGGCGAACGTGTTCCTGGAGTCGATCATCGAGTTGCGGGATGCCGACTTCCTGGATCGCGACTGGGAGATGGTCAACAAGTTCGTCGTGGAGGACAGCGGGTGGTGGAACTATGTGGCCGGGCTGGTCGGGAAATACGGCGTGGTGCCGGCCTCGGTGATGCCCGAAACCCATGCCGGTTCGCACACCGGCACCCTCAATCACATCCTCGGCCGTATGCTCCGGTCGCGGGCGGTCCGAATCCTTGAGAGGTATGCCGATGGGGCCAGCCTGGATGAGATGCGCGCCGGGAAACACGATGCACTCAGGGAGGTTTACCGGTTTCTGGTCATCAACCTCGGCGAACCACCGGCCGAGTTCGAGTGGCGCTATCGGCGCCGCCAGCCGAGCGATGGGAACGGGAAAGACTCCGGAAAGGACATGAGCACCGTCGCCGAGGAGGATCTCACCCCGCCGGAGCGCCACACCCCGCAGTCGTTCAGCCGGAAATACCTCGGCGGTTCGCTGGCTGACTTCGTATGCCTTTACAACGACCCGCTCAACGAGATGGGGCGGCACTATCGCTTCAGCCGGAGTTCTAACATCATCGGCAACGAATGCATGCACTTCGTCAACATCGCCACCGCTCTGATGAAGGAAATCGCGATGGCCTCCATCCTCGCCAACGAGCCGCTCTGGTTCGCGGTGAACATGAACATCGACCAGTCCGAGGAGCACGGGCTGATGGAGCACCAGCTCTTCGATTACGAGACCCTCTTCGGGATCGACCTGACCGTCAGCAAGGCCGACCGGACGCGCTTCCATGTCGGGTTCTCCTGCCATGCCATGGCCCTCATGGGCGTGGATCTCGACCAGGCCGGACGGCCCCGGAAATGGCTCGTCGAAAACAGTTGGGGTGCCAAGAAGGGCAACCAGGGGCGCTGGACCCTCCACGACAAATGGTTCGACGAACAGGTCTATACCCTCATCGCACACAAGCGCCACGTGCCGGCCGCCATCCTGCAGCGCTTCGAGGAGGAACCCATCGCACTGCCGGCTTGGTACCCCAGTGCCCGCGGCATCCGTTTTAGCTAACAATGAATGCGAATCCCGGGCAAACAACACAACACAACACAACAAAACACAACAGAAACAGGAGATCATACCAATGAATGCAGTCATGATAGTCCCCACGGGGATCGGATGTGAGATCGGCGGCCACTGTGGCGATGGCAACGCTCCCGCGCGCTTGCTCGGCGCTTGCTGTGAGACCTTGGTGCTTCATCCCAACGTGGTGAACGCATCGGATCTCAACGAGATGCCCGAGAACGCGCTCTATGTGGAAGGAAGCCATCTGGACCAGTTCCTGCAGGGCAAGCTGTTCCTGCGAAAGGTCCGGTATAACAAGGTGCTGGTGGTCGTGAACAAGGCCGATTACCAGTCGATCAACGCGGTGTCCGCCGCCCGGGTGACGCTTGGTCTGGACACGGAAATCCTGGAACTGGAGGTGCCGCTGCAACTGCTTGCCCGCATGGAAAACGGCATGGCCACGGGCGATGTCATCAACTGGGAAAAACTGGTGGCGCAGGTCAAGGACCTGGAGTTCGACGCGCTGGGCATCGCCACGCCCATCACCATCTCCAGCGAGGCGTTGGCGGCCTATTGGCGCGACGGCGGCGTCAATCCTGTCGGTGGCGTGGAGGCGATTGCCACCCGCCTGATCGGCGAGGCGTTGGACAAACCGTGCGCCCACGGTCCTGTGGACTATGCCCTGACAGGATTCAAGGAGGTGGTGGATCCAAGAATCGCCGTGGAGATCATCACCGAGAATTTCATTCACTGCCTTCTCAAGGGATTGCACCAGGCCCCGCGGATCAGCCGCGAGAGCGGCGGTGGCATGAGCTACCGGGAAATTGACTGCATGGTTTCCCCATACGGCTGTTTCGGCGCGCCCCACCAGGCGTGTCTCGATGCGGGCATCCCGGTGATCGTGGTGCGTGAGAACAAGAGCTGCCTCAACCATCCCGAACACCCGAAGTTCATCTATGTGGAGAACTACATCGAGGCCGCGGGCATGATCATGGCCATGAAGGCGGGCGTGCATCCATCGTCGGTAAGAAGACCGCTCGCCCACACCACGGTGAGAAGACTGACTAGCGGAAATCAGGACAAGTCGCGATGAAAAGAATTCTTGCGGGTTTCGCGGGCGGCGGGCTGACTGCCGCTGATCCGGCCAACGCGCCGCTTTTCAAGCACGAAATTCCAAACAAATAGATGAAAAGTGAAAATCCCGGCGTGAAGCCACCGATCCTTTGCCTCTAACCGTATCACCAAAACACCGAATCACCGCTCTTCTCCCTGTCCCCTGTGTCCCCACTGAATTCCAACCTCTAACTTCCCAATCACCATGAAAACAACCAATCAATCCAGAAGCAAATTGGCCCTCGCCACTGCCGCGATCACAATTGGCGCTTTCACCACCACCCCGGCCCGCGCCGGAATCGAAGTCACCCCGGATCACATCGTGTCGGGAAGCGTCTCCGGCAAGCTGATTGCCATCGACGTGCCGACCCCGCTGTCGTTTCCGTATCCCGGCGACGGTGATTCGATCTGGGTGGGCGACGCGGGCGTCATCGCCACAGTCGCCGACAACGGGTTCCAGATCATCGCCGGCGCCGGCATCCAGGAGGAGCAATACGGCGACTCGAATTGGGAACCGGACGGAACCCCGTTCGGTGAGTCCAAGAACTGGGCTGGCTATCCGGGGACCGTCGTCCTTTTCAACTTCAACCTCGCCGCCTCCGGCATCGATCTGCCCGACGGCTCGATTATCAACGCCATCTACACGACATGGCGTACAAGAGACGACACCGCCTACTACACCTACACCGAAGGAACGGCCTCGGCCGTCGCGACATTCAACTACAACACCGCTCCTGCGGCCGATCTGGTCCTGAGATGGACCGACAATGTTGGCGTTGCCCGCAACGCAAACTTTGGAAAAATCTTTTCCAATCCGATCACGGTGGTGGGCGGCGATGGGTTCACACTGAGACAGGAACGTCGAGCCAATACCGCCCACCTGGATGCGGTGATCATCGACGTCACTATCCCCAGTTCCGGCACGCCGCCGACCATCGACACCTACAGCCCCGGCCTTGGCGCGACGAACGTGCCGGTGACCACCAACCTGGTGGCCACCTTCAGCGAGGGGCTGGTGCTCACCGGCAACGGCAGCGTGACGATCAAGAATCTCGACGACGGCACCGGCAACTCGGACATCGCCATTCCGCTGCCCGACGCGGCGCAGGTCTCGGTCGACGGCAAGCAACTGACCATTGATCCCTCGGTGAATTTGGCCGTGAGCACGAACTATTCCGTCAGGATCAGTGCCGACGCGATCAAGGACGCGAGCGGAGACGCTTTCGCCGGGATTCTGGACGACACGTGGACCTTCACCACCTCGGCCGACGGCACGCCGCCCACGATCGCGTCGGTGAGCCCTGCGGACGAGGCGACCGGAGTGGCGCCTTACGGCAACGTGGTGGCGACATTCGATGAGGACGTCGTGCTCACCGGCACCGGCACCGTGAAGCTCCGCAACCTGACGCTCGGGGCAGGGTCCGACCTGACGATCAACCTGCCCAACTCCCAGGTCTCGGTTTCCGGCACGCAACTGACCATCGACCGCAGTGCGAATCATCTCAAGTCGAGCACGGACTACGCCGTCCAGATCAGCGCGAGCGCCATTAAGGACCTCAACGGGAACCCCTTCGCCGGAATCGCCGACGACATCACCTGGAACTTCACTACCGCCGCACCGCCGTCCGGCGGGATCGAAGTCACGACGGGCCATATCGTTGGAACACCGACGTATGGGGTGACCGGCACGCTGGTGGCAATCGACGTACCGTACGCAGCGACTCTTCCTGCTTCCGGGGGGCCGGATTGGCCGGAAGATTGCGATGACGGGTTCACCACGGTGAACAGTCCCCTCCGGGATCTGGACGGGACATCCAATTGGGAGCCGGACGGCACGCCGATCAGCGAAGCGAACGCCTACATGGTCTACAACGGAGGCGTCCCCAGCGTCACGTGGACCTTCGGCGTGCCCGACGGCTCGGTCATCAACGCCGTCTACGCCACCTGGAACACGAGGACCACCGATGGAATTACCTATCAGTACAGCGAGGGGGCGGCCTCCGGTTCCATCGTCAGGCAGACCGGCAGTGCCGCGCCGACCGCCACCCTGATCCTGAGTTGGACCGACTCGGCGAGCGGGTCACACCAAGGCAGCTTCGAGCGCATCTTCACCGGCCCGATCACGGTGGAAGGCGGCGACGGGTTCACCCTGTGGGGGACCGACAACATCGGCCAGGCCGCCCACATCGACGCCGTGGTGCTCGACGTGACGCTTCCCGGCGGCTTGACCGGTTATGCCTTGTGGAAATCCACCAACGCCCCGACCACCGGCAGTGACCCTAACGCGGACGAGGACGGCGACGGCGTGGCCAACGGCGTGGAATACGTGCTCGGCGGCGACAAGGACACCAACGACCTCGGCAAACTGCCGCAATCCTCCACCGACGGCGCCGACGTCCTGTTCACCTTCGTGCGTGACCAGACGTCCATCGACGGCAGCACCACCGTGGTGATCGAAGTGAGCACTGATCTGGTGAATTGGGCCACCCCGCCCTCGCCATACACGGTGGGAACCGACACCGCTGGCTCTTCAACCGGTGTGACTGTGGAACAGAATGTACCAGAAGCGGGCAAGGACAAGGTGACGCTGCGGCTTGCGCGCGCCCCCGACACGGCGAAATTCGCCCGCCTCAAGGTGTCGGTGCCGTGAGGAAGGCAGAGCGCAAAGCGTCTGAAGGTCGAAAAGTCGAAGGTCTGAAAGTCAGGCGGAGACAGGAGTCAGGAGAAGCTTCCGCGCACCCTTCTGCCTCCCGCTCCCCACCGATCACTGATCAGTGATAACTAATAACTAATAACTGATAACTGATAACTGATAACTCTTCCACCATTCCGGAGTTGATGGGTTCTCTCCGGAATCCCAGCGGGGTCGCCGGTGCGCAACGGCGGCCCCGCCTTCATCAAGAAAAAGCTGAAATGCTGAAAAAGACAAAAGAGCGTGCCAAGACAGCAGATGGGAATCACTGGCCCAGCTTCGACAAACCGAGCCCAGTTTTTGCGCTCAAGGACATCACCCTGACGCCGGTGAAATAGCAACAGTTTTTTCGTTAGACCAAACAAACAAACAAACAAAACAGATACAATGAAGCAACGAATCAGCAGCATGATCATGATCGCAACAATGGCGCTGGCCGCCAGCGGCCGGGCGGCCGATGATGGCAGCAAACCGGCGGACACATCCAAGCCGGTCAAGGTGTTCATCCTGATGGGGCAATCCAACATGGTGGGCATGGGCAGGATTGCCGGCGCGGAAGGATCCCTGGAAAATGCGGTGAAGACAAAAAAGAAATATCCCTATCTTGTGGATGGGGCCGGTGCCTGGACCGCCCGGCAGGATGTCCGCTTGGTGCGGTTCATGCAGGGCAGGGGAATGATGGTCAACGATTGGTTGGGCATCAATGGCGGTACCATCGGTCCGGAGTTCGGCATCGGGTACGGTTTGGGCAATGCCGTTGACGCGCCGGTGATGCTCCTCAAGACCTGCATCGGCAACCGGAGCCTGGGCTGGGACTACCTGCCGCCCGGCAGCGAGCGGTTGGTGGAGGACGGGAAGGTTTACGCCGGCTACAAGGACAAACCGGATTCCTGGGCCGCGGACCCGGCCAAGGGCGCGGCGACGGAGCCGCCGCCGTGGCTCGACAAGAATGGCAACCCCATCAACTGGTATGCCGGACTGCAGTACGACGAGGAACTCGCCTTCGTCAAGACGGCCCTGGCGGAGCTGGGCAAGTACTACCCCGGTGCAACGAAGGCCGAGATCGCGGGCTTCTTCTTCTGGCAGGGCGAGAAGGACGGCGGGAATCCCGTGCATGCCGCGCATTACGAGACGAATCTCGTCCAGTTCATCAAGGCGGTGCGCAAGGACCTGAATTGCCCGGACGCGAAGTTCGTCCTGGCCACCATGGGCGAGGCCGTGAAGGGCAGCGCCAACAAGGTGCTGGAGGGTCAACTCGCGGTGGACGGCACCAGCGGCAAACACCCGGAATTCAAGGGCAACGTGGCCACGGTCTACACCAACCCAATGGCCCAGGGCGGCGGCGGCAACGGCCACTACGGCGGCAACGCCGAAGTTTACATGGACGTCGGTGAAGCCATGGGCAAAGCCATGGTCGAGCTGCTGAAAAACGGGAAGTAGCAACGG
>JAPLUI010000135.1 GCA_026397725.1 Verrucomicrobiota bacterium | reverse complement strand
GCTTTTCCACCCGTTTCGCAAGCTCTGGGTGCTCGATCATTCACCAAAGTTAATCTGGCCCCCGATTCTCGGCCATTTCACGTTGAAATCTGTCTAGTTTTGCTCCGGCAAAAAATCTAGTTTTGAACCGTCGCCGACATCAAACGAAAATAGTGTTGCATCGGGGCCGCCGCTGGGTAGAGTCCCCCCTGAGCGGCCCCAGGCACGTGCTGCTGATTCACGCTGCCGAGTGCCGTTGAGCATCCAAAAAGGCGGAGAGAAACCATGAAAGGCAAACCGATTGCGATATTGCTGGTGGAAGATGATGAGGCCCATGCCGAGATCGTGCGGCGCAACTTCGAGAACTGCAACGTGGCCAATCTCCTGTTCCACGTCAGCGACGGACAGGCGGCCTTGGACTACCTGTATCAACGGCATGGCTTCAGCGACCCGGCCACCTCGCCGCGCCCGGGCATTGTCCTGCTCGACCTGCGCCTGCCTAAGATGGACGGGATGGAGGTGTTGCAGATCATCAAGGCGGACGCCAATCTCAAGCGGATCCCGGTGGTGATCCTGACCACTTCAAAAGCCGAGGGGGACATGCTCGCAGCCTACGACAAGCAAGCCAACAGTTATCTGGTCAAGCCGGTGGACTTTGCACGGTTCACCGAGTTGATGCACGCCTTCGGTTACTACTGGTTGGCGTGGAACCAGTATCCACACTCGCCCTGACCTCACCCTGAAGACCCAAATGAACACCGAGCACCTGTATCTGCTGATTGTGGAGGACGAAGAGGCCCACGTCGCCGCCATCCGCCGCGCTTATGAAGCGTCGGTTGCCGCGCCCGAAATCCACAGCGTGGCCACCCTGCGCGAATTTGATGCGAGCGTGCAGGCCCGGCCTCCCGACCTGGTGCTGATGGATCTGAACCTGCCGGATGGTCTCGCGGTGGAGGTGTTGACGCATCCCTCGGCAGACGCGCCGTTCCCAATCCTGGTGATGACCGCGTTTGGCAATCAACAGATCGTGGTGGAGGTGATGAAGGCGGGCGCCCTGGATTATGTGGTCAAGTCGCCGGAGGCCTTCGCCGCCATGCCGCAAACCGTCGAGCGTGCCCTGCGCGAATGGAAATTGCTGCAACAGCACAAGCAGGCGGAAGCGGCACAGCTACAATCCCTCCACGAAAAGGAGGCCCTGCTCATGGAGATTCATCACCGGGTGAATAACAACCTGCAAATCATCAGCAGCCTGCTACGCTTGCAAGCCAACAAAATCGACCACCCCGGTGCCACGGCAGCGTTGTTAGACATGCAACACCGGGTGCGCTCCATGGCCCTGATCCACGAACAACTCTACGACTCGCAAAACTTCACCGCAATCGACCTCGCCGCCTTCCTCAGGCATCTCACCAACCAATTGTTCCGCTCGCTGGTGCTCAATCCCCGCACCATCCAACTCCATTTTGAACTGGCCCCGGTCCACTTGAAGATGGACCTAGCCATCCCCTGCGCGCTGCTCGTCAACGAACTGCTCACCAACGCGTTCAAACACGCCTTCCCGGCCGGCCGCAGCGGGGAGCTGCGGGTGACTCTCCAGCCCCATGCGGACGGCCATGGCTGGCGACTGTGCGTGGCGGACAACGGGGTCGGCTTGCCGCCGGACCTTGACCTGAATGATTTGACCTCACTGGGCCTGCAACTGGTCACCGACCTGACCCGCCAGCTTGGCGGACGGCTGCAACTCGGGGCTGGCCCCGGCGCGGTGTTTGAGCTTGAATTCGCCAGCCCGTGCGGACCAGCCCTGGCAGGGAATGCCGAAGGATGAAAAGGGAACGCAAGAACGGTGCGCGGAGCTGCTGCGGGCCCCGCCTCTGGATCAGGTCATCCATGTGATCCGTCGGCCACCAGGTCAGGACCTTGCCCGCTTCGATGGGCGGTGGGAAGGGCACAGCCCGCCACACCGCTGTGGCTAGACCGTTAGAGCTGCGGGGTTGCCATGAGGCACGGTCCGTCTCGCGGCGGGCACGCCCCTCCCGAGTAACTTGGCTCCGAGGAGGCCCGTTAGGGAGCGACGACATTCCTGTCGTCGAGCGGAAGGAACGTCCATGAACAGAGCCTTCGGCACGCACTCATGG